>CAZIGT010000238.1:0-4974 GCA_964538465.1 uncultured Thermoleophilia bacterium | reverse complement strand
CCAGGGCGACCACCACCGGCACCTCGTTGTTCACCGCGGTGGACTGCTCCTGCATGGTCATCTGGAAGCCGCCGGCGCCGCTGCGGTCGATGACGGTCTTGTCCGGCCGTCCCACCTTGGCGCCGATGGCGCTGGGCAGGCCGAAGCCCATGGTGCCCAGCCCGCCCGAGCTGATGAACTGTCGCGGGAAGCGGTACCGGAAGTACTGCGTGGCCCACATCTGGTTCTGGCCCACGTCCGTACAGATCACGCAGTCGCCACCGGTGACGGCATCGATCTGCTCGATGACGTACTGTGGCGCGATGCGACCGTCTTCCGCGGTATCGTCGTAGTGGAAGGGGTACTCCCGCTTGCGCCCGTCCATGCGTTCGAGCCAGGCGGCCGTACGCCCGGGCACAACGCCCGTGACGCGCACCTCCTCGACCACGTGCGCCAGGATGCGGCGGGCGTCGCCAACGATCGGGATGTGCGGCCGCACGTTCTTGCCGATCTCCGCCGGATCCACGTCGACGTGCACGATCTTCGCGTGCGGCGCGAAGGCGCTCAGCTTGCCGGTGACGCGGTCGTCGAACCGGGCCCCGACGGCGAACAGCAGGTCGCACTCGTGCACGGCGTAGTTGGCGGCCACCGACCCGTGCATGCCCAGCATGCCCAGGAACAACGGGTCGGTGCCGGGGAAGGCGCCCAGGCCCATCAGCGTGCACGCCACAGGGGCCGACAGCAAACGCGCCAGCTCCGCCAGCTCGGCGGACGCGCCCGACGATATGACGCCGCCGCCCACGTAGAGGACAGGCCGCTCGGCATCGATCAGTGCCTTGGCTGCGGCGCGGATCTGCTTCACGTGGCCCTCCAGCGAGGGCCGGTAGCCGGGCAGGTCGCAGGTGGTGGCCGGCTTGTACTGCATCTCGCCGAGCGAGCAGTTGACCGGGATGTCTATGACCACCGGCCCGGGACGACCCGTGCCGGCGATGTGGAACGCCTCGTGGATCACCTGCGGTATCTCGCTGGAATCGTGCACCAGGTAGGAGTGCTTGACGACCGGCAGCGTGATGCCGACCGTGTCGGCCTCCTGGAACGCATCCGTGCCCATGAGGTCGCCGCGGACCTGTCCGGTGATGGCCACAATGGGCACGGAGTCCAGATAGGCGTTCGCGATGCCGGTGACCAGGTTGGTCGCACCGGGGCCGCTGGTGGCCAGGCACGCCCCGACCTTGCCGGTGGCCCGCGCATAGCCGTCGGCGGCATGCGCGGCGCCCTGCTCGTGACGCACCAGTATGTGACGCAGCTTCTTGGCGTCGTACAACGCATCGTAGATGGGGATCACAACGCCGCCGGGGAAGCCGAAGAGGACGTCGCAGCCCTCTGCTTCCAGCGAGGCGACGAACGCTTGCGCACCTTTCATCTTCATCTCGACGCGGCTCCTTCCGCGCTTGCTCTTCGGGGGAGGTCGGTCGTCGGTCACGGGACGCGGAACCAGGGACACGCCCGGCCGGCACCGCCGGTGCCACCCGCTACTGCGGCGTCGTGACGGCGCTCGCCGGCGCCATCCTGCCACAGCCCGCTCGAGATGCTCCGAAGGGAGATCCCTACTGGAGCACGGCGCCCTTCTCGGCGCCGCTCACCAGCCTGCGGTAGCGGGCGAGATAGCCGGCTACGCCGTCGCGCGGCGTCCACGGCGGCTTGGCCGCCCTGCGTCGCGCAAGTTCCTCCTCTTCCACCTCGAGGGTCAAGCGGCGTGCGGGGATATCGATGCTGATGGTGTCGCCCTCTTCGATGAGGCCGACCGGACCTCCTGCCGCGGCCTCCGGCGCCACGTGGCCTATGGCGGCTCCGCGCGTGGCGCCGCTGAAGCGGCCATCGGTGATGAGGGCGACCTTCTCGCCCAGCCCGCGGCCCACGATGGCCGACGTGGGCGTGAGCATCTCGGGCATGCCGGGCGCCCCCTTGGGGCCACAGTTGCGGATGACGACCACGGAGCCTTCGCGGATGAGGCCGTCGCCGATGGCGGCCGTGGCGTCGGCCTCGCACTCGAAGACCTGAGCGGGGCCGGTGTGGCGCAGCATGGACGGGGCGACGGCGCTCTCCTTGACCACGGCCCCGTTCGGGGCCAGGTTGCCGAAGAGGACGGCCAGGCCGCCGGTGGCATGGTACGGGTGGTCGAGCGGCCGCACGACCTCGTCGTCGAGCACGGCCGCGCCCGAGACCGCATCGGCCAGCGTGGGCGTAGCCACGCACCTGGCCGAGCCATCCATATGGCCGGCAGCCAGCAGGCGGGCCATGACCGCCTGGATGCCGCCGGCCGCGTAGAGGTCTTCCAGATGGTGCGGCCCGGATGGCGACATGCTGCAGATGTGCGGCACACGGGCGGCGATCTCGTTGATCCGCTCCAGCGGGAACGGGAGGCCGGCCTCGGTCGCCACAGCGGCCAGGTGGAGCACCGTGTTCGTCGAGCAACCCAGGCTCGCGTCTATTGTCAGGGCATTGTCGATGGCGACCGCCGTGACGATCTGCCGCGGCGTGAGGCCGCCCGCCAGCACGCGCATGACGGCCTCGCCGCTGTCTTTGGCAAGGCGGATGCGCTCGCTGAACGGCGCCGGCACGGTGCCGTTGCCCGGCAGGGCCAGGCCCAGCACCTCGGTGAGGCAGTTCATCGAGTTGGCCGTGAACAGCCCGGAGCACGACCCGCACGTGGGGCACGCCGCGCACTCCACGGCCTTGAGGCCGTGGTCGTCGAGCGTGCCGGCCATGTGCCGGCCGACGGCCTCGAACACGCTGTTCAGGTCCACCACCTGGCCGGCGAGCTTGCCCGCCAGCATGGGGCCGCCGCTGACGACGACGGTGGGGATGTCGAGACGCACGGCGGCCATGAGCATGCCGGGCACGATCTTGTCGCAACACGGGACCAGCACGAGCGCGTCGAAGGCGTGGGCCACGGCCATGGATTCCACTGTGTCGGCCACCAGCTCGCGGCTGGGCAGTGAGTACGTCATGCCGGCGTGGTTCATGGCCAGGCCATCGCAGATACCCATGACGCCGAACTCGAACGGCACGCCGCCGCCGGCGCGCACGCCTGCCTTGACCGCGTCGACCACGCCGCGCAGATGCATGTGGCCGGGCACCACCTCGCTGAAAGAGTTGGCGATGCCCACGAAGGGGCGGCCCATCTCCGCGTCGGTGACCGCCAGGGCGCGCAACAGGGCGCGATGCGGGGCCCGCGTCGCGCCCAGCTTGAGCTCGTCACTCCTCACGTCGACCTACTTCTCTCCGTTGGATCCGGCATCCGTGGCGCCGGCGCCACGCACGAGCTATCAATGATACCCGACTGCACCGCCGCAAGGCATCTTCCCGCCCCTTGGACGGTACAATCACGGAGCGCATCGACCGCGATCGTCCTCCACTCCGGGGGCGACCATGGATGGGGAGGGGACCATGCCCGACTGTGCCGCTTGCGGCAAGCCGCTTGAAGCCGGCGCCGGATTCTGGCGTCACTGCGGCACCGTAGTGCCGGAGGGAGCCGGCGACGCGGGGATCGAGCGGACCACCGTGGAGCCCGGCGGCGCCGGCGAGCAGACGGGGTCCGCTCCGGCGTGCGGCGGGACAGACGCCGGCGAGACGACCATGGAGTCGCCGCCGGCCGGCGAGCAGAGCGGCCCGTGGTCCTGCCCCGCCTGTGGAGCGGCCGCGGGAGCCGGCGACCTGTTCTGCAGCCACTGTGGAACGGCGCGGCCGCGGGAGGCCGCCGCCGGCTGTGCCTCGTGCGGCGCGTCCCTCGCACCCGGAATGGAGTTCTGCCCCCAGTGCGGCGCGCGGCGCGGTCGCCATGAGTGCGCCGCCGCCCCGCCTCCTGCCCCGCCGCGCACGACCGCGGCCTCGGGAGGCCGCGGCGGCCGCACCGCCATCATCGTGATCGGCTGCATCGTCCTGCTGGCCGCCATAGGCGTCGGCGTGTACTTCGGCTTCTTCTACGGCAACGGCGGCAAGGAGGAAGCCACCCGGAAAGTCGACCCGATCATCGGGTCCATCATCCCCACGCAGAAGGAGTTCGAGAAGGCCCTCCGCTCGCTCGCCCTGGATGCGGAGAGCTTCACCAGCCTCGCGGAAGCGGCGCAGGCACTCGTCGATGTGCTCAAGCAGGCGCAAGTCGACGCCGACGCCATCGTGGTAGACGACCCCGAGGCCGAGGAGATAGTGACCACCTTCCAGACCGCGCTGAGCGCGCACACCGATCTGGCCACCGCTCTCACCGAACTGCCCGCGGATCCCATGGAGATCACCCAGGAGCAGATCGACGCGCTCCTGGCAGACGCCGAGCACGCGATCGCGGCCTACGGCGAGCTCGAGACCCTTGACCCGTCCCTCCCCGCCATGCCCTTCCCCACCGCCGCGACCGACCAGCTCACCACGGTGGCCGATCAGATCGAGGCCGTCCTCGGCGAGAACTCCACCCTGCTCGGCTTCCTCGAGAACCTCGAGGCCCTGTTCTCGTCCTCTCAGGCAGAGCGGCTGGCCGCTGAGGACGTGGTCGCCCAGCTCGAGGCCACCGAGATCCCGCCCGACAACGCGGCCGGCCAGATGGCCGCCCAGGCGGTGCGGCTGCGCAGCATCGTGGGCGAGATAGAGGCCATCACGCCGCCGGCGGATCAGCGTGCCGAACAGGTCAAGGCCACCTACCGGGCGGCCGTGGCACACTGGGTGACCGCGGCCCGGCAGTACGCCAAGTGGATGCGCCATCTCCAGGACTACTACGAGGTGAGCGGCGACTGGCCACCCGCCTACGGGATCGAAGCCGACACGTATCTCGACCCGGCCTACGATGCGGCCCGTCAGGCGCAGGATCTGGCCACGGAAGCGCGCGAGACGCTGGCGAGCGAGATAGACCAGCTGGCCGGCACGGTGGGCGGGACCACGGGGTTCACGGCGGACGACATGTGAGTCACGGCGGCGCCTGCGGCACCGTGCCTCGCACGATAGGAC
>CAZIGT010000237.1:0-5005 GCA_964538465.1 uncultured Thermoleophilia bacterium | reverse complement strand
GACGGAGTTGGTCGATCGCATCGTGCAGTACGGCCTGGCGCCACACGCTCTGCGCAGCGCGCTCAGCGTGTCGCGCTGACGGCTCGGAATCCCCACTGCTCCCGCCCTCTGTGACCGTGACCGGACCGGCGATCGCCATCCGCCGCCCGCATCCCGCCGATCGGGATCCGTTCACCGGCGACCCTTGCCGCCCGTGTGGTCAGCGCGTCTCGGCAGTGGCCACCGGGTGCAGCTGACGGTTCATCCAGTGCCCCACTTTGGGCAGACGGGCGATGTACTTGAGCAGGAACGTCTTGGTCGAGCGCTTGGCGGTCACCGTATAGACGGTCACACCCTGCGACCGGTCCACCGTGAAGGAGACCATCGTGGTCTTCTCACCCTTGAGGTAGTCGAGGGCGGCTTGCTGGGCGGTCGCGTCGCTGCCGGTGCTCACGAACGTGGTCACTGCCACCTTGGCCGCATGCTTGGCGTCTTCCTTCACCGCATGATGGGTGCTGACGACGGTGATGATGTCGAAGATGAACAGGGAGAACACGCTCACAAGGACGAGGAAGAACACCGCCTCGCGCAGCAGGCCGTCCTGTTCGTGCGCCAGACGCCGCCACGTCCAGTGATGGTTCCGGCCCCTCTCCATGGCGGTCACGCTCGCTTCCCTGGCTGTGGTGCGGCGTCCGCACGTCCCCCTCGCCAGACGGGAACAGGCGGTCAGGATGTCCGCTCCTTGTGCATGGCTCATCGGCCGCTGGACGTGGGAGTTGAGCGATTCGCCACGGATGCGTTGACTGATCAGGCAGCGCCTCAGGCGGTCAGGCGTACCGCGACCAGGGCGATGTCGTCATGCGGCGGATGTCCCGCGAAGGCCAAGGCATCCGCGTGCAGCTCCTCGACCAGGCGGTCCGGAGGCAGGGCAGCCATCTCGGTGAGAGCCTGCGGCAGGCGCTCCTCCTCGTAGAACCGGCCATCCCCGTCGCGAAGCTCGCTCAGCCCGTCCGTGAAGAAGAGGACCGTGTCCCCAGGCGACAGGGGGAGGCGTTCGGTCGGCAGAGGCTCCACCTCTGAGTAGTCGACCAGCGCTATGGCCGGCGCCGCGACGATCAACGGCTGCTGCGCCAGGCCGTCGTGGATCAGGTAGGGCGCCGGGTGCCCGGCGCTGGCTACCGACAGGGTGTGGCGGGTCACATCGATGAGGCCGAAGACGACGGTGACGAAGCTGTCCCTGTCGAGCTGGCCCTGCAGGGCGTTGTGCAGATCGCGCAGAGCCTCGCCAGGCCGCGTCGGCCAGCTGAGCGTGGCGGTGATGGCACGCAGCGCGTACTTGGCTATCACGGTCACCGCGGCGGCGGCGATGCCCTTCCCTGCCACGTCACCCAGGATGACGGCCAGATGGTTCGGGCTCAGAGAGAGGAAATCGATGAAATCGCCGCCGATCTCGGCGCCCTTCGTGCGCGGGCAGAACTTGACGCCGGTCTCGACGCCCAATAGCGCCGGCTGCTCCCTGGGCAGGAGACGGCGCTGGAGCTGCTGCGCGATCTGCGCCTGGACCTCGTACAACAAGGCGTGCTCCAGCGCCACGGCTGCGCGGTCGGCGAGTGCCGCCACGCGTGCGGTGACGGCTGGCGGGAGAGGGACGGCCGACTCGAGGACGGCCAGGCCGACGACCTTGGGCGCCGCGGCTGGTCCCACATCGGTCGCGGTGTGGCGGGCCAGCAGCGGCTGCACGAGACAGAGGCCGTCCGCGGAGACGGCCGGGGCCCGTGCCGTCACTGCCTCGTCGATCTGCTCTCTGTGGGCCGGCGGCAGGTCGAGCGTCGTGGGCAGGCCGAGGCGGTGGAGAGCGAAGGTGGTGACCTCGGCGCCCGGAGCCACGTCGGCGAGCAGCTCGGCCGCCGTCGCGAGCACGACATCCGGGTCTAGCGAGAAGAGGCGGTAGCTCTGCATGCAGGAGGCGAGGCGGGCGTCCAGGTCTGAGTCGGCGAGAGGCAGAGGATCCTCTGGAGGCACGTCAGTCATGGCATTCACCCGCACGAACCGTACCACAGGGTGAGATGAGTCCGTCCGGTAGAATCGGTGCCGGCCGCATCGGGCGGCGCTGCAGCCCGGCGAGGAGAAGGAATGGGTCCGGCAACCGTCATGACGATCGTGGGCAACCGTCCGCAGTACATCAAGTGCGCTGCGGTCTCGCCGTGCCTGCGGCGGGTGGCACGCGAGGTTCTGCTCGACACCGGCCAGCACTACGATCACGAGCTGGCCGGCGTGTTCTTCGAGCAGCTCGGCCTGCCGGCGCCCGACATCGCTCTCGGCGTCGGTTCGGGCACGCATGCCGAGCAGACGGGACGCATCATGGTCGGTGTCGAGGATGCCGTCCTGGCCGAGCGCCCGGACCTCGTGCTCGTGTACGGCGACACGAACTCCACGCTCGCCGCCGCGCTCGCCGCCGTCAAGGTCCACGTCCCGGTGGCTCACGTCGAGGCGGGCCTGCGGTCGTTCGACCGGCGCATGCCGGAGGAGGTCAACCGGGTACTTGCCGACCGCCTCTCGCGCCTCCTGTTCTGCCCCACCCGAACGGCGGTCGAGAACCTCGCCGCCGAGGGCATCACCGACGGGGTGCACCTGGTGGGGGATGTGATGTACGACCTGGCGCTGCGGGCCCTCACCCCGGAGGCGGAGGCGGCCACCCTGCAGCGCTTCGCGGTGCAGCCAGGCCGTTTCGTCTTCGCCACGGTCCACCGGCCCGCCAACGCGGACTCACCGGAGCGCCTGGCGGCCATCGTGGGCGCGCTGGCTCGCCTCGGCGAGCCGGTGGTCTTCGCCGTGCACCCACGCACGCGAGCCACGCTGGAGCGAGCCGACTTGCTGAGTGGGCTCCCGGCATCGGTGCTCGTCACGCAGCCGGTGGGCTACTTCGACTCGCTGGCGCTGGTCCGCAACGCCCGCGCCGTCGCCACGGACTCCGGCGGCATGCAGAAGGAAGCGTTCATGCTGCGCACGCCCTGCGTCACCCTGCGCGACACCAGCGAGTGGGTCGAGACGCTGGAGCACGGCTGGAACGTGCTGGTGGACGCCGATCCGCAGAAGATGGCGGCGGCCCTGGCCGCTGCGGCTCCCGGCGACCCAGTCGACGACTGCTACGGGGCCGGCGACGCCGGCGACCGCATCGCCGTCGCCATCGCGGACTTCCTGGCCTCCAGCTAGCCTCCGCCGCACCGTGCGGCCGGCAGTCTCACGACTGACATCTCCATGCCCCCCTCGCCCGTGCCCACCGCTGCGGTCGTCGCGACGCGACCATAGGGTAGAATCGCGTGCGTTGCGCGGCGCCGCGGCTGCGGTCGCGCGCCGCACGCGACACGACCGTCGCAGGGCGATCCCGCGCGCCGGGGTCGCGCACGACACAGCGGTGCGCGAGCACCCGCTCGGAAGGAGTCCCGCTCATGAAGATCGCGGTCATCGGCTTGGGCTACGTCGGCCTGCCCCTGGCCATGGTGTTCGCGGATGCCGGCGTCCAGGTGGTCGGCGTCGAGGCGGACGAAGGCCGTTGCGCCCAGGTGAACGCCGGCGAGAGCTACATCCAGGATGTCTCCACGGCTGACCTCCAGCGTCTGGTCAAGGCCGGGCTCGTGCACGCCACGCCGGACTTCGCCGCTGTGAGCGACTGCGACGCGGCCGTCATCTGCCTGCCCACGCCGCTCAACGCCAACCGCGAGCCGGACCTCACCATAGTCACCTCGGCCGCGGCCGCCCTGGCCCCACATCTGCGGCCCGGCCAGCTTGTGACCCTGGAGAGCACCACCTACCCTGGCACCACGCGCGACGTTCTGGCGCCCATCCTCGAAGAGGGTTCGGGGCTGGCCGCCGGGGTCGACTTCCATCTGGCCTACTCGCCAGAGCGCGTCGACCCCGGCCGCACGGACTTCACCACCAAGACCACGCCCAAGGTCATCGGTGGCCTCACGCCGGCCTGCACGCAGAAGGCGCTGGAGGTCTACGGTCCGGCCATCGACCACCTCGTACCCGTGAACACGCCCGAGGTCGCCGAGATGACGAAGTTGCTGGAGAACATCTTCCGCAGCGTCAACATCGCCCTGGTCAACGAGCTGGCCATGCTCTGTGACCGCATGCAGGTCGATGTCTGGGAAGTCATAGACGCGGCCGCCACCAAGCCGTTCGGCTTCATGAAGTTCCAGCCTGGTCCCGGCCTCGGCGGCCACTGCATCCCCATAGATCCCTTCTACTTGTCCTGGAAGGCTCGCGAGTTCGATTTCTGGACCGAGTTCATCGAGCTCGCCGGCAAGGTCAACGAGAACATGCCGTACTTCTGCGTCGAGAAGCTGCACCGGGCGCTCAACACGCGCGGCAAGAGCCTCAACGGGGCCAAGGTCCTCGTGCTCGGCGCGGCCTACAAGGCAGATATCGACGACCTGCGCGAATCGCCGGCGCTCAAGGTCATCCGCAACCTGCTGCGGCACGGGGCGGCCGTGGACTACCACGACCCGTACGTGCCGTACCTCGGCGAGTTCGAACTCCACTCCGTGAAGCTCGATCACAAGCGGCTGGCCGGGTACGACGCCGTCGTCATCGTCACCGCCCACTCGTCCATCGACTACCGCGACGTGGTGGCTCACGCCCCGCTCGTGGTGGACCTTCGCAACGCCACTGCCGGCATCCCCGGAGCAGGCACCGTCTGGAAGCTCTGATGAGGTGGTCTACTTGACTCAAGCCAAATCCGCCGAGACTCCCGTCCGCGTGGCCGTCACCGGCCTGGGCTATTGGGGTCCTAACCTTGCCCGCAACTTCGATCAGCTGCCGGACGCCGAGCTGGCCTACTGCTGCGACCTCGACGAGAAGACGCGCGCCAAAGCGGCCAAGCAGTTCCCGCGGGCCGTGGTCACGGACGACCTGCAGCAGGTGCTCGACGACCCGTCCGTGGATGCGGTGGTCGTCGCCACCTCCGTGCCGACTCACTTCGAGCTGGGCAGGCGCGTGCTGGCCGCCGGCACGCACGCGCTCC
>CAZIGT010000236.1:0-5011 GCA_964538465.1 uncultured Thermoleophilia bacterium | reverse complement strand
TCTCTGCGCTCCGGCGGGGGCGAGACCTGACCGGTTGCAAGCCGCTGAAGCAGGGTGGCCGGCGCGGGGGCACGGCAGCGACGTGGTCCCTCCGGGTCAATGCACGTCGGCCAAGGCTCGCCCGCGCACCTCCGCAACCAATCCGGACAACGGGGGTCCGCCGAACCCACGGAAGGGGCATGCTAGCATCGGTCGAAGCGATAGCATGCCGGCGACCGGCCCCGGGCCTGTGACCGGCGCAAGCCCCGCAACAGACGTTTCACAGAGGAGCGGACCGTGAGCGAAGAACAGCTCAGCCGGGCGGACTTCCTGAAGCTGATGGGCGCCGCGGCCCTGGGCGTTACCTTCCTGCCCGGCGCGGAGGAGATCCTGGACGGCATCACCGGCGAAGGCAGCGTGGCGGAGGCCGCCGCCCGTCGCGCCGTCGATGTCTCCGTAGCCAAAGGCCGCAGCCTCAACAGCAGCCACGTGGCGAAGATAACCCGTACGGCGCTCGCTAACCTGGGTGGCATAGGGCAGTTCGTTCACAGCGGCGACGACGTCATCGTCAAGCCCAACATCGGCTGGGCGCACCCCGCCAAGTACGCGACCACGACCAATCCCACCGTGGTCGCGACCGTGGTGAAGGAGTGCCTACGCGCTGGCGCCAAGCGGGTGCGTGTCATGGACAACCCGTGCGGCGGCGGGGCTTCGTACTCCGCCAGCGGCATCAAGGCGGCCGTGCAGAGGGCAGGCGGTCACATGCAGGTGATGAGCAGCTCGCGTTTCAAGACGTACAGCATCCCGAAGGGCCGCAGCATCAAGTCGTGGCCGTTCTATCGCGACATCATGGAATGCGACGTCCTTATCGACGTGCCGATCGTCAAGAACCACTCCACCCGGGTGACGATCGGCTGCAAGAACCTCATGGGCTGCTGCAACAACATGGGCGGACTGCACGACGAGCTCGACCAGCGCATCGCCGACATCACCAGCGCCATCCGCCCCGACCTCACGGTCGTGGACGGCATCCGGGTGCGTCGCAGCGGCGGCCCCAGCGGGACTGACCTCGGCGGTATCCGGAACAAGTACACGGTGATCGCCAGCGCCGATGTGGTGGCCGCCGACGCCTACGCCAGCAAGTACCTCATGGGCATCTCGCCCGGCGGCGTGGCCCATCTCAAGAACGCCGCCAGCATGGGCATCGGCCGCATCGACCTGGGCAACCTGAGCATCAAGAAGGCTTCGGTCTGAGGACCCTGCCGTGAGCCGGCGCACCGCGCGCCGCCTGCGACGTCTTGTCCAGGTCGGCTTCCTCGTCCTGTTCCTGGCCCTGGGATTCGTCATGTTCCAGGACCGTGGCGCCGGCGAGCTGGCTCAGGGTCTCTTCCCGTTCGACCCGCTGGCCGCGCTCTCGGCCATGATGGCGAGCCGCAGTTGGATCGACGGCATGGTCTGGGCGTTCGGCACGGTCGTTCTCACGACCGTGCTCGGCCGTGTCTGGTGTGGCTGGATCTGCCCGCTGGGCACGGTGCTCGAGTACGTGCGCTTCAAGGGTGCGCGGCGACGGGCGCAGCACATCTCGCCGCGCTGGCGGGCCATCAAGTACGTGCTGCTCACTGCGATGCTGACCATGGCCGCCCTGGGCAGCCTGACCCTCCTGATCCTCGACCCGATCACCATCTTCAACCGGACCGTGACGACCGCGGTGGTCCCTGCCGTGGACGCCGTCATCCGCGGCGTGGAGAGCGCGGTCGCCGACGTCGGCTGGTTGGAAGGCACGGTGAGCTGGGTCGACAACACGCTGCGCGGCACTGTGCTGCCCACGCTGGCGCCGTACTTCGCCCAGGGCATCGCGATGGCCGTGTTCTTCGTGGCCATCGCGGCGTTGAACCTGCTGGCCGACCGCTTCTGGTGCCGCTACCTCTGCCCCCTCGGCGCACTGCTGGGCCTGTTCGCGAAGCTTGCGGTGCTGCGACCGGTCGTGGGCGACGGCTGCGCGAGCTGCCGCCGCTGCTCCTCGGCATGCCGCCTGGGCGCGATCGAAGTCGGCGGAGCCTGCGGCACGACGGCGGCCTCGGAGCCGAAGGCGACAGGGCCGGGGCCAGCTGCGACCGTCGCGGAGCGAGGAGCCGCCGCGTCGACCGGCGCGATCGACGACGATGAGGCCGCGGGGGAGGCAGAGGCGCCGGCACGCCGGGCTCCGGGCGTCACGGTCGTCTCGTCCGAATGCACGGTGTGCCTCGATTGCCTCGTCGCCTGCCGGCAACCTAAGGCCATGCGCTTCGGCAGAACGGCCCGCCCCGGCCCCTGGCGCGAGTACGACCCAGGCAGGCGCGAGCTGCTGACCGGCGCCGCCGTCGGCGTCGGATCGGTGGCCCTTCTCGGCCTGGGTCCCTGGCATGTCGACACGTCGCCCCGCCTGCTGCGGCCCCCGGGCGTGACCGACGAAGACGACTTCCTCTCGGCCTGCCTGCGTTGTGGCGCCTGCATGGACGTGTGCCCCACTTCCGGGCTACAGCCAGCGCTCACCCAGGCCGGAGCGTCCGGCCTCTGGACGCCCGTCCTCCGGCCCAGCCTGGGCTACTGCGACTATGGCTGCAACGCCTGCGGGCGCATCTGTCCGTCCGGCGCCATCCCCAGCCTGCGCCTCAGCAGCAAGCGCCGCGCGGCCATCGGCGTCGCCGTCATCGACCGCGACCGCTGCCTGCCGTGGGCGCAGAACACGACCTGCGCGGTCTGCTGGGAGCTCTGCCCTGTCCCCCACCGCGCCATCAAGCTCGGTAAGGGCCAGACCGTGATAGGCCCGAGTGGCGGCGAGCTCTGGATACGCAAGCCTCAGGTGCTCGCGGAGAGATGTATCGGGTGCGGCGTCTGCGAGAACCGCTGCCCCGTGAAGGGCGTGGCGGCCATCACCGTGCAGCCGGTGAGCAGCGCGCCGACGCTCCTTGACGTATATGGGGTGGGCGATCGGCAGGAGCGCCCCGGCGGCTGACGGCCGTTCCAGCGCCGGTGTTGACAACACCGGCCGCCCTGATATTCCGTTTCAACCATGGCTTCCCCCGAACCCACCGAGGATCTGGACATACGGCCCATCCTGCGCGCTCGCGGCATCCCCCATACACAGCAGCGTCGTGACGTGTGGCAGTACTTCACCGAGTCCGAGCACGCCCACACGATCACCGAGACCGCCGAGGCGCTGACCCCCAAAGGGGTGGGGCAAGCTACTGTCTACCGGACCATTGCGCTCTTCAGCGAGCTCGGCCTCCTCCACCGCGTGCAGACGCTTTCGGGCGACGTGTGCTACACCGCGATCCGCCCCGGTCATCGGCACCCGCTCGTGTGCGGGAGCTGCCGGCGGGTCGTGGACTTCGCCGGTGAGGACGATCTGCACGATCTCCAGCTCCGCCTGCACCGCGAAACGGGTTTCGAGATCTACGGGCATCACGTCGAGGTCTACGGCGTCTGCCCCGCGTGCCGGGCGAAGGGCGTGTCGGTCGACGACCTCGGCGACACGCTCATCGACGGCCGCGACCGCTGAGCTTGGGGACATCGCGTGGCTGGAGTGCCGAACTCCCATTGGCCTGCCGGTCGGCCGAGGCGCGTTCCGCTCGGCCGAGGCGCACCCGGCACGCCGTCCCTCGGATATGCTAGCGTGACCGCGTGGCCCCGCCGCCCCCACCTTCCACCGCCATCATCGGCTCCTCGCCACTGCACACGCTGCAGCAGGTGTTCGGCTACCCGGCTTTTCGGCCGCAGCAGCAGGAGATCATCGAGCATCTGATAGGCGGCGCCGACGCGTTCGTGCTCATGCCCACCGGCGGCGGCAAGTCGCTCTGCTATCAGATCCCGGCGCTGCACCGGCCGGGCGTGGGCATCGTCGTCTCGCCGCTCATCTCGCTGATGAAAGACCAGGTGGACGCCCTGCGCGCCAACGGCGTTCGCGCGGCGTACTACAACTCGTCGCTGGAGTCGGGCGAGGCGCGCCGCGTGCTGGCCGCGCTGCACGGCGGCGAGCTGGATCTGCTGTACGTGGCGCCGGAGCGCCTCATGACCGAAGGTTTCCTGGCGCGGCTGAGCGCCCCGCCCGACTCCGGCGGGGCGGCCGACTCCGGCGGGGCGGCCGGCAAGGCGGTCGGCGCTACAGGGGCGGCCGATGTGAGCAGGGCGACCGCCCTCGTCGCCCTCTTCGCCATCGACGAGGCGCACTGCGTGAGCCAGTGGGGCCACGACTTCCGCCCGGAGTACAGAGACCTCGGCCGCCTGCGCGGGCTCTTCCCCGGCGTGCCCATACTGGCCTGCACCGCCACGGCAGACCCGGAGACGCGACAGGACGTGCGCGTCCGCCTGGGCCTGACGGACGCGCCGATCTACGTTGCCGGCTTCGACCGTCCCAACATCAGCTACACCGTCCGTGACAAGCAACGTCCGCTGGAGCAGCTTCTGGCCTTCCTGCGGCTGCACCCAGGCCAGAGCGGCATCGTCTACTGCCTGCGCCGCAGGCGCACCGAGCAGGTCGCCGCGCATCTCGCCTCCGCCGGCATCGATGCCGCCGCCTACCATGCCGGCCTCGTCGCCGAGCGTCGTCGCGCGGTCCAAGAAGGCTTTCAGAAGGACGAGATCCGCGTGGTCGTGGCGACCGTGGCCTTCGGCATGGGCATCGACAAGCCGGACGTGCGTTTCGTGGTCCACCACGACCTGCCCAAGAATCTCGAGAGCTACTACCAGGAGACTGGGCGCGCCGGTCGCGACGGCCTGCCGGCAGATGCCCTGCTGCTGTTCGGACTGCAGGATGTGGCTCTCATCAGGGCGCTCATCGAGGGCGGCTCGCGGCGCCGCGACCCCGACGCCGCAGACTTGAACGGCTGGGACGAGCCGGCGAGAGACCCTGAGCGGGTGCGCATAGAGCTGCACAAGCTCAACTCGATGATCGGGTTCGCGGAGGCGCTCACGTGCCGCCGGCGCGTGCTGCTGGGCTACTTCGGGGAGCGGCTCGAGGCAGACTGCGGCAACTGCGATGTCTGCCTCGAGA
>CAZIGT010000235.1:4196-5027 GCA_964538465.1 uncultured Thermoleophilia bacterium | reverse complement strand
CACATGTCCTTGAGCGCGTCGCCCAGGAAGACGTCGATGACCTGCCGGTCTGCTCTCACCTCGGCTGGTGCGCCCTCGGCCAGTGTCTTGCCCTCGGCCAGCACATGGATGCGCTCGCACAGGCGCATGATCAGCCGCAGGTCGTGGTCGACGATCAGCACGCCGCAGCCGAACTCCTGGCGCACCCCTACGATGGTCGCGAGCAGCTGGTCCGATTCTGCCTCGTTCATACCGGCTGCGGGCTCGTCGAGCAGCAGGAAGTACGGCCGGCCCGCGAGCGCGCGGGCGATCTCTACGCGCCGCTGCGCGCCGTACGGAAGGCTGAGCGCCTGCTGCCTCGCCACAGCCGACAGGCCGAACCGGTCGAGCAGGCGCTCCACGTCGGTCTGATGGTCGACGCCGCCGACCTTGCGGCCGCTCACGGAGCCCACCTCGATGTTCTGACGCACCGTGAGATGGCTGAAGAGGCGGATGTTCTGGAAGGTGCGTCCCACGCCCAGCTGGGCGACCACGTGCGGTTTGCGACCGGTGACCTCCCTACCTGCGAAGGTGACCGCACCCGACGTGGGCGGATAGATGCCTGACAGGACGTTGAGCAGGGTGGTCTTGCCGGATCCGTTGGGGCCGATCAGCCCCAGGATCTCGCCGGGCCGCACGCTGAGCGACACGCCGTCGAGAGCGTGCACGCCGCGGAAGTGCTTGACGATGGCCTGCGCGTCCAGAGTGATATCGGCAGACTGCCCGGGGAGCTCTGCCGGCGATGTGGTGACCGAGGGGGCGGCCGGTATCGCTGGCTCCAGGTCCCCGGGCGGGGGGGGGCGGCGCGGCGGG
>CAZIGT010000235.1:0-4186 GCA_964538465.1 uncultured Thermoleophilia bacterium | reverse complement strand
TTCTCCGCGCGCGGTATCAGCTTGCGCCGCCCCCCTAGGAAGCGGTCTCTGGCCTTGCCCATCCACCCGTCGAGCTCCCACCACGCCAGCAGCCCGTCTCGGCGGTAGATGAGGATGATCAGAGTGAGCACGGCCACGACCATCTGCGCCAGGCCGCTGATCTGCGGCACCTTGATGCCGAAGAAGCTGCCCTCGTTCTCCACGCCGCGGAAGATCTCGAAGATGACCTCGGTGATCCCCGCGCCGACGATGGCACCGGATACGGTCGCCAGTCCCCCGATGACCAGCATGGACAGCACGGAGAACACCTGAGCGTAGTAGAACTGAGCCGGGCCGAAGGCCAGGTTGAACTGGGCCCAGAGAGAGCCGCCGAGGGCGCTAAGCGCCGCTGAGGCCACCCAGGCGTAGTACCGCGCGCGCACCACGTGCACGCCGGTGGCCTCGGCCGAGAGCGGGTCTTCGCGGCTGGCCTGGAGACGCAGCCCCAGCCGCGAGTACTTGAAGAGGAGCGCGAGCACCACGGCCAGACAGGCGAAGCCGCAGGCGATGTAGATGTTGGTGTTGGTGGGCAGCGCGTAGACACCTTCGGTGCCCCGCGTCCAGTCCTCCCAGTTCGAGTAGATGCCGTGGGCGATGACCAACAGGCCCAGGGTGCTCATGGCCATCGCCGTCTCTTTCATGCGACTGATAGCCAGGCCGATCACGGCGGCCGCGGCTGCGCCGGCCAATACGGACGCCAGCAGGCAGGGGACGAGCCCCCACTCGGCGTTCATCATGAAGTCCGGTAGGCCCGGGAAGATGTCCTCCTTGATCACCCGCGGTACCGAGAACCAGGCGGTCGTATACGCACCGATGCCGACGAAGGCGGCGTGCCCCCACGAGACGATGCCCGAGTTGCCGGTGAACATCTGCAGGGCGACCACGATGACCACGGTGATGAGGAAGTTCACCAGCAGGCGATAGGTGGCGCCGCGCCCGTCTGGGGCGATGGCCGCAGCCACGACCATCACGGCTATCAGGACCAGCAGCAGCGGCACGGCGCTACGGATCACCGAGCGCAGGAAGTGCGAGGGGATGATGCGCGCGAACATCGACATCACACCCTCTCCGCCACCGGCGCCAGCAGGCCGTTGGGTTTGAAGTACAGGATGGCGATCACCAGCAGCAGCGCGAAAGGATCGCTGAACGGCTGCGCGCTGGTGGGCAGCACGGCGATGAAGAAGATCTCGGCGGCGGCCAGTATGAAGCCGCCGAGCACCGCTCCGGGCAGGCTGCCCAGCCCGCCGATCACTGTGGCGATGAACGCCTTGAGGATGGGCACGAAGCCCATGCTCGGCGAGACGCTGCCGCTGCGCGACACCCAGAGCACGCCGGCTATGCCGGCGAGCAGCCCGGAGATGACGAAGGCGAGCGCGATGACGCGGTTCGCCTTGACTCCCATGAGACGGGCCACGGAGAAGTCCTCCGCCGCGGCCCGCATGCTGATGCCGGCGAGTGAACCCCGCATGAAGATGGTCAGCCCTACGAGACAGGCCGCTCCCACGACGATGGTGACGATCGACATCCAGCCGATGGTGAGCGGCCCGACCTTCACGGACTCGATGAGAAGCGCCGGCCCCTCGATGCCCTTGGTGCGCGGCGAGACGGCGGCGCGGAAGACGTTCTGCAGGATCACTGACAGGGCGAACGAGCTGAACAACAAGGTGAGGAAGCTCGCATTGCGCAGCGGACGGAAAGCGAACCGCTCCATGAGCAGCGAGGCGATGGTGGCGAAGACGATGCCGCAGATCACCGCCACCCCCCAGGGGATGCCGTTGATCGTCATGAGATACATGGTGTAGCCGGTGATGGTGATCAGCTCGCCGTAGGCGAAGTTGACCAGACCCATCACCCCGAAGACCAGCGCCAGTCCCAGCGCCAGCAGCGCGTACGTGCTGCCCAGGCTGAAGACGTTGATCAGCTGCTGGCCGATCTCCGCAGCGCTCATGTCACCTCCCCCGCGCGCCCGCCGGCGACACATCCGTCGCCGACCCCAGATACACCTGCTCGAGATCGACTGCGCTGCGCAGCTCCTCCGCGGTGCCGGACAGTTGGATCTCGCCGCTGGCGATAACGTAGCCGCGCGCGGCCACGTCGAGGGCCAGACTGACGTTCTGCTCGACGAGCAGCACGGTCACGCCGCGCTGGGGTAGCTGGAGCAGCATCTCGAAGATCTGCGCCACCAGTCGGGGGGCCAGGCCCAGGGACGGCTCGTCGAGCAGCATCATGCGCGGACGGCTCATGAGCGATCGCGCCAGCGCCAGCATCTGCTGCTCCCCGCCCGAGAGTGTGCCGGCGAGCTGCTTGCGCCGCTCGCCGAGGATCGGGAAGAGCGTGCACATCTCGTCCATGTCCGCGGCGATGGCGGCGCGGTCCTTGCGTACCGCCGCCCCCAGGCGGAGGTTGTCGGCGACGGTGAGGTGGGCGAAGATGCCGCGCCCCTCGGGTGTGAGGGCTATCCCCAGCCGCACGATGTCCTCGGCCTTGAGCCCGTCGATGCGCCGGCCGTCGAACTCGATACTGCCGGCGGTCGGCCGCACGAGGCCGGCGACGGTGAGCAACATCGTACTCTTCCCGGCGCCGTTCGCCCCCAACAGGGCGACGATCTCCCCGCTTCTCACCTCGAGGTCCGCCTGTCGCACGGCGACGATGGGCCCGTAGCCGGACGTCACCCCGGCGAGCCGCAGCAGCGGTCGCTCCCGTTCCACCCCGTCGTCCCTCCCTCCAACTCGTCGTCGGGCACCCGGCCGTAGCCACGCGCCGTCACCATCCCGCGTACGGCGCGAGCTTGGCGGTGTCGAACCTGCCGGCCGAGACGTCAGCGAGGCCCTGGTCGAGGATGGTCAGGGCCTCGTCGACGTCCCGCTCACTGAGCGTCAGCGGCGGCGTCATCTCGATGACGTTCGCCAGCAGACCCGTGTAGATGACCGCCAGGCCAAGCTCGAAACAGCGGTAGACCAGGCTCGCCGCGAGCCTTGACGCCGGCGCCTTGGTCCGCCGGTCCTCGACCAACTCGAACCCGACCATGAGGCCAAGACCACGAACGTCGCCTATGCAGGCGTGGCTCTTGGCCAGCTCACGCAGGCCGCCGCGCAGATAGGCGCCGACTCGCTCGGCGTTCTCCACCAGACCCTCGTCTTCGATCACGTCCAGAGTGGCGATGCCGGCCGCGCACGGCACCGGGGTCCCGCCCAGCGTGTAGAGGTTGTACAGGTCCACGTCGAGCAGCTCGCGGCGGCCGACGACGCCGCTCAACGGAAGGCCCCCGCCCAGCGGCTTGCCGATCGTGACGGCGTCGGCGAGCACGCCGGCGTGCTCGAACGCCCACATGCGTCCGCTGCGGCCCAGACCTGCCTTCACCTCGTCGAACAGGAGCCAGATGCCGTTCCGGTCGCAGAGGTCGCGCAGGCCGCGGAGGAAGCGTGGCGGCGCGGGGATATCCCCGCCATCCGATTGCATGGCCTCGAGGATCACCGCAGCCGTGTCTTCGGCGGGCGACACAGCCGCCAGCGCGTAGTCCTCGATGAAGCGCAGACACGCCAGGTCGCACGTCTCGGGGTCGCCGCGCTCCCACAGACAGCGGTAGCAGTACGGGTACGGCACCTTGGTCACGGCACTGGAGCCGATGACCTTGGCTTGCGTGGAATGCCCGGAGAGGGCCAGCGAGCCGGCCGTCTGGCCGTGGTAGGCGCCGACGAAGCTGATCATCCGACGGCGGCCGGTCGCCACGGGCACGAGCTTGAACAGGCAGTCGTTGGCGTCGGAGCCGGTGGCGCCGAACCAGGCGGCGTTGGCGGATTCGCCGGGCACCAACGCACAGAGGCGCTCGGCGAGCTCGACTGCCGGCGGTGTCGGGTAGCTGCAGAGCATGTTCGACCAGGAGCGGTCAAGCTCGTCGACTATCGCTTGCCGCACGCGAGGGTGCCCGAAGCCCGTCTGCATGACCCCGCCGCCGGCGATCAGGTCGAGGTACTCATTGCCGTCGGCGTCCCAGACCCGCACGCCTTCCGCGCGCTCCACGGCCAGCGGGTAGAAGCGGATCTTGTGCACGCTGCCCATGGCCGCCGCTTCGCGACGCAACAGCTCCATCGATCTGTCCAGTCTGCGCTCAGTCACGTCGTACTCCAACGGCCGCCCCTTACAGGCG
>CAZIGT010000234.1:3583-5039 GCA_964538465.1 uncultured Thermoleophilia bacterium | reverse complement strand
CGTGCTGTATATGACGGCCACGCCGATCCCGCGGACTCTCGCGCTCACGCTCTACGGCGACCTCGACCTCACGGTGCTGGCCGCGGCCCCGCCCGGCCGCCGCAGGACGGTCACGAGGGTCGTGCAGGAAGACAAGCGTGAAGCCGCCTACCGGTTCACGAGGGAACAGCTCGACGCCGGCCGCCAGGCCTACGTCGTATGTCCCACGATCGCGGAGTCGGAGTCACAGTCTGCCGCCGCTGCCCTGGAGGAGGCGCGGCGGCTCTCCGAGCAGGAGTTCGCGGGGTACAGCGTCGCAGTGCTGCACGGGCAGATGCGGGCGGCCGCGCGCGAAGCCGTCATGCGAGCCTTCAAGGGCGGCGAGACGCAGGTGCTGGTCGCCACCAGCATCATCGAGGTAGGCATCGACGTGCCGAACGCCACGGTCATGATCGTCGAGGGAGCTGAGCGGTTCGGGCTCGCGCAGCTCCACCAGCTCCGCGGACGTGTTGGGCGTGGTACGGCGCGCTCCTACTGCCTCCTGTTCGCGCGCGCAGAGACCGATCAGGCCCGCGCGCGTTTGCGCGCGCTCAGCCGTACATCGGACGGCTTCGAGCTCGCCGACGTGGATCTGGAGATCCGCGGTGAAGGTCAGGTGCTGGGTGCGCGCCAGGCTGGAGCCGGCGACCTCCGCCTGGCGCGCCTCGTGCGCGACCGCGCGACCATCGAGAAGGCGCGCGCGGCAGCCAGGGAGACGCTGTCCGCCGACCCGCTCCTCGAGGCGCCCCACAATGCGCCGCTGCTCGACGCCGTGACGGAGTCGTTCGGTTCGCGGCTCGACTGGCTGCTGCGCGCCTGAACGGGGCAGCGGGCACCCGACTTGCGTACCTGAGCAGGGGCGGCGACCCGCAACAGCCGCGCGCCGCCCTGTCGACGCCCCCATGCAGGTGTGAGAGACGGGCGCACGTATACTGCGGCCATGCGCGTGCCAGAGCTCATCGCGGCACACACCAACACGGACTTCGATGCCTTCGCGGGCATGGTGGCCGCGGCGAAGCTGTACCCGCGAGCGCGCATCTGCCTCAGCGGCGCGCTCAACCACAACGTGCGCCACTTCGCCCGCCTTTACGCCGATCGCTTTCCCATAGTCGAGGCGGCCGACGTGGACGCGGCTACGGTCAAACGCCTGATCCTCATAGAGACCGCCAACCCGAACCGACTGGGGGAGCTGGGTGAGCTGCTGGGCCGTCCAGACATAGGCATCGTAGTCTTCGACCACCACGATCCACGCCGGCCGGCAGCCGACACCCCGGCCGGCGCGCAGCTCATCACGACCACCGACGGGGCGGTCACCACGCTTCTGCTGCGGATCCTCGCCGAGCGCGGATTGCCGGTGAGTCCCCTCGAGGCCACCGTGTTCGCTCTCGGCATCCATGAGGACACAGGATCGCTCACGTTCACGACTACCACGGAGCAC
>CAZIGT010000234.1:0-3573 GCA_964538465.1 uncultured Thermoleophilia bacterium | reverse complement strand
CCGCCCTGATCGAGCACTTCCTGTACCACCCGCTCGGACCCGAGCAGCGCCGCCTGCTGGCGCGGGCCCTCGAGCAGGCGAAGCCCGTCGAAGGCGTGGGCCAGCAGGTGATGGTCGTCGCTCTGCGCGAGGAGCGCTACGTGGAAGAGATCGCCGTGGTGGCACATCGCTTCCTGGATGTGACCGGCACAGACGCGTTCATCCTCGTGCTCGCCATGGAGGACCGCGTGTTCGTGGTAGCCCGTAGCCGCCTGGGAGCGCTCGATGTGGCCTCGGTGCTGGCAGCCGTCGGTGGGGGAGGCCATGTCGCGGCGGCGTCCGCGGTAGTGCGCGACCGCGACCTGGAGGCCGTGCGAGCGGCCGTCGAGGCGTCCGTACGCGATGTCGCTGGCCGCGGCCGGCACGCCCGCGATCTCGTCTCCGATCCGGCGGCGGTCGTGGCCACCGACGACACTGTGGACCACGCCTTGCTCCTCTGCCATCGCCGGGCGCTCGGAGGGGTCGTCGTTGCGGACGAGGGCGTGCTCGTGGGCAGTGTCGGGGAAGACGATCTGCGCAGGGCGGCCGGGCATGGTCTGGGCCACGCGCCGGTCAAGGCGGTGATGTCGCGCAGTGTGCCGTCCGTTTCGGCGGACACGTCGAGCGCGCGCCTCACCGAGCACTTCGCCGGCAGCCAGCTCGGGCATGTGGTCGTGCACCAGCTACCGGAAAAGACCGCCGACCGCAGCCTGCATACCGACGAACTGCTCGGCCTCATACGAGGCAGCGACGTGCTCGGCGCCCCGCGCGGTCCGGAGCGTAGTCACTTGCGGCCAGGGCCGAACCTGGCGGCGCGCCTGGCCGACCTCGGCCTGGACGACCTCTTCGACGACATCCAGGCCGTCGCCACCGGCTACGAGGGCGTCTTCCTCGTCGGCGGCGCCGTACGCGACCTGCTGCTGCGCGAGCGTAGCTTCGACATCGACCTCGCCGTGGAGGGCGACGGCATAGGCTTCGCGCACGAGCTCGCCCGCCGGTTGGGTGGCCACGTGCGCGCTCATCCCAAGTTCCGCACTGCCGTGGTTACCGCCGGCGAAGCAGGCGGCTTCGAGGGCCTGCACGTGGACGTCGCATCCACACGCACGGAGCTCTACGACTACCCGGCTGCGCTTCCCACGGTCGAGCCGGCGCCGCTGCGCAGTGACCTGGCTCGCCGCGACTTCACCATCAACGCCATGGCCGTCTCTCTGCGCAGCGAGGACTACGGCACGCTCTACGACCCGTTCGGCGGGCTGAAGGACCTCGCCAGGCGGCGGGTCGCGGTCCTCCACAACCTCAGCTTCATCGAAGATCCCACGCGCATCTTCCGCGCTCTGCGCTACGAGACACGCTACGGTTTCCACATGGATACCCGCACCCTGGGCCTCGCCCGCGCCTGCAGCGACATGGAGCTCGTCGGCGACCTCTCTTCGGCGAGGCTCCGCGACGAGCTCGTCCTGCTGCTGCGCGAGCGCACGGTCGGCCACGCGCTGGAGCGTCTGCAGCAACTGGGGCTCGCTCGGGCCATCCATCCGCGGGTGGCCGTCGGCCCGGCCACGCGCGAGCTCATCCGCGCCGTGGACACGCTCTGGCGACGTCACGGGCTCGCGGGCGAAGTGCCGTTGTGGCGCCTGCGCTGCTCCGTCATGGTGCGCGAGATGGAGCCCGGCGAGGTGGAGGAGTGGGCGGAGCGCATGCGCATACGGCGTCTTGACGCCGCCGTCATGGCACGGGCGTTCATCGTCGGGCGGCGGCTCTGCGAGCGAACGCAGGGCGGCCTGACGGATGCAGAGTTGCGCGACGCTGCTTCGGCCGTACCGCTGGAGGCGGTCCTCGTCGCCATGGCGCTGGACCGCGGCGGAGCTGCCGCCCGCCGCCTGGGGACCTACCTTGAACGCCTGCGCCACATCCGCCTCGAGATCGACGGCGGCGACCTGCGGGCAATCGGGTATCCGCAGTCGCCGCGGGTCGGCGACGTGCTCCACAGCCTGCTCAGCCTCAAAGTCAACGGCCTGCTCACGGGCGGCCGCGCAGCGGAGCTCGAGGCGGCCGCCCGTATGCTCCACTGATGACCCGGTGAGCGTGTCCACTCCTCAACGACAACGGCGAGATCGTCTTGAGTAGCGACCTCATCGTCTCGTTCGTCATCATGCTGCCGGTCCTGCTTCTCAGCCTGGCCGCCCACGAGATGGCGCACGCGTGGTCGGCCGACGCGCTGGGCGACCCCACCGCCCGCCTTGCCGAACGGCTCACCATCAACCCCGTACGCCACCTCGACCTCTTCGGCACAGTGATGCTGATAGCCACGTTCGCGTTCTCCCAGGGGGGGTTCTTCTTCGGCTGGGCCAAGCCTGTGCCGATTGACCCCCGACGGCTGGCCCACAACCGCTGGGGCCAGGCACTCGTGGCGGTCGCCGGCCCAGCCTCGAACCTGGTGCTGGCGGCCGTGGCCGGCGGGCTGTCATGGGTTGCGGCGGCCTTCTCGGTCACGGTCGCCCAGGCCATCGCCATCGCGTTCTACCTGAACATGACGCTGGCGATACTCAACCTCCTGCCGATACCGCCGCTGGACGGCTGGCGCTTCGTCACCGGGCTACTGCCCACCGCCTGGCGCCGGGAGCTGGCCGTCATAGAGCCGTATGAGACATACGTCTTTCTCGCCTTCTTCGCGATCATCGTGCTGCGCCCAGGGATCCTCAACGCCATCTTCGCTCCACCGATCCAGGCGGTGGCGGACCTTCTGCTCCCGGCGGTGGCGCGGTGACGCCGCTGCGCTTCGTGCGCCACCAGGGCGTCGAGTACCTCGCGGCCGCTGGAGACGGCTGGAGCGCCTGCTTCTCGACGCGCATCGGCGGGGTCTCACGACCCCCGTTCGCCGAGCTCAACACGAGCCTCACGGTGGGCGACTCGGCATGCGACGTGCTCGAGAACCGCGCCAGGCTCGCCGCTGCCGCCGGCTTCGACGCGGCAGCTCTAGTCGTGGGCCGGCAGGTCCACGGAGTGACTGTGACGGCCGTCACGGCCGTACATGCCGGCCGCGGTGCCCAGACTCAGGACGACGCCCTGCCGGACACCGACGCCCTGCTGACCGACACGCCCGAGGTGCCGCTGCTCGTCAGCACCGCCGACTGCGTCCCGGTGGTGCTCGCCGCGCGCAAAGGCGATGCCGCAGCCGTCGCCGTGGTCCACGCCGGCTGGCGGGGGATGCTCCAGGGCATCGTGGAGCACACCGCTCGCCGCCTCGCCGCCGAGCACGGACAGCTCACGGCGGGCCTCGTCGGACCGAGCATCGGGCCCTGCTGCTTCACGGTCGGAGAAGAGGTGGGGCGGTCGTTCGACGCACGCTTCCCGGGGACGTGGCATGACGGTCGCGTGGACCTCTGGGAGGCGGCGGCCCGTCAGCTCGCCGCCGCCGGTCTTGCCCAAGACCAGGTGGCGGACTCCCACATCTGCACCGTGTGCGATGGGCGGTTCTTCTCACACCGCCGCGACGCCGGCCGCACCGGCCGGCAGGCGACGGTCGCCTGGGTGACCGCCCCCGCCGCACCGGCGCGA
>CAZIGT010000233.1:0-5062 GCA_964538465.1 uncultured Thermoleophilia bacterium | reverse complement strand
CCTGCGTAGGCGGAGTTTCCGGCGCTCAGGCAGTCCCGGAAAGTGGCGTCCACGTCGCCGTGGTTGTGGATGGCGCCACCGATCGCTCCCACGCCCCCCGTGGTGTTATTGTCGGTGATTTCACAGCGGGTAGCGGCTATGGTCGTCCCGCCGTAATCGACGTACAGCCCGGCTCCAGTTATCGCGGTATTGTCCGTCACCGTGCAATCGACCAGTTCGACGTCGGCGCCGCGAATCCACATGCCGCCGCCATTCTGTGCGGCACCGTTGTTGGCGACGCTGCAATCGGTGAGCGTTGCGTCCGCGGCGTCGATGAACAGTCCGCCGCCGAAGCTCGCAGACTGGTTGGATGCGAACGTGCACGAACTGAAGCGCGAGTGGGCGGCAGTACCGATGTAGACGCCCCGGTTGTTGCCGACGAAATCGCAGTTCGTGAACGTAGGTTCGCTGTCGTTGCTGATACTCACGCAAGACCCGTCGACCGGCGCTGTGTTCTGAAAGAACGTCGTGTTCTGAACCTGAGGCGTGGCGTACCAGTAGATCCGCAGGACGCCGCCAGAGCCGGCGGCGACGTTGTTCTCGAACCAGCTTGCGGTGATTGTCCCGGCGGACTCCCGGAAGTAGGCCCCGGCGCCTTCATTGGCGCGGTTGTTCTCGAAGGTGCAAGCGGAGAGGGTGATGGCGGCTTGGCGGACGAGCACGCCGGCGCCATAGAGCGCAAAGTTCTCGGTGAACGTGCAGGCGGTGACGGTGGGGTTCCCGCCGGCGAGCACCTGCAGTCCGCCGCCGCGGTCGTGGTAGTTCGAGCCGGTATTCGCGTTGCCGCCACGGATCGTGAAGGCGTCGAGGACGGCCGACGGAGTGGTGCCGGTGCCGACGACGACGTGGCAGCAATTGTCCGCGTAGCTCGGGCCGCCGATGTCGTTCGGATCGTCGTCGTTGGCGAGATCGCCGGAGAGCGTGGACACGTAGGTATCGGGGTCGCGCGTGTCGGGCTGCAAAGGGCTGGCGAGTCCCGCGTAGCCGCCGCGCAGAGCGACGTCGTCAAGCAGGCCGAAGTGGCTATAGCGATCGGCGAGGGTCTGCTGCCCGGCCTCGTCGCGGTCGGGGTAGTACGTACCGCCGGCGACATGAATTTCGGTGAAGCCACCGCCGGATGCGGTGAGTAAGGCGTCCTGGAGATGGCGATAGGCCGTGTTCCAGGACAGGCCGTTGCCGGCGAGCGGGGCGTCGTCGTCGACGTAGAGCGTGGCGGCGAGCACGGTGTCGCACGGAGTGAGGAGGAACGCGACGAACATGGCTGCGAAGGGGCGGCAGCCGGGGCGGCGTGGCGTGGACATGTGGGTGCCTCCAGTGTGTGTCGGGGCGGGCGAGCGCGGGTCAGGCGAACTCCGACGCAGCCGGGCGGTGCAGGTCAGCGTGCTGTGCGGAGCGCAGATACAGCGCGCGGACGTCGGTGTGAACCCGTCGGCCGCACGGGGAGTGGATTGCGCTGGTTTTCCCGGAACCCGGTAGTGCGGTTTGTGCGGGCGGTGGCCCGGCCGCTCGCGATGCCTGCGGGCCCACGTGGGCGCCGCACCCTTTTCCCGGGGCGCTGGGGGTGGCAGCATGACTGCAGCAGAGCGCAGTCGTACGCGCCTCGGAGGTGGCGGAGCCGAGGCTAATTGCGTTCTGGGGCGAGGTCAATGAGAAAGTGAGTTCGCGCGCTGTGCGCTAGGCGTAGAGGAATGTACGCGGCGCGCTCTCCGCGCGTGCGTGTGGGCTGCCTGGGGTAAGCTAAGCGGCCCTCGGGGGGCTGTGATCCCTGTGAAGCAGAATGGCGGCCGGCTTTGCTAGTGCTGGCCGATCATGAGGGCGGCGAACATGACGAGCCAGGCGGCGTCGACGAAGTGCCAGTACATGGCGCAGTAACCTACGCCGGCGCAGTTGGCGGCGTTGTAGCGTCCGGTCAGCGCGCGCCCGGTAACGACGGTCAGCGGTACGAGACCGCCGAGGACGTGCAATCCGTGCAAGCCGGTGAGCAGGTAGAAGGTGATGGCGTACATGTTGGCGCCGGGGGGCAGGTTAGCGGCGACGGCGAGGCCCCAGTTCACCACCTGGCTGACAAGGAAGCCGACGGCGAGCAGGAGCGTGGCCGACATCATGCTGCCCAGTGTGGCAACTTGGCCGCGGTGGATGCCGCGCCAGGCGGCATGCATGGTGCCGCTACTGGCGAGGATCAAGGCCGTACTGAGCCAGAGTCCGCGGGGCAGCGGGGGAGAACCGGGCGGCGGCCAGGCGGCGGTGCGAGCACGCATGACGAAATAGAAGACGAGTACGGCGCCGAGTCCCATCGCGAGGGAGGCCAGGAGGAGGGCCATGATGAGCGTCGTGGCGCCGGACGCGCCGGGCGGCGTATTGGAGGGGGACTCCGGCTCCGACGGGGCTGGTTCAGGCATGGCGGCTCACGGTGCGGTTTGGTTGTACAGGGCCGGGGCGTATTCGTTCGGGTCGACGTCCCGCAGGGCCTGGATGTTCGGCTGGTAGTGGACCGTGTCCTGCAGCGTGATGCCGATGAAGAGCAGGACGAAAGCCAACGCACTGATCAGGATGATGGCGTTGAACGGCTTCTCATAGCGCAGGTGCATGAAGTACAGCGCGACCAACGTGCCCTTGAGGGTGGCGATGGCCATGGCGATCCAGAGGTTGAGGGTGCCCAACTGGAACCAGGTGGCGGCCACGGTGACCCAGGTGAGGATCAGCAGGGCGACCAGGACGCCGGCCAGCAGCGGCAGGGACGGGCCGTGGTGGGCGGCGGACGCAGCAGCGTGTTTGTTGGAGGCGCTCATGACAGCCGGACTCCGAGACTGCGGCTAGTGGATCAGGTACAGCAGCGGGAAGAGGTAGATCCAGATCAAGTCGACGACGTGCCAGTAGAGCCCGACCATGTGGACGGGCGTGGAATAAGCGGCGCTGAAGTGCCCGCGCAGCGCGCGGACGAGGACCCAGGTAATCACGGCCAGACCGGCGATGACGTGCAGGCCGTGCAGGCCGGTCATGCCGTAGTAGATGGCGAAGAAGAGCTGCACGTTGCGCACTTCGCGATTGGCCGACAGGGTGGGAGCGACGGTTTCGGGACGCAGGAGGCCGCGTGGGCCGGAGTCGCTCGGCTGGAAGGTCCAGTTGGGGTCGACGGCAGGTGCGTTGGGTTCCGGCGGGGCGGAAGCGACCGGTGGCGCCGGCGCGATGGCGTGCGCGGAGGCGGGGGAAGTCGTGGGCTGCGACGTGCCTTGATGGCCGGCGGGGGTGAGACCCGGCGGGGCGATTTCAATGAAGTCGGTGCCTGCGGGGGCGTGGGCCTGCGGGCGGTAGTGCGTGCCCCAGAGCAAGTGATGCTCCCACTTGTGGCGGTATTCGACGTACTTGATGCCGAGGAAGCCGAAGCCGCCGAGGAGGGTCAGGGCGAGCATCGTGACGAGCATGGTGCGGCGGCCGTGCTGGGCGGCCCAGACGCCGGCGGCCATCGTGAAGCTGCTACAGAGCAGGATGACGGTGTTGACGGCGCCGAGGGTGGTGTCGAGGAAGTGGTGGGCGTAGAGGAAGACCTCGGGATGATTGGCGCGGTAAACGGCGTAGGCGCAGAACAGGCCGCCGAAGAGCAGGATTTCGGTGGCGAGGAAGAGCCACATGCCCTGGGTGGCGGCGTCGCGCTGCTGCTCGAGGGTGTCGAAATGGTGCGCCAGATGCGGGTCGTGACCATCCGCGTGTGACGGCGCCAGATCGGAATTCGTGTCCGTCGTCATGCGTGCCTCATACGGGCGAGCGAAGGTGCGAAGGTGAAAACGTGCGAACGGGAGGTCAGCGGACCTCCGCCGTCTGCGTGCGCTTAGGCCTTCGCGCCGGCGCGTTTCTCCCAGCCGCCCAGTTGGGCGTCGTATTGCAGATCGCCGAAGTCGTATGGATCACCGGCCACCGGGGGCGTGGCGAAGTTGTCGTGCGGGGGCGGGGAGGCGCACTGCCACTCGAGGGTGGCACCGCCCCAAGGGTTGGCCGGAGCCCGCTTGCCGGCGAACAGCGAGTGGAGCAGGTAGATCGCCGTGATGACAAAGCCGACGGCCATCAGGTACGAGCCCATGGATGAGACCTGGTGCAGGAACTCGAACTGCGGCGGATAGTGGTAGTAGCGGCGGGGCATGCCGTGCGTGCCGAGGATGAACTGCGGGAAGAAGGTGCCGTTGAAGCCGATGAAGACGAGGGCCCAGGCGATCACGCCCCACTTTTCGCTGTACATACGGCCGGTCATTTTCGGCCACCAGTAGTGCAGGCCGCCGATGAAGGCGATGAGGGCGCTACCCATCATGACGTAGTGGAAGTGGGCCACGACGAAGTAGGTGTCCGTGAGGTGGACGTCGGTGGCGAGGGCGCCGAGGAACAGGCCGGTCAAACCGCCGATGCCGAAGATGAAGATGAAGGCGAGGACGTAGAGCATGGGGGTGCGGAGCGAGATGGAGCCGCCGTACATGGTGGCGAGCCAGTTGAAGACCTTGACGGCAGAGGGGATCGAGACGCTGTAGGTCAGGAGGCTGAAGACCGTGCTGATGAGCGTGGACTGCCCGCTCACGAACATGTGGTGGCCCCAGACGAAGAAGCCGAACATGGCGATGGCGATGCTGCTGGCCGCGATGAAGGAGTAGCCGAAGATGTGTTTGCGGCTGAAGACGGAGACGATTTCGGTGACGACGCCCATGGCGGGCAGGATCATGATGTAGACGGCGGGGTGCGAGTAGAACCAGAAGAAGTGCTGGTAAAGGACGGGGTCGCCGCCGAGGGCGGGCTGAAAGATGCCCAGGCTGAGCGCGCGTTCCACGATCAGCAGGAGGACGGTGATGCCCAGGACGGGGGTGGCGAGGATCTGGATGATGGCGGTGGCGTAGAGGGCCCACAGGAAGAGCGGCAGCTTGACCCAGGTCATGCCCGGCGGGCGGAGCTTGGGGATGGGGCCGCTGAAGTGCAGGCCGGTGAAGATCGCGCTGAAGCCGAGGCTGCCCACGCCGCCGAGGCCGGGGGTCCCGCCGCCCGGGGA
>CAZIGT010000232.1:569-5069 GCA_964538465.1 uncultured Thermoleophilia bacterium | reverse complement strand
GCGGGCGGCCCGCTGGGCGCGCTGCTGCGGGCCGCCCGTATCGTCGAGATAGACGCCGCCGACCCCGTCGCCCTGGCGGCGTGGGCGGGAACGGCGAGCGCGCCCGAGGCGCTGGCCCTGGTCGTCGACGCGGTGCGGCGCGAGAACGAGGAGCTGCTCGTGGCGGTCGCTCTGCGCTTCGCCGCGCGTCGGCAGCGGACGGGTGCGGTGGGCGTTGCGGCCGGCGCCGTGACAGAGGCCGCCACTCCCGTCGACGAAGCGGCCGCCGCAGCCGGGACAGCGGGCGCCGCGACTGCCGCGGCCGAGGCCGCCGACGACCCCGTCTTCTGGGAGCTGCTCGCGGCGGCCGCCCGCACGGAGCACGTAGCGCTCGTCGAGTACCACAGCGGACCGCTCAAGTCGTACCGGCTCACGCCGCGCGTGGACGCCTTCCTCAAGGAGCATCTGCTGCGCGCCCGCGTGCAGCTGCTCAGCGCCGGCGGCGATACAGACACGCACGCCTCGGCGGCGACCGTCTACGAGGCCGTGCTCCTCGGCGCCAACGCCGGTGCCATGACGTACGCGGCGGCCATCCCGCTGGCGCCGGAGATCGTGGACGCGCTGTGCGGCGGCGAGCCGTCGCCGGCCGCCGCCGTCCCCGACTCGGCCGCCGCCGACTCCCACCCCGCCGCCGCGCGCGTGGCCGCCGCCCTCGCCGCCGCCGATCCAGACGAGCTCGCGGAGCTCGCGTCCTGCACCCTCACCTGCTGGCAGCACAGCGTGCTGGACTTCCTCTCGTGCATGGGCATCGACGACGTCCAGAAGACGTCCGGCAACACCATGGCCATCACCATGACCGAGGACTGGGTGCGCGAGGTCGACGCCCTGGCCACGCCCGAGTTCGCGCGGCGCAACGCGGAGCTGAACAGGGAGAGACTGGCCGCCGAGCCGGTGCCACCTTCGGTGCGCGAGCGCTACAAGGTGAGCACCCTGCTGCTGGAGCGGCATCCGGAGCTTCCGCTGGTGAACGCGGCGCGCGTCCTTGCCCAGCGAGACGCCAGCTACCATGTGGGCAACTCGAGCCGCGCCCTCACGGCCGACTTCCTCGAGGTCATCTACCGCATGGCGGGCGGCCAGATGCCGCGTCTGGAAGACTTCTTCATCGCCGGGGAACAGGGCGACTGGTCGCTCGACGCCGTCCGACTCAGGCTGTCGCGCGAGTCGGTCGCCTGGTCGCTCGAGCGGCTGTCGCGCGACCCGGCGCTGCTCGACTACGTCTCGCTCGCCGTGCCGCGCGGCTTCCTGCGGCCCGGCGCCGTGGCGGCCGGCGCGCGCGTCACGCTGCACGCCGGCCCGGACCGCCCGCCGCTGGCGCGCTTCCTGGCCGACGGCGAAGGCGGCTTCAACGTGCGCTTCCCGGACGGGCACGCGGTGGCCGCTGCCCTGGACGGCGGCGGTCACGCGCCCGGCGCCGACCCGGATCCGTTCGACCGCGTCGCCGATCAGACCGCGGCCGCTGACTCGAACGCGGCCGCCGCTCCGTCCCTCTGGCTACGGGCCGTGGACCCGGACAACGGCGAGCGGCTGATCGAGCTGTGCGCCGTGGGCCACGGCGCGCACGGCGCCCCCGTCGTGCGCGCGGCCGCCGACGGCGCCGTCACCCTGCGCCGCGAGCCGCGCGGCGGCCTGGCGCTCAGCGGCCTCGGCGTGCGCGAGCCCATCTGGCACGGGCCGGTCTGCCACGCCTCCACGTCGCTGGGCGCCGCCAGCGAGGACTTCCTGGTGGCGCGCGTAGAGGGCAATGCCGGCATCACCATGACCTCCTCCGGGGAGGGCGGCGCCATCCGGCCCGCCTCAGATGCCGACTGGCGCTGGGAGAGCCTGCAGGCCGCCAGCGGCCACTTCGGCATCACCGGCGCCGACCTGCGCCGCGTGCGCGACGTGGAGATCAAGATCAACCAGGGCGCCAAGCCGGGCAAGGGCGGCCGCCTCAGCGGCGCCAAGGTCACCAGCACCGTGAGCAGAGCGCGCAACATCCCCGTGGGCACAGACGCGCTCTCGCCGGACCCAAAGCACGACATCTACTCCATCGAAGACATGCCTGCCGAGGTCTGGCTGTGGCTCATGTACCACAACTACTGCGGCATCAAGATCACCGGCTCCAACTACACCAAGTATGTGGCCGCCGGCATGTGGAGCAACTTCGTCGTCGACTACCTGCTGATAGATGCGGGTACGGGCGGCTCGGGGAACTACCACGCCGACTCCTCGCACGTGGGCTGGCCGGACATCTTCCGCACCATCCTGCACACGCATCACGCCCTGCTGGAGGAGAAGGTGGACCTGGACGGCAGCGGCCGGCTACGGCCGCTGCGCGACCTCAACGGGGCGCCGTTCGGCGCTGCCGGCGGCACCCGCCTGCTGGCCTCAGGCGGCCTGCGCGGCGAGCTGGACATGATCAAGGTGCTCATCGCCGGGGCAGACGCGCTGGTCGAGGGCAGCATCGGCAAGGCGGTCGCCTTCGGCTGTAACCAGTGCGGCAACTGCCACCTCGACTGCCCGCGCGGCGGCATCACCACCAAGCAGGAGCTGACCGTCCAGAACGACCGCGGTCTTATGCGGACGCGGTCACGGAACTGGGCGGTGCTCAACCTGGTGAAGCTGGCCGTGCTCGTCGACGCGCTCAACCGCGAGAGCGGGGCGCTCGACGAGCGTGGCGAGGTGGCGGATGCCGACGCGCTCATCGACGACATCCGCCTGCTGCGCGGCCGCACGGACCTGCTCGAGATGCCGGCGCACGAACAGCGGCCGGGCGATGCAGGGGGGGCGGCCGCGGCGACGCGCGCGGCGGCTGATGCGGCCGTGCCCGCGCACTCACGGGCGGCGGCTGACGAGGCGGCGCCGGAGGCCGTGCCGCCGCCGACGCCGGCCGCCGAGCACGACTCGTGCCGCGTCGGCTCGCTCGCGGTCAGCGAGCCGGTCAGCGTGCACGCCATCTGGGAGGCCGCCAAGGTCAGCTACAACGGCGGTAACAACCGCGGTGGCGGCATCGACTGGGCGGGCTTCGCGCCGGCCGCCGTGGCAGACGCCACGTGCGTGGTGATCAACACCATCGGCCCGGACCGCGACGAGACCATGCGCCGGGTGCTGGAGCACTTCCGCGGCTGCCGCTTCCTGGCCGCGGACGGGTCGGCGGTGCCGCGCGAGGCGGTCGCCGACCGCCTCGCCGAGTTCCGCCTGCCCGTGCGCGCGGCCTACAGCGGGGAAGAGGGCTGGCGGGCGGCCGGGTTGCGCGAGAGTCCCGGCGACTTCCACATGTTCTTCGTCGAGCTGGAGCCGCAGGTGCTCGCGCGCTACGGCCGCGCGCTGCTCGCCGGTCCGCACTGGCTGCAGGCGCGCACCAAATACGGGGATGTCGCGGTCGCCGAGCTCACCGCCGCGCTGGAGTGCCCGTCGGGCGTGCTCACGGCGGCCGCCGGCGACTTCCTCGAAGACGTGCGCCAGGAGTACTTCACGGTGCTGGCGCACATCATCGACTCCCGCTACTACCGCACGCACGGCGCGCCGGGCGCGCCGGCCGGCAAGTTCTCGGACAAACGGCGCGCCCACGTCGTCTCCATCGGGGAGGACATGGCTGCGATCAAGCTCTCGGGCTGGACCCACGTGATACCCGAGTACTTCGACTTCGACCGTTTCTGGGCGGGCTATCCGGGCGCCGCCGAGTGCGGCGGCGTGCCGGCGCCCGCCGCCGACTGGTCGCGCGGATCCGCCCGCCCAGCCGCCGAGCCGGCCGCCACAGGCGCAGCCGCCGAACCCGCATCCTCCTACTCGCCTGAGCTGCGTGCTCACGTTTGGGGCATGCACCACCGCTACCCCACGAACTCGCCCGCCATCGATGCCGAGGGGCGCGGCAACCCCGCCGGCGCGCACCCGTTCAAGGCCTACAACGTCCTGCTCATGCACAACGGCGAGCAGGTCGGTGTGGACTCCACATCGCCGTTCCTGCGCGAATACGGCTACGTGCACACGGACCCCTCCATGGGCGACGGGGTGGAGGTCTACGACGGCGACTCCGTCTACGACCGCAAAGCCCTCACCGACACGGAGTACGCAGCCTATCTCGTCGACTTCACCCGGCGCGTGCTCGGCCTGGGCACCGAGGCGGCCGCGCAGCTCATCTCGCCGATCCCCGGCCGGGGCCGGGAAGCGAGGCCGGCCCCCCGTCCCGCCCGGTTCCGCCGGTGAAGCGGGGTCGGGGCGTCACACCGCCGGCTAGCGAAGACGGAGCGCTTTTCGAGCGCCGTCCAGCGAAATCAAACCGAAATCGGATCACGCGGAGCCGGTCGCCGGGCGCCGCCGATCCAAAATTAAATCAGCGACTACGCACGTAGATGGCTCATCCAAAGCCTTTCGGACGCGGGTTCGACTCCCGCCACCTCCATCCTTCGCCTCGCTTCGCGAGGCTTCGGCTGGCAAGCCAGCTTGCTGAACAAGGCGAAGGACCCTAACCAGTGTAAACAT
>CAZIGT010000232.1:0-559 GCA_964538465.1 uncultured Thermoleophilia bacterium | reverse complement strand
GGGACCTGCAAGAGAGGCCGGACGCCCGTCGCGACCTGTTCCGCCGGCTGTCGACCAACTACGTGCAGCTCACGCCCACGGGTCCGTACAAGTTCACCATCGTCGAGAGCCGGGGTCGCGGGGCGCAGCGGCGTGTGGGCTTCCGGGAGAACATGGACATCAAGTTCCTGCGGCCGCACGAGCTGGCCGTGAGCCGGGACACGGCGCCGAACGGCGTCGAGGCCGGGGCCAACGGCAGCGAGGCGAAGATCGCCGACGCCATGCTACGCACGCTGCACGAGCGGGGTGTGCTGGCGGACGCCGGGCACGACCTGCGGTTCAGCATGCGGCCGGGTGGCGATCCCGGCCGCGGCGAGTTCGGCGGCGTGGTCGAAGCGTTCCTGCCGCCGGCGTCGCTGCGGCCGGCCGGCGGCGCGGGCGCGAGTCCGGAGGCGCCGGCGACTGGACGTGGGGAGGCGGCCGCCGGCATCACGGCGGCCGCCCGCTCTCAGGCTGCCGTGCCCCGCATCGACCTGCGCAACCGGTTCGGTGCGCCGGTGAAGGTGGAGCGGGCGGGCGG
>CAZIGT010000231.1:0-5077 GCA_964538465.1 uncultured Thermoleophilia bacterium | reverse complement strand
GACAGCAGCATGCCGACGGCGCTGAGCACGCCGCCGAGCTGTGGGATGATGACCGCGTCGCAGCCGAGACGCTTGCCGACGATTGAGGCATTGAGTCCGGCGGCGCCGCCCCCACCGATGAGGACCGCGGCGGTGGGGTCTATCCCTTGCTCGATGGTGATCGATTCGATCGCCTGCACCATGTTCTCGGTGGCGACCTGCACGACGGCGTGGGCGGCCGGCTCCGCGGCAAGTCCCAGCCGGCCGCCCAGCTCCTCGAGGGCGGCGTGGGCGGCCTCGACGTCGAGCTTCATGGCGCCGCCCAGGAAGTAGGCCGGATCGAGGTAGCCAAGGACGAGGCAGGCATCGGTGACCGTAGGCTTGTCGCCGCCGCGGCCGTAGCAGATCGGTCCCGGGTCGGCGCCCGCGCTCTGCGGCCCAACGTGGAGCAACCCATGGTTGTCGACCCAGGCGATGCTCCCTCCGCCGGCGCCCACGCTGCGCACGTCGACTGAGGGAAAGCCGGTCATGTGCCCCACGAAGCGGGGGCCGATCCAGGTCTCGAGCGTGGTCGGGATCCGGCCCCTCTGCACGACGCTGACGTCGTACGTGGTCCCACCGGTGTCGGCTACGACGACCGTGGCGTGACCGGTTTCCGAGGCGGCGATGGTGCGCCCGGCGATCGGTGCCATCGCCGGCCCGGAGTTGAGGGCGTGGATGGGCGCGTCCGCTACTTCGGACGCATCGACCACGCCCCCGTTCGACGTGGACACGAGCAGCCTGCCGCGGAAGCCCGCGTCCCGCACGCGGCGCTCCAGGCTGTGGAGGTACTCACTCATCACCGGCTTCAGCGACGCATCGATGACGGTCGCGGACGCACGGCGGTACTCGCGCAGGATCGGGTTGAGCTGGTGTGACAGGGTGAACGGGATCTCCGGCACCAGCTCGGCCATCATCTCTCCCACGCGCCGCTCATGCGCCGGGTTTATGGTCGAGAAGAGCAGGCAGACGCCCACGGCCTCCACATGTCGCTCACGGAGACCGAGGAGGATACGGGCGGTCTCCGCCTCGTCGAGCGGGCGCACGATCTCGCCGTTGTACGCGGTCCGCTCCGGGATCTCGAAGGTCAGCGAGCGCGGCACGTATGGCTCGGGGAACTCCTGGAAGGCGTCGAACGGCTTGTTCTTGCCGCCCTCACGGTCGACCAGGATCTCCGGCTGCCCCCAGGTGGTGAGGAAGGCCGTTCTGGCGGTGTTGCCCGTCACGACGGCGTTGATGGCCCGGGTGGTGCCGTGGATCAGCATCTCACCCTGTCCTAGGAGCTGTGCCCGGTCGATGCCGAAGTGCGCCGCCGCTGTCTCGAGCACGTCGAGCAGGCCGACGACAGGATCGTGCGGCGTCGTCGGCGCCTTGAACTGGTGGAGACGGCCGTCGTCGTCCTCAATGGCCAGGTCGGTGAAGGTGCCTCCAGTGTCTATTGCGAACCGCATCGCTTCTCCCATGCCTGTGTTCGGTCTTGCAGATGGAGGGGCGGCCCCGGCTGGGGTGTCCGGTGTCGTCGGGTCGCGGGCTCAGCCGGTCTCGGGTCGACGCTTCTAGGCATCCGCTTCCTCTGTCCGCTCATGCCGCGCGACCCTCTTCGGCAGATGCCACGCCTTGCCCAAGGCGAGAAGGTTGGCCTCGCGCCCGCCCGTGAGGCCCGCCGGCATCCGCACCAGGACGACCAGGAGCAGTATGGCCAGGATGACCTCCTGCAGGCCCGGGATCCCGCCGGGGAAGGCGGCGTCGGCGCCGCGACGGAGCACTTCGGTCACCACCGAGATGGCCACCGCTCCCGTGACCGCGCCCGAGAGGCTGTTCAGCCCGCCGACGATCAGCATCTCGATCCCCAGGAAGCCCAGGGCCAGGTACAGGATCTTCGGGCTCAGGCTGCCCAGGTAGTGCCCGTAAAGGCCCCCTCCAGCGGCCATGATCGCCGCACTCAGGATCAGGGCCTTGTAGCGCTCCCATGTCACACGAACGCCCACAGAGCGAGCGGCTTCGTAGTCCTCCCGGGAAGCACGTAGCCGTCTGCCGCTGCGGCTGATCTGGTAGAGGTAGGCCACGACGATGACGACCACCGTCCACCACATCACCGTCATGAGCTTGCTGTCGATGGGCATGCCGACGAAGGCGCTGTCACCACCGGTCACGGATTTCCAGTTCGAGATGACCTGATGGATCACCTCGAGCATGGCCAGGAAGGCGATGCTCGGGGCCACTCCTCTGAGCCTGACGATGGGGTAGCCCACGATGGCCGCGAAGGCAGCTACCGCCACAAGCCCGATGATCATTGCGGGGATGGTCGCCATCGCCGTCTTGGCGAGGATGTGGGGAAGGTTGGGCAGGAGGATCGCCTTCATCGTCACGGGGACCGTGAGAAGACCGACCACATAGCCCCCGATGGCGGCGAATCCGATGTGGCCGAATGAGAGCACGCCCGAGTTCCCCGCGAAGACGTAGAGCCCCACTGTGAGGATGATGTTGAGCATGGTGATGATCAGCGCGCGCTGGATGGACGGGCTCGCGAAGGCACTCACCAGCAGGACCACGGCGCACAGAGGCACCACCAGGCTCACGGGCGGTGAGACGAGCGTCCAGAAGTCCCGATTGCTCAGTCGACTCTTCCAGCCAGCCACTACACACGCTCCTCGATCTTGACGGCGGATACCAGCCCCTGTGGCCGGAATATGAGGATCGCGATCACCGCGGCGAAGGTGAACGCGTCACGGTACGGAGCGAGGCTAGGCGGCAGGATGGCCTGCATGGCGACCGTGATGAAGCCGACGACGAAGCCGCCGACGGCCGCGCCGACCATGTTGCCCAGGCCGCCGATGGTCACGGCGCAGAAGGCGTAGAGGACGGGCGTAAGGCCCATGGTCGGAGTGACGGTGGATGTGCGGCAGGTGAGCAGGATCGAGACCAGACAGGCCAGAATGCCGCTCATGGCGAAGGCGGATGCCACGACACGGTTCGCGCGCGTCCCCACGAGTTGCGCCATGCGGAAGTCCTCGGCGGCCGCGCGCATCTCCAGGCCCAGGTTCGTTCTCTTGTAGAAGACGATCAGGCCCACGAGGACGACCACCGTGAGGAAGATGGTCATGAGACTGACCACCTGCACCTGCAGGCCGAAGATGGACAGCGACTGGTCCACGAAGTCTGGCAGGGGCACGGCTCGCGCCCGCGAGTGGTAGATGAGGACGATGACATTCTGGAGGAAGATGCTGACCGCGAACGACGCGATCAGGAGGGTCGACGAGTCTGCCCAGCGGAGCCACCGGAAGGCGACGCGCTCAGTGAAGAGGGCCACGAATGCGACCAGGCAGATCGCCAGGATCCAGGCGATCGGCCACGGCAGGAACGCGAAGAAGTACATCGCGTAGCAGCCGATCATGACGAGCTCGCCGTGGGCGAAGTTCGCCAGGCGCATGACTCCGAACACGACCCCCACACCGAGGGATGCGAGCGCGAAGAGGCAGCCGAGCGTCACCGCGTCGACGAGGTACTGCATGAAGGTAGTCATGATCACGCCCTCTCAGTGGCCAGCCCGAAGTACGCCGCCTGCACTTCCGTTCTGGAAAGGGAACCCGCGGGACCTTCGAGTTCCACGCGCCCTGACCGCAGGACATACGCGCGATCTGAGGCGGCGAGCAGACGATCCACGCTCTGCTCCACAAGAAGGATGGTGAGTCCTTCTTCGCGCAAACGCAGAAGGTCCTCGAAGAACCGGTCGATGATCAACGGGCCGAGGCCCAGTGACGGCTCGTCGAGCAGGAGCAACCGCGGATCCGCCATGAGCGCGCGACCCAGGGCGAGCATCTGCTGCTCGCCCCCAGAGAGGCAGCCGGCACGGTGGGGCAGGAACTGCTGGAGCTTCGGGAAGAGCTCGAGGACGTACGCCAGGGAGGCGGCCTCCCCCTTCTTGTCCTTGCGGAAGATGCCGCCCAGCTTCAGGTTCTCCTCGACCGTCATCCCGTGGAAGATGTGCCGGCGTTCGGGGACCAGGACCACGCCCTTGCGCACGATGTCTTCCGGCGCCACGCCAACCAGCGAGCTACCTTCGAAGACGATCTCACCCTGGGCGGGCTTGACGACGCCGAGGATGCTGAGAAGGAGCGTGGACTTGCCGGCGCCGTTGGTCCCGACGATGCCGACGACCTCTCCCTTCTCGACGGTGATCGACACCTCACGGAGCGCCGGCGTGCGACCGTAGAGGACACGGAGATTGCTGATCTCGATCATGGTGTCACGACTTCTCTTCGCCGAGATATGCGGCTACGACGACCGGGTTTTCCATAACCTCCTTGACCGGCCCCTGGGCCAGCACCGCGCCTTGGTCAAGGACGTAGATTCGTTCGGGAAGCTCCCGGATGAGACGCATGTCGTGCTCGATCACCAGCATCCCGCAGCCGTGCGACTCGCGGAGGCGCCGCAACATGTGCACGAGAGCGTCGGTCTCACCGTCGTTCATGCCCGCGGCCGGCTCGTCTAGCAGCAGGAAATCAGGGGACGTCGCCAGGGCTCGCGCGATGCCGAGCCGGCGGTCCTCGCCGAACGGCAGCGCGCCGGCGAGATCGTTCGCGCGGTGCGTGAGCTCGAGCACTTCGAGGAGCTCGCGTGCCAGCCTGCGAGCGGCTCTCGCGCGGGCTCCCGCACCAAGCGCGCCTGTCTCGACGTTCTCCCTCACGGTGAGGCGCCTGAAAGGGCGGCCCCCCTGGAAGGAGCGCGCCACGCCGCGCCTGACGAAGCGTTCGGGGCGCCAGTGAGTGATCCGTTCTCCGCAGATGCGCACGCCGCCGTGCGTGGGCTGCTGGAAGCCGCTCATCACATTGACCAACGTGGTCTTGCCGGCGCCGTTGGGCCCAATGAGGCCGATGATCTCGCCCTTCTCCAGGACCAGATCGACCTCGTTGACCGCCACAAGCCCCTCGAAGACAACGCTTACGGAATCGACTGCAAGGTCAGCCAAGTCATCCTCCAAGCCGCGTGGCACGTGCTCGGTGAAGGCGACTCGAGCCGTGCCGCGGAGTGGCCGCGGTCTGGCGCCGTGCTGCGTGGC
>CAZIGT010000230.1:0-5082 GCA_964538465.1 uncultured Thermoleophilia bacterium | reverse complement strand
ACCCCCTCTGTGTCTTCCCCCGCCGCATTCCACGGCGACCAGCGAGCCGCCCCGACAACATCCACGCCGGTACGCGACTCGATCCGCTATCCCATCCGGTCGGCCGGGGCCGAGTCCTCACCCATCGGGAATGGGCGCCGCCACGGCCGGCGATGCGGACGCCACGGTCTTGCACTCACCCTCTTCCGCTCACCCCCTCGGCCCATCGGCGGCTCGCAGCGCGCCGCGACCGATCGCCTCGCACAACCCCACGATGAGGCCGACGCGCACCGCCACGGAGTCCAGGCGCGCGTACTCTGCCGGAGAGTGGTCCATCCCCCCGACCGGCCCGAAGCCGTCAAGGGTGGCTACGCCGATGGCGGCCGTCCAGCATCCATCGGACATGCCCCCACTGATCTGGTCTCCCAGGGACATCCCCAGCCGGGCGGCGATCCTGCGGCTCTCCGCCAGGAGCACGCGCCCGTGCGCGCCCTGCTCGATGCCCGGCCAGGTGCCGGCATCCTCCACGCGCACGGCAAGCCCCTCGTACTCGCCGGTTCGAGCGATCTCGGCGAGCGCCCAGTCGAAGTCGTCGCGCCGCGGTGCGCGCACGTCGAGCACCGCTTCGGCGTTCGCGGGGACGATGTTGGCGATGGTCCCCCCGCTGACCGTCCCAGCGACCACGGTGAGCCCTGGGCGAGCGCCGTTGAGGGCCTCACAGCGCAGCACCTCGTGACAGAGTCCGCTGACCGCGCTGCGACCGCACTCGGGCTCGGTGCCGGCGTGCGCGGCGCGCCCTTCCACCGCGAGACGTAGCCAGGCGCCCGTCTTGCGGCCGCTGACGAGGTCGCCGTTCTCGCGGCCGCATTCCAGCACGAGCACCGCATCGGCGCCGCGCATGCTCTCGACGGTGGCGAACGGCACAGTGCGTACCTCCTCATCCGGCACGCTGTGCAGCTCGATTTCGCCGAAGCGGCGGGAGCCGTGCGCCAGCGCCTCGAGGGCGGCCAGTCCGACCAGCAGGCCGCCCTTCATGTCCGCCACGCCCGGGCCGTAGGCAGTGTCGCCTTCCACGCGCAACGGCCGCTCGGCCGCCGTGCCCGCAGGGAACACCGTGTCGTGGTGACCCAGCAGCACCACCCTTCCCGTACCCTCGCCAGGAAGGCGGGCGCTGAGATGAAGGCCCGCCTCTCTCTCGATCAGCTCGCACTCGCAGCCAGCTTGACGCGCCCATTCGGCCAGCAGGCCGGCCGCCTCGTCGCGGCCCTGCCGGCAGTCGGGACCCGTGTCGATGCTCACCAGCGCCCGCAACCGCTGCTCGAAGCCGCAACGGCGCGCGGCGGCCCACTCGCGAGCGTCCGCCGCGGCCGTAAGGACCGGATCATGAGATGCCGATATCACGGCAGCGCCAACCCGTGCAGATGCGCGCTGTTGGCCCCGAGGACCCCGCCGCCGATGCGCTCCGCCTCCGCCGACGTGAGGTGCCCACGGTCCACGGCAACGCCGAGCACGCGCTCCAGGGCCAGCCGCGTCATGCGCGCCGACACCCAGAACACCTCCGGCTCGCTGGCCTCGTCCGACCCGTACAGGAGCTTCCCGGTGGGTACTACGCCGAGCAGCATCTCCAGCTCGCGGTCGATACCGAGCGAAGCCCACGGCAGGAACTCCGACAGATCGACGTACACGAACGGCAGGATCGAGGCGATGTACGCTGCTTCGGCCATCCACGGGTAGCCGCCGTGGATGAGCACGATCGGCTGGTCCATGTGCTCGTGCAATAGGTCGTAGACATCTTGCGGACGGACGTGCGCCAGCACTATGTCCGGGTCGCCGCCGCCCACGTGCAGGTGCATCACCCGCTCGTGGCGTCGGCACGCGCGCAGCGTGGCGCGCAGCAGATAGTCGCGCACGGTCTTGCCCGGGCCGCGGTCCTTCGACCAGCCGGCGGCCCGCCACTCGCGGTATGCGGCGGCCGCTTCCGCACCGGTCGGCCGGCCCACGTCGAGACCCGTGCGGTAGGCGATGATCGACTTGTAGCCGACCAGCAGCGGATCGGCCGCTGCCTCGTCCAGCCGCTCCTCGAAGGCAGCCTCGAAGTCGCTCCAATCGGTGTCTCTTTCCTGCAGGTCGACGATCCACGGCTCGATGCGCGCCACGCGGTACACGCGGGTGCCGGTGACCGACCCGTCGGCCCCCGCGGCACTCCCGAGAGCGCGCTCGAACTCGGCGCGGCCGATCGTCGGTTGCGGGTAGCCTTCGTCGGCGATGACCGCGGCGATGCGCTGGTCGGCCATCAAGCCGGCGACATAGGTGCGGGGGTCGGCGGCGAACGCCGCGGCGCGAGCCTCGGCCAGTGCCTCGGGCGTCGCTCCCACGCCCAGACGCTCAGACAGCCAGCGCCGGGCGGTCAGCACGAAGACCGTGCCGTCGCGCAGACCGCTCACCTGCGCCGCCAGACGCGGATCGGTCTGGCCCGACGAGAGGAAGCACATGCCCATCATGGTGAGCCTGTCCTCCCACCCGAGGGGGTCCAGCTGCAACAGGTCCTCGACCCGGAACCCGTGGCAGTGGTCGTCGACGACCGGGCATCCGCCGAGGTCGACGATACCGGTCCTGCGGTTCATCCGGCGCCTCCTGTCGGAGCGCCTCCCGCCTCGTGCATCAGAACCTCCAGAGCTGCTCGGTGACCAGTTCTTCGATCGGCCGACCTTCGTCGGCCTCGGCCTCAGCGCGGCGCACGGCGACCATGCAGTCGTGTTGCAGCTCGCCCAGCGCCTCGCGCAGCACGGTCGAGGCGGCCAGAGCGTCGGCAGCTTCGCTGAGACTCTCCGGAAGCTGCTGGAACCCGGCCGCCCACCGTTCCTGCTCGGTCATGCTTCCAGGATCGACCCAGCAGGGCTCCGGCAGCGTCATGCGCCGTTCGACGCCGTTGAGGCCGGCGGCGATCACGGCGCCGGGCAGCAGGTATGGATGGCCGGCGCCGTCCGCCGCCTTGAGTTCCATATTGGCGGTGTCGCGACGGCCGCCAGCCATGCCGGTGATGAAGCGCAACGCCGCCTCACGGTTCTCGTGCCCCCACACCTTGTAGGCCCCGGCCCAGTGTTGCGGCTGGAGCCGCTCATACGACGGCACGGTGGGACAGGCCAACGCCAGCAGCGCCGAGAGTTCGTCGAGCACGCCGGCCAGGAACGCCTCGCCGATGGCCGTGAGCCCGACCACGCGGTCGCCGCCGGTGAAGAGGTTCTCGCCGGCGAGGTCGTAGAGGCTGAAGTGTAGATGGCAGCCGTTGCCCAGGCCCGGCACCGTGACCGGTGAGAACGAGGAGCGCCACCCGTACTGCTGGCTGATGCAGCGCACCGTGTGCCGGAAGAGCACGTGCCAGTCGGCGGCAGCCAGCGGATCGGCCGCGCCCAGCGAGACCTCCATCTGACCATGCGAGTACTCCGGGTGGAGCTGTGAGATCCTGATGCCCTGCGCGGCGAGCGCGTCGAGCAGGTCCCGGCAGAAGTCGCTCACCACGGCCCAGGCGTTGGAGCTGTAGCCCGGCCCCTCGTGCACGGGCCGTACCTTGCCGTCTTCACCGACCGAGGCCAGAAACCACTCGAACTCGTAGGCCATGCCGAGGCGGAACCCCTGCTCCTGGGCCTTGCCGACCATCCGCTTCAGGAACTGGCGCGGGCAGATCGACAGCGGCTCGCCCTCCTGGTCGTAGAGATCCAGCGGCGCCCAGGCCCACTCGGGCGTGGCCGCCAACTGCACCAGGGCATCCGTGTCGGGGAGCATCCGCATATCCCCTACGGGGCCGCGGATGGCGTCGGTGGTCGTGAAGTGGTCGTTCGTGAGCACCAGGGCCCAGAGTATGGAGAAGCCGGTCCCCGAACGGGCGAAGTACTCCAGGTCATCGAGACGGAAGCACTTGACGCGGGTGATGCTGCCGCTGTCCTCCATGGTACACAGCACGTTGCGCACGCCGGCGGCACGCAGCTCCTCCACCCGCCCGCGCAGGGTGCGTTCGTTCCCTCTGCTCACGGCCTCCTCCGCAGTCACGGCGCCTCCATCCACTCCATGGTCGGTCCTCTCTCGCCCCACGTGGTTCCGGCCCGCAGGCGTTCCATCTCGACGATGCGCGGCTTGGCCTTGGCGCCTATGCGCAGCGACAAGCCGGCCACGACGGTCTCCACGAGGGCGAACGCCGGGACCATGCTGTCGAACGGCGACGGCGCCTGCACGGTCGTCGTCAGGACGTAGCGCGATACCTCGGCCACGGGCGAGAGCCAGGGGTCGGTGAACAGGACTATCTGACATCCCTTCTCGGCCGCCTTCCCGGCGAACTCGATCGTCGAGTTCTGATAGCGGCGATAGTCGAAGGTGACCAGAACGGTGTGCTTGTCCACGTCGATGAGCTCGTCCCAGCGCGGCGTGGGCGCAGCGCCCACGAATCGGCACTTGGGTCGCAACATGTTCATGTGCAGGAACAGATAGCTCGCCGCGATCTGGCTGAAGCGTCCTCCCGTGCAGATGACCGAGTTGCGCGGGTCGACCAGCAGCTCGATGACCTCATCGAACTCGGCTTGGGACAGCCCGGCGAAGCTCTTCTGCAGTTCCCTGCGGAACACCCGGAGGCTCGAGCGCAGCACGCCCTCCGGCGGGTCGCTGGGCTGTTCCGGGAACTGCGCCAGCGCCGACGTGAGCTTCTCCTGCACCTCGTGACGCAGGGCCTCCTGGAACTCCGGGTAGCCCTGGAAGCCCAGCTTCCCGATGAAGCGCATCACGGTGGGGCCGCTGACCTGGGCGCGTTGCGCCAACTGCGCCACGTTCTCGAGACCGGCGATGGGATAGGAAGCCAAGAAGGTGCGCGCGACCTTGCGCTCTGACGCGGTGAGCTCGCCCACGCGAGCGCGCACGATGCCGGCCAGGCCTTCCTGCTCACGCGTGCGTTCGACGGCTCCCATGCGTGCCCCCCAGCACCACGCCGTCAGAATGGAAGGCAGGTTACATTCGTGGTTCTGCAGGTGTCAACGGGGAATATCTGTGACAGATCGCCGGCGCCCGAAGATCGCGCCGCCTCGCCGCGCGCCCTGCGGAACGCGCCCCTGTAGATCC
>CAZIGT010000229.1:0-5087 GCA_964538465.1 uncultured Thermoleophilia bacterium | reverse complement strand
GGTCAGTCAGGCCCTCGATTGCCGGCGGCGCGAGTAGCGAGACGAGTTCGCTCTCGTCGAAGCCGGTGAGCGCGAAGTCGAGGTCCATGCTACCCAGCTCCTCGAACTCCAGGCGCAGCAGCTCCGGATCCCAGCTGGTTTCCTCGTGGCAGCGGTTGTCCATGAGGCGGTAGGCCTTGACCTGGGCCGGCGTGAGGTTCTCAGCGACGTGCACCGGCACCGTGGGCAGCTGCAGGCGCTGGGCGGCCAGCAGGCGCGGGTGTCCGCCGAGGCTCAAGCCCGCGGCGTCGACGACGATCGGCTGCCGCCAGCCGAATTCCGTGATCGAGGCGGCGACCTTGGCGATCGCGGCCTCCGGGACCTGGCGGGCGTTGCGGGCGTAGGCGATGGGCTTGTCGATCGGCCACCACTCCACGTGCAGCGTGGGTGCGGCCTCGGTTGCATGTTGAGCGCTCACGGGCCCGATGGTAGAGGCCCGAGCGCGCCGAGGTGGGTGCGTCTTAGGCGGGGGGCCGCAGGATGCGCGCCAGCGCCGCGGCCGTGCGCCTGGCGGCGTCTGCCTGCATGTCGGGCAGCACGTGGGCGTAGATCGCCAGAGTGGTCGACGGACTGGAGTGCCCGAGACGCTCCGAGACGACCTTGACCGGCACGCCGGCGCGCAGCAGCTCGGTGGCGTGTGTGTGGCGCAGGCAGTGGAAGTGCGCCTCGCCGATCTTCAGCTCCTCACAGAGGTGGGCGAAGGAAGCTGTCACCGTGCTCGGGCGGCGCTCACGGCCGTCGCTGAGAGCGAAGACCAGGTCGTTGTCGACGTAGGTGGAGATCGCATCGCGCAGTTCGTCCTGGCGCTCCTTGTGCTCGCGCAGGAACGCGACCGCCGCATCAGGGATACGGATCTGGCGCACAGCCGCGTCGGTCTTCGTCTTGCCCAGCTCGACCCCGGCGGTCGATTCCTCGATCGTGTCACGCACGCCCACAACGCCGGCGTCGAGATCGACGTCCGCCCAGCGCAGGCCGAGCAGCTCGCCGCGGCGCATGCCCGTTGCCAGAGCCAGGAGCACGACGCCGTAGAGCCAGCTCGGCGGTTCGCCTTCCTCGGGTGGTTCCTTCTTCCTGCGGCGCCCGGCCGTCCGCGCGGCCGCCAGCACACGCGCCTGCTCATCGACGCTCAGCACGCGGATGCGCGACTTGCCCAGGGAGGGCCGCTCGACGCGGTCGGCCGGGTTGGTCGCCAGCTTGCCCCACATCACTGCGCGATCGAGTGCCTTGTGCAGTGTCCAGTAGTGCTTCGCCACCGTCGCCGGGGCCAGCCCACGGTCATGCTGGGCGGTGATGAAGCGTTCGATGTGGATCGGCCGTAGGTCGGCGAGACGGATGCGCCCGAGCGCTGGCCGCAAATGCTTCTCCACGGTGGTCTTGTAGGCATCCCTGGTGCGCTGACGCTTCTCGCGGGAGACGTGGGAGAGCCACTCATCGAGGAACTGCGAGACGGTCTCCTTGGACGACTCGACGTAGGAGCCCTTGGCGACCTCGCCGCGCAGGATCGCTTCCTGGCGGGCGGCCTCCTTCTCCGTCTCACAGGTGAGGCACTTGCGTCGCCGGATGCCCTTCTCGTCCTCGCCGAGCTCGACAGTGACGAGCCACTTCTTGCCCCGTCTTCTGATCCCCATTTCGAGCCTGAGTATGGCCCAGTGCGGGGACGTATGGCAACAAACGGCAACAGTGGGACTTCTCAGAGGGGGTGCGGGAGAGACAAAATCCCTGCAAATCGTGGTGGGCGTACGTGGATTCGAACCACGGACCTCTTCCTTATCAGAGAAGCGCTCTAACCTACTGAGCTATACGCCCGCCGGGGTCAGTCAGTCTAGTTACGCCGCTGCAGAGCGTCAACCAAGCCGAGGCTGGCTGAGCGGGCGATGGACGGGAGCGCCTTGTGCAGGCACGCACGCGCGGTAGGGCATGCGTGCAGGTGTGGCCGCGCGTGGCAAGGCAAGCTGCAGACACGGAAGCAAGCCGGGCTTCCGACGCGGCTGGCGGACGTTCCAGACGTGGATGATCGAGTTGTCGCCGTCGGCGCGCGGCTCGACGACGAAGAGGCGGCCGTGGACGCGGTCGAAGGCCATGGCGCCCACGTGATACTTCGTCTGCGAGGAGCCCGGGTCGAAGAGGTAGTCATCGATCGACAGCGCGGCGTAGGGCTGCGGGCGGTCGGCGGCGAGAGAGCCGGCGGCGACGGCGGCCAGGTCCGCCGGGTCGTAGAAGAGCAGCTCGCCGACGAAGCCGGTGCTCCACCAGCCGCGCTCGCCCTCCGGCAGCGGCGACGGGTACGGCGGCTCGTCCGGCCAGACCGTGCCGTCGGGGAAGCCGTACCAGCAGCTTCCCGTGCCCTTGGTGCCGGCGAAGATGACCGCGCCGCGGTCGCCGGAGGTGACCCACGCGGCGCCCGACCACTCGTCGCTGTGGTGGTAGCCGTTGAGCGTGTGCTCGCCGCCGTTCCAGACGTTGTCATAGAGCAGCAGCGGCACGGTGGTGAGCGTGGTGCCGGCCGGCGGCGGATCGCCTCTCTGCCAGGGCGCCGCCACGAAGACCGACGGTCCCATGGCGCCCTGGCCGCCGTCGCGGAAGCGGCCGGCGGCCAGCAGCTTGCCCGGCGTGTACGCAGCCGCCCAGACGGGGTCTACGCTGAACACGTAGTCGGTCGTCACATAGTCGCCATATCCACCGATCGACCACGGCCCCACCGGGTTCGGGTCGTTCAGGTCAAGATCGCACCACATGAGGGTGGGATTGGCCTCGCCGAGCGCCATGTGCCGCGACCAGCTCAGATAGAGCTTGCCGCTCGTCTGCGAGCCCTGGGCCGGCAGGTACTCGATGTCCGAGCGCCGAAGCTCCTCGCCCAGCGTGGGATAGAGGTCGCCACGCACGTCGGCGAACGGCTGCAGGGTGTGGGCCATGGGCAGATCATCGGGGTTCTTGGCAGATGAGATCACAGGCTCGGGGATGGTGATCTCGCTGACGTAGTGCTGCCAGTCGTGTCCCATGCCGAAGAGCGATCCGGGGTAGCCGTCGGCGGCTCCGTCCGGATCGCCGCCCGGGTAGTACGTGAGCCCGTCGCCGCTCCACTCCCAGGAGGAGCCGCCGGAGGCGCCGGGCAGGCGGAAGGCGCCGGCGTAAACCAGATCCTCCGGCGCCAGGCGGTTGCCGGCGGGCGCGGCGACCACGCGCAGGCGCAGGGTGCGGGTGCGGGTCTGGCCGTGCCAGCGCGCCCGCACTCGCACCACGACCGTGTCGCCGGCTGCGGCCGTCGTGAGCGCGCGCCGGAAGAGCGCCCGCCCGGCGCGCCCCGTTTGCTTCGTGGCACCCACGATGCGGTCAGGCAGCACCCAGCGTACGCGTACGTCGGCGCCGCGGATCGCCCGCCCGGTGCCGTCGCGCGTGCGGACCGTCAGTATGACCCGCCTGCCCTCGATCGGCCGCCGGGGAGAGGCGGTCGCCGTGAGGCGCAGCCGCCGCGCCGCCCGCTGGTCCGCCGCCCGCTGGTCCGCAGCCCGCGCGGCCCCCATACGCCCACCGGCGCCATCACCCTGAAGAAGGGCACCTGAACCTACTCCTGTGACTTGGCGGAACGGGTCGGCGAAGACCAGTGTGTTGCCGACCGCGGCGTCACGGGCTGCGGCCGTTTCGTGGCCGCTCCGGACCGCCGCGCTTCCAGCGGCCACCGCCGCACAGGCATGAGCGGGCGGCACCGCGAAGACGCACGCCGCCGACGCGACAGCCGCCACCACAACAGTCGTGCGCGCGAGCGCGCCTGCCGCGCGCGCCCTCGTGACAGCCGCCCAAACGCACGCCAGAGGCGCGCGCAGCGGCGCGCGTGCGCGCGCGATACGCGCGGCGATCAGACGAAGCCTGACCCCGTCCCTCACGACGCCCTCGTCACCCGCGCCCCTCACGACGTCCACGTCACTCGCGTCACGCATGACACCCACCGCGTTCACCGAGCCCCAGATCCCGCTCTGCGCATCGTTCATTGTCGACCCATGGACATTGTGGGCGAGCACACACCGTTGCCGCCTCGGACGCACTTCTCACGGCGGGTATACTGGAGCCATGGACGTACAGCGCATGGTCATCTACGGCGTGAGCTTCGACGTGGTCGGCAAGCAGCCCATAGTGCTTCTCAAGACCGTCGAGGGCAACAAGTTCCTGCCCATCTGGATAGGCCACCCGGAGGCCGCCGCCATCCTCATCCGCCTGCAGGGCACCAAGCTGCCACGGCCCATGACGCACGACCTGCTCATGAGCATCATCGAGAACTGTCACGCGGAGCTCAGCAGGATCACCGTCACCGAGCTCAAGGACAGCACCTTCTACGCCTGTCTCACGCTGCTCAAGGACGGCGAGGAGATAGACGTGGACAGCCGGCCCAGCGACGCTCTGGCACTGGCCGTCCGCACCGAAGCACCCATCTTCGCCAGCACTGAGCTGCTCGAGGAGAACGCCATCGAGTTCGAGCACGAGGTGGACGACCAGGAAGAGATCGTCGAGAAGTTCCGCAGCTTCCTGGACAACGTGACGCCAGACGACTTCCGCGAGGCCCACGTGGCAGACGTGGAGCAGAGCGGCGAGGTCGGCGAGTTCGAGGAGATGGACGAGGACGAAGACCTCGACGAAGACGAGGATGAAGACGAGGAAGACGAAGACGACGAGGAAGAGGACCCCGCGTGACCGATCCAGCCAGTGATCCCGTGGTCAAGCAGTTCCGCGACCAGATCACCGACAACGACCTCAAGATCATCGAAGCCATCAACAAGCGCATCAAGCTAGTCGGCCAGCTGCGCGAGTACAAGCTTCAGCACGACATCGCCTTCCTGGATCCCGAGCGCGAGCAGTGGATGCTCACCTACGTCAGCCGCGCGAATAAGGGCCCCATCAGCAGCGAGGGCCTACGCGAGATCTACGACCATATCGTCAGCCTCACGAAGGCAGAGGTGCTGCGGGCGAAGGAGTAGCGGGCGCCTGGACCCGGCACCGGCCGTGGCCAGGCGCAGCAGCTGTACAGACGCCGAGGGCGCCCGGGGACCATGCCCCGG
>CAZIGT010000228.1:0-5094 GCA_964538465.1 uncultured Thermoleophilia bacterium | reverse complement strand
GCCCGCCTCACCCACCCACCACCTGACCGCGCGCGCGATCCCGAGCTCTCGTCGGCGCGTGAGACAAGGGAGCGCCCGCGGACGACTCCCCTGCTGACGGCGACAGGCGGGATGTGAATGGCCCCGAAGCCGAAGACAGTGCTGATAGAGCCCATAGGGCTCAGCTTCGACCTAGAGGACGGCCGGCCCGTCCTCGACGCCGTCATGCGCGCAACGTCCAATTTCCCCAACACCTGTGCCGGTGCGGGCACCTGCGGCAAGTGCCTGGTGCGGACTGGCGCCGGCGAGTTCGGCGAGCCGACCGAGACAGAGCTGGCACAGCTCTCTCCGCGACAGCTTGACGACGGCTGGCGTCTGGCGTGCCAGCTCGTACCGCGCTCGGACCGCGTGAGCGTGGAGGTGCGGGAGACCAGGGGACGCCGGCGGATCCTCACCGCGTCGCAGCTGCATCACGGCAAGCCGCATCCGGTGGTGCGCCGGCGGGTCGTCGAGCTGCCGGAGGCTTCGTTCGACGACCCGCGCTCGGATCGCGACCGCTTGCTCGATGCCATCGGCGCTCGCGGCATCACGCTCGATGCGCTGGCCGCTCTGCCGGCCATCCTGCGGGGCCGTGCGCCGTGGCGCGCCGTGGTCACCACGAACGACGGCGAGGTCGTCGATGTGGAGCCGATCGGTGCGCCGGGAGAGGTCTACGGCGTGGCGGTGGACATCGGCACGTCCAAGATCATCGGCTACCTCTTCGACCTGGAGCACGGCCGCCTCGTCGACCACGAAGCCGTTGAGAACCCGCAGATGCGGTTCGGCGAAGAGGTGGTGAGCCGCATTGCCAAGGGCATCGAGCAAGGCGTCGGCGAGCTTGCCCAGGCGGCGCACGACGGTGTCAACCAGGTGCTGGCGGCGCTTGTCGAGCGGCAGGGCATCGAGGCTCGGCACATCTACGACATGACGGTGGTCGGCAACACAGGGATGCACCACCTGGCCCTGGGGCTGGCCCCCGACGGGCTCGGAAGCGCGCCGTTCGCGCCGGCCGTGAACCGGCCGGTCCAGCTGCGCGCCCGCGAACTGGGGCTGGCCATGAACCCGGATGGGTGGGTGTACTTCCCGCCGCCCATCGCGGGCTTCGTGGGTTCAGATGCCCTGGCGGTCGTGACCGCCACGCGGCTGCCCATCCGCCGCCGCCCATCGATGGCCATCGACATCGGTACTAACACTGAGATCGCGCTGGCGGTCGACGGCCAGATCACAGTCACGAGCTGCGCTTCGGGACCGGCCTTCGAGGGCTATCAGATCCACAACGGCATGAAGGCGGCAGCGGGGGCCATCGAGAAGATCGAGTTCGCTGCCGATGGCTCCCCTGCGAACGTCGTCACCATCGATGACGCGCCGCCGGTCGGCATCTGTGGCTCCGGTGTGGTCGATGTGCTCGCCGGCCTTGTGCGCCACGGGATCGTCGACGCCAGCGGCCGGATGCAACCGCACGCGCGGGTGCGGAAGGGCCACGAGGGTCTCGAGTACCTCGTAGCCGTCGGGCCCAACGGCGAGATCGTGTTCACCCAGCATGACGTGCGCCAACTGCAGCTCGCCAAGGGGGCCATCAGCACAGGCTGGCACACGCTTCTCGAGAACATCGGCATCACCCCGCGCGACCTGTGCCACGTCTTCGTGGCCGGGGCGTTCGGCAACTACCTGGACCTGGACAACAGCCTGGCACTCGAGCTCTTCCCGCCGGTACCGAGAGATCGCGTGGTGTTCGTCGGCAACGCTGCCGGCGTGGGTGCGCAGATGGCGCTGATCGACGTACGCGCGCGCCGGCGCATGGCGCGACTGCGCGCGCAGATTGATTTCCTAGACCTGGCCACCGACCCGGAGTTCCACACAGCCTTCGCAGCGCGCCTGGGGTTCTCCGTCTAATGGCTCGGGGTGACGGTTGACGGGCGGTGCAGGCAGCAGCATGCGTGCGGACGGCAAGGGTCGTGCCGGGCAGCGCGCCGCAGCATCCGTGACGGAGGAGGCGACGTGAACGTGGTCTCCGGCAGAGCGCGCGGCTACGCGGAGGTCGGCACGGCCACGCTGGTCAACGGCTCGATCGGCGTCATGGTCACCTATGCCACGATGCCCACCGGCATGCTGCTCACCCTGCGCATGGGCGTCGCCGCCGCCATCATGGCAGTGCCGTTCGTGCTGCGCCGGCGCTGGCGCCAGCTGAGCATTCCAGGTGTGCCGCTGCGCCTCCTGGCGATCGGCCTGATCGTCTCCGCCAACCTGCTGCTCTACTTCATGTCCATCCGCTACTCAGGCGTGTCGGTGGCCATCTTCCTCTCGTACATGGCGCCTGTGTACATAGCCATCGCGGCGCCCGTCTTCCTCAAGGAGAGCACCGAACCGGTCGTGTGGGTGGCGCTCGCGGTGGCGCTCGCCGGCATGGCGGCGATCGTGTTGCCGGGCCTGTTCGGTGAAGGCCAGGAGTTCTCGGCCGTCGGCGTCGTCACCGGCACGGCAGCCGGCGTGTGTTACGCCGCCGCACTCATGACCGTGAAGTCGGTGCGCCACAAGGTGGCGAGCGCCAGCATCGTCCTGGCCGAGAGTGTCTGCACCACGCTGGCCGTGTTGCCGCTGGGGATAGTCCAAACGCTGCACGTGGACGAGACGATGTTCACCGCCCGCAACCTACTGATGGTGTTCATGCTGGGCGCGATCACCACCGCCTTCACGTTCACGCTGCAGACGCACGGCATGCGCTTCATCAAGGTGCAGCACACGTCGATCATCGGCTATCTGGAGCCGGTGAGCGCGCCGCTCTGGGCGCTGCTCTTCCTTTCCCAGGTGCCGTCGCTGTGGACCGTCGCCGGCGGCTTGCTCATCGTGGTCGCCGGCGTGCTGCTGGTGGTCTTCGGCCGCGCCCAGGAGCCCGAGCCTGAGGACGTGCACGCATGACGGCGCGCGGCGACCAGGCGAAGGGATACATCATGGTCGGCGGCACGGCGCTCATGTTCGGCTCGGCCGGCGTGTTCATCCGCATGACCGCTATGCCGGCGTCCATGCTGCTCGTGCTGCGCATGAGCATGGCCGCCGTGATGGTCGCCGCCCTCTTCGCCGGCCACCGCTGGTGGCGCGAGATGCGCAAGCCCGGCGTGCCGCGCAAGCTGCTGCTGCTCGGCGTCATCGACGCCGGACAGCTCCTCTCGTTCTTCCTAGCCGTGCGCTACATGGACGTGGCGCTGGCGGTCTTCCTCTCCTACATGTCGCCGATTTACCTCGCCCTGGTGGCGCCACGGCTGCTCAAGCAGCGCACCGAACCTGCGGTAGTGCTGGCCCTCGTACTTTCGATCGCGGGCATCCTCATCATGCTGGCGCCCAGCTGGTTCGATCCCGGCCTTCACATCTCTGCGGTCGGGATCATCTGCGGCCTCGTGGCCGGACTGCTGCTCGCCGCCTTCTTCCTCGTCGCCAAGAGCGTGCGTCATGACGTCGAGGGCGGCACCATGCTGATTTCCAACGGCACCATCACCACGCTGATCCTGCTGCCGTTGGGACTCGTGCAGACGATCTCCTCCGGCTACCACATCACAGGCTGGGACCTCCTCATCGCATTCGGCCTGGCTGTCATCTGCACGGCGTTAGGAGGTACCATCTTCCTTCAGGGCATGCGGTACATCCGCGTGCAGCACACCTCCATCGTGGGCTTGCTGGAGCCCGCGTCCGCGCCGCTCTACGCACTGGTGTTCCTGGGAGAGCGGCCGGCGGTGTGGACACTGGTCGGCGGTGCGCTGATACTGGCCGCCGCCGTGATCGTCGTCCTGTTCGGCGAGAGCGACGAAGGCCTTGCCGGGTCTCCCGAGGAGGCTCTGGCAGAGGCGGAGGCGCTGCCATGAGGCACACACTCAAAACACTGATATGCCGGGAGCTCACGGATCCCGGGTAAGTAGTGCCTTCGGTGCCAAGTCCCCCAACCACGATCCCACAACTCCAAGTCCAAGGAGACGACATGAGCAAACCGGTCGAGAGTGCACCAAAACTCAACTTGACCAAGTCGCTGAAGCTCTTCGAAGAGGCCCAGGAGCTGGCGCCGGGCGGCGTCATGGGCATCCGCCGCCCGTATAACTTCGTTGTGGGCGAGTACCCGATCTTCATCGACCACGGCTACGCCGGCCACATCGTCGATGTCGACGGCAACGACTACATCGACATGCTCTGCGCCTACGGGCCGATCATCCTCGGCTACGTCGAGCCGGAGATCAACGATGCCGCCAAGGCGCAGATGGAGAAGGGCTTCTGCTTCAGCCTCGTGCAGACGCTGCAGAACGACCTCGAGCGTCGCCTCATCGACATCATGCCGTGCGGCGAGCAAGCGATCCTGGTCAAGACCGGATCGGATGCCACCAACGCGGCCGTGCGTGCCGCCCGCGCCTACACCGGGCGCGACAAGATCGCCCGCTGCGGCTACCACGGCTGGGGTGACTGGTGCGTCGAGGTCCACGGCGGCATCCCGCAGGCCGTGCAGGATCTCACCAAGGAGTTCCACTACGGCGACATCGCCGACCTCGAGCGCGTCTTCGCGGAGAACCCCGGCGAGATCGGCACCGTGATCATCACGCCGGTGGGCCATCCGCTCAACGCGCCGGTCATGGCCCCGCCCGAGGGCTACCTCGAGGCCGTCAAGGAGCTCACGCACAAGAACGGCGCAGTGCTCATCTTCGATGAGATCCGCACGGGCTTCCGCGTCTCCCTCGGTGGCGCCCAGGAGCGCTACGGCGTCACGCCGGACATCACGACCATCGGCAAGGCCATGGCCAACGGCTACGCCATCGCCGCCGTGGTGGGCAAGCGCGAGTTCCTGAGCGTCTACGAGAAGAAGGCGTTCATCAGCTCGACCTTCTTCCCCAACAGCCTCGAGATGGTCGCCGCCATGGCCTGCATGGACATCCTCGAGCGCGAGAAGGTGCAGGACGCCATCTGGGAGCGGGGCACGCAGTTCCTCGATAGGCTCGGCAAGATCGTCGACGCCTCCGGTGTCCCGGTGGACAAGTCCGGCATCCCGCCGATGCCGTTCCTCACGTTCCCCAAGGTCGACGAGCACTACAAGGGCTTCGTCAT
>CAZIGT010000227.1:999-5145 GCA_964538465.1 uncultured Thermoleophilia bacterium | reverse complement strand
CGTCTCCGGGAACATCTCTTCCACGAGAGTGCCGTAGCCGGCCCACATGGGCGTCAGCGCCACCTGCCCCGTGCCGATGATGTTGGCGTTGTCACCGTACTGCCAGTTCTTGGCGGCCTCCGGCACCACGTGATACTTCGTGTAGAACTCTGTGTAGTACTTGAGTGCTTCGAGGTTCTCGGGGCTGTCGATTACGACATTGCCGTCCTTGTCGAGCATGGATCCGCCGGCTGCCCACATGAGGCCGGCGTAGACCTGGCGGGTGTCGTAGGTCTTGCTCAGGTAGAGACCGAAGCGGGGGGCGTCCTTGCTTGTGGCCTTGGCGACCTCGATGAGTTCGTCCCAGGTCGCGGGAGCGGTCGTGTAACCCGCCTGCTTGAGCATGTCCTTGCGGTAGCACATGACGATGGTGTTGTCGCAGTTCGGCACGCAGTACGTCTTGCCGTCGAGCACGTATTGGTTGATGAGGGCGGACGAGAATGCGCTTGGGCCGCCCACCGCCTTGATGATGTCGTCGACCGGGGCTACATGACCCTCGGCGGCCAGTGGCATGATCTGCGGAGGGCTGTTGTAGCCGATGTCGGGCACGTCGCCCGAGGCCACGGCGGCGGTCGTCTTCTGGAAGATGTTGTCCCAGGACTCCCACGTCATGTTGACCTTGATGCCGGGGTTGGCGTTCTCGAAAGCCGTGTTGTGCTCGGACCAGAACGCCTTCTCGGCGTCGGCGCTGTAGCCGCACGGCGGGTAGGAGAACTGGAAGGTGACGTCGCCGGCGGATGCGCCGGAGCTCTGCGACGTGCCGGCCGGACCAGCGTCGCCGCCGCAACCTCCCAAAATCCCGCCGAGCCCGCCTCCCAGGCTCAGAGCTGCGCCGGCCATGCCGCCGCGCATAAGGAAGTCCCGTCGCCTCAAGGATCGGCCGGCGGGCGGAGCGGAGGCGGGGGCGGTGTGACGACCGCGGTCTTCTCGTGCGCTCATGTACTCCTCCTCGATGGTGGGCTGTGCGGTGAAGCCGCAGGCCAGAGGCAGGAGTCGGAGCGTCAGATGCCCGGGGGCAACGCCCCCGAGACAGACCCTAGGATGTAGACGGGGGAAGACGGCAGACGCATCCGGCCGCCGCCATGGTCGCGGCGTGACCAGCTATGGCAAAGGAACACGACGTGCTCCGCGCCGTCTGTGTTCAGGTCCGTCTACGACCGGGATGCATGACCGGCATGCGATCTCACCCCCTTCCCGTTTGGCTACGAGTGGCTAGGCCAGCCCTGTCCTGGGTGGTCATCATCTCACAGAGACCGGGCGCACGTCCTTCGCGGCAGACTGACGGGGCTGACCGGCCGCGCGACGCGATGCAGAGGCTCAGGCTCCCGACAACGTGAGCGTGCGATACGGCTACCGCTTCTCGACCAGCGCGTACAGCGTCTGCGCCCCGGTGAGGTACAGGGTGTCCTTGCCTGCCGCCGCCGGCGTGTAGCGGCCGTCGCCGAACGTCCAGAGCCGTTTGCCGGTGCGGGCATCCAGCGCCCAGGTGCGCCGGGCGAAGCTGCTCACGTACACCACGCCGTCGATCACGGACGGCGCGCCGGAGACGGGGCGGCCGGTGGAGAAGCGCCAGAGCAGCCGGCCGTCGCCGGCGCGGAAGCAGAGGAGCTGGGACGCGTAGGAGCCCACGTACACGCGGTCTCTCCACACGGCGGCTGAGGAGTACACGTACGCACCGGTACCGGCGCGCCAGCGCGGGTTCCCGGTGCGCAGGTCCAGCGCGTACATGCTGCCGCCGATGCCGCCTATATACACGGTGTTGTAGGCGAGCGCCGCGGTGGCGTAGAAGCGGTCGCTGCCCACCAGGTAACGGCTGGCGCGGTGGCGCCATCGCAGCTTGCCGCGGTAGTCCAGGCAATACACGCTGCCGTCGTAGCTGCCGAACACCAGCCGGTCGTCCAGCAGCGCCGGGCTGCCGGTGACCTTGGCGCCGGTGGGGAAGCGCCACTGCAGCTTGTGCTTGAAGCGGTCTATGGCGTAGACGGAGCCGTTCCAGCACCCGGCGATCACCCAGCGCCCCCAGACTAGCGGCGAGCACTCGCTGGGGCTGCGGAAGCGGTAGCGCCAGATGCCCTGGCCAGTCTCGCAGTCCAGGGCGAACAGCCAGCCGTTCAATGAGGTGACATAGACCACGCCCTCGTGGACGGTGGGGCTCGAGGCGAACTTGCCCCCGTAGTGACGGTGCCAGACCTTCTTGCCGGTCGCCGCGTCGAGCCCGTAGATGTCTCCGCCGTTCGTCGTGAAGAACAGCAGGTCGTCGTCTATGGCCGGTGGGAACTCGAGGAGCTGGTGCGCGCGGAACCGCCACTTGATGCGGTAGGGCGGCCGCAGGCTGACGTTCGGATTGAAGCGGGTGCGCGCGGGGTCGTAGCCGTACATGGGCCACGACCCCTGGCCTGTGTCTGCTGTGGGAGAAGCGCTCGGCGAGCCGCCGGGCTGCGGCGAGCCGGAAGCGCCGGCCGAGGGGCTCGTCGTGAGGCTGGGACTCAGCGAGGGGCCAAGACCCGCGGTGGCCGATGCGCTGGGGAACGGCGAAACCGGGCCGTCCTCCCACGGCTGCGTCACCAGCAGGATGACCAGGGCTGCGAGCGCCACAACGATCGCCGCGGCCAGCGCGCCGATGACGAGTCGTGTGCGTGCAGAACCGCTCACCGGCCGCCCCCGCCGCCGGCAGACGTGTCGGTCGCGCCCGACCCGCCGCTCGTGCCGCCGGCGGACGTGCGCCCCCTGCTCGACTCGCCGCTTGCGTCACTGCTGCCGCCCCTCGTCTCGGTCAGGGCGTAGAGCGTGCGTTTGCCCACGACCACGAGCAGGTCGGCCCAGGTGGCGGCCGGCGAGTAGCGGCCGTCCTTGAAGCGCCACTCGATGCGGCCGGTCTCGCCGTCCGCGGCGTACGTGCGGCCGGAGAAGCTGCTGAAGTAGACAAGGCCGTTGATCACCGCCGGGGCGCCGGAGACGGGCTCGCCGTCGGTGAACGTCCAGTGCACGTGCCCGTCGGTGGCGTCGAGGGCGTAGAACGTGCGGTCGTAGGAGCCGAAGAAGATCCTGTCGCGCCACACGGCCACCGACGAGTAGATGCGGCCGTCTATGGTGCGCGACCAGCGCTCGTTCCCGGTATACAGGTCGAGCGCGTACATGGTGCCCACCAGGCTGCCGATGTACACAGTGCCGTAGGCGACGGCCGGGGTGGCGTAGAAACGGTCCCGCAGGAAGAACATGTGGCGGGCGCGATAGCGCCAGAGCTGCTTGCCGCCGTAGTCCACGCAGTAGACCGATCCGTCGTAGGAGCCGAAGACCAGGCGACCGTTGCTGAGAGCCGGGCTGGAGTGCACGCGGTCGCCGCACTGGAAGCGCCAGACGAGGGAGCCGGTGTCTTTGTCGAGGGCGTAGACGGCTCCCTCCCAGCTGCCGAACACAACGAGCTGATCCCAAACGAGGGGCGACGACTCCGTCGGCCCCTCCGTCTCGAACTTCCAGAGGACCTTGCCGGTGAAGCGATCCAGGGCGAACAGGACACCGCGCATGGACGAGATGTAGATGAAGCGGCCGGACACGGCCGGCGTTGATGCCAGCTTGCCGCCGGTGTTGAAGCGCCAGAGCACCTTGCCGCTGCTTGCCCGGCAGCAGTAGACGTAGCCGTGGCCGGCGTTGAAGTAGAGCCGATCTCCCCAGGTGATTGGGGGGAACTCGAGCAGGTCACCCACATCCAGCTGCCACTTGACGCGGTAGGGCGGGAGCTGGCGGCTCACCGGATTGAAGAAGGTGTGCGCCTGGTCGTAGCCGTAAGTGGGCCACACGTTGAGGCGCGTGACGAAGCTGTCGGCGGGGTGGGTCGGGAACGACGTGGCGGCGGCGCTGGGGAACGGCGTCACCCTGCGGTCGCCGGTGACGCCTGTGAGCACGATCACGACGGTGACGACCGCCGCCACCAGGGCGACGAATGCGAGTGCGAGGAGCTTGTTCTTCATGTTGGCGAGCCGCGCCGGGCGCGACAACCGTATACGATACTCGAAGGCCGCGATCCGGTCGGGCGGCCGCCCCCCCCCGCCGGCCGGCCACAACCCCGCGCCGCCCCGCCCCAAGGCCCCACCCGCCACCCTCCGCCGC
>CAZIGT010000227.1:0-989 GCA_964538465.1 uncultured Thermoleophilia bacterium | reverse complement strand
GCCGCCCCGGGCCTGCCGGACTCAGCCCGTCGCGGCCGCGCACGATGACCGACCAGGAACGCATCCGACTCACACAGTACGCCAGCAAGAGCGGTTGAGCGGCCAAGATGGGTCCGTGCGACCTGCAGGCCGTTCTCGATGCTCTTCCCCGCGGCTCCGGCTCGTTCGAGCGCTTGCTGGAGTCGCGAGACGACGCTGCCGTCATCCAGCTCAGCGAAGACCTCTGCCTGGTGCAGACTGTCGACTTCTTCACGCCGATCGTCGACGACCCGTTCTGGTTCGGCCAGATCGCCGCCGCGAACGCGCTCAGCGACATCTATGCCATGGGCGCGCGGCCGCTCACGGCCATGAACATGGTCGGCTGGCCGGTCGAGATCCCCACGGGAGTGCTGGCCGAGGTGCTGCGCGGCGGCGCCGAGAAAGTCGCCGAGTCCGGCGCCGAGATGGCCGGCGGCCACACCATCGAAGACAAGGAGCCCAAGTACGGCCTGGCCGTCACCGGTGTGGCATCGCCGGACGAGATCGTCTACAACGGTGGCGCCGTGCCCGGCGACATGCTGGTGCTGACCAAGCCGCTGGGCATCGGCGTGCTGGCCAGCGCGCTGAAGAAGGGCGTCATCGTGGAAGAGGACATGATGCAGGCCGTGCGCGCGGCGGCGCGGCTCAATGCCGCCGCCGCGCGGGCCATGCGGCCGGCGCGCGTGCACGCCTGTACAGACGTCACCGGCTTCGGCCTGATCGGCCACCTCGCCGAGATGCTGGACGCCAGTGGTGGTGGACCCATGGAGCGGGAAGAGCCGGTGGGTGCGCGCATAGACGTGGCGGCGGTGCCACTGCACGAGCGGGTGCTGGAGCTGGCGGCCCGGCAGTCGGAGGACATCCGGGCGCGGCTCCTCGCGGAGGGCGTGCGCCTGCTCGACGGCGTGGGACGGCTGGGCCCGCCGCACCACGACCGGGGGGTGCGGGACGTGGTGGTGAGCGCGGCGGCC
>CAZIGT010000226.1:0-5161 GCA_964538465.1 uncultured Thermoleophilia bacterium | reverse complement strand
CGGTGGGCACCGTCCTTGACCCGGCTACGTCGGTCAGTGACGGTATTGCCTGCCTGCGGTGGGCACCGTCCTTGACCCGGCTACGTCGGTCAGTGACGGTATTGCCTGCCTTCGGTGGGCACCGTCCTTGACCCGGCTACGTCGGTCAATACTCGCGCAGGGTGTCCAGTCTCGCGGCGATGAAGGCGGCGAGTCCCGCGATGTCGTCGAGCCCGAAGCGGTGCGGATGTTCCACTTCGATGTCCGTGAGGATGGCCAGCGATTCCTGGGGGCCGAGAAGTGGTGCCGCATGGCCGGCAGCGCGGCGGAAGACCTCGACGCGATGCGGCGCCTCTCGCTTGTAGCCCTCCGCTACCACGATGTCGAAGCCGGGGAAGAAGCGGCGCGCCAGCTCGCGCAGCGGCAGCTCCTCGGCGAGCCGCATCACGTAGGCCAGTCTCACGGGCGACACCACCGCGTAGGCCCGCGAACCGGCCGCGCCGTGCCGGTAGGAATCCTTGCCGGGGTGATCGATCTCGAAGTCGTGCGCGTCGTGTTTCACCGAGCCGACCAGGAACCCAAGCCCCGTCAACTCGGGGACAAGGCGCTCGACCATGGTGGTCTTGCCGGAGTCGCTCTTGCCCATGATCGAGACGAGGGCGGGTTGCGTGGGGGCGGCCCCGGGGCCGGGGAAACGGTCGGTCTCCTCGCTGATGGAATGGGCGGCCGGCTCTTCGCCCGCCGCGGCAGCGTCGTGACGCCTGGCGGACGGGTCCGAGCCGGGACGCTCCGTGGCGTCGTCGCCTGGCGGGCTATGCGGGAATGATGGGGGCCGATCGGCAGTCATCACGGGCTACGAGTGTATCTCAGGAGCTGGCCGGCCGTCCGAAGGCGGGCAGGCGCAGCGCAGCACCCGTCGTTCCGTGACCACGAAGTCGACGCGGGCGTCGTGTGACTCGGCGCTGAGGTGGTCGAGGATCTGCACCTCGAAGGCCACGGCGACGCGCGGCACCCCGGGCCGCACGTCCTGTATGAACGTGTCGTAGAAGCCGCCTCCGTAGCCGACGCGGCAGCCGGTGCCGTCGAACGCCGCCCCCGGGAACACCACGAGGTCTATCTCCGCCGGGTCCACGAGCGGCAAGCCTTGGCGCGGCTCAGGGATGCCCCAGTGGCCTGCGGCCAGGTCGGTCTCGGGGTCGGTTATGCGCACCGCGACCATGTGGCGCGGGCCCTCCACTCTAGGCACGGCCACCACGCGGCCCTCGGCCAGCATGGCGTACAGGAACGGCAGCGTGTCGACCTCACTGCGGAACGGCACGAAACAGAAGATGCAGCGCGCCGCTCGCGTGACCTCGAGGTCTTCGAGGCGCGCGCAGATCGCGGAGCTCGAGCGCGCGCGGGCGGCGGGATGGAGTGCCTCGCGCCGGGCCAGAGCCAGGGCGCGCTGGCCGACCTTACTCATGGATCGCTTTACTCATCGGCCATTCCTTCCGACATAGGATGCGGACTCGCGCCGGGTGCACCAGCGGGCGTGGGTCCACGGAGTCCTCTAAGGGTAGTATAGGTAGCCCACGGGCAAGGAAGGAGCGGTCATGGCACTGCGAGCCGACGAAGAGCTGTCGGTGGCCGCGGTCTTCTCGCGGGCGCTGCGTAACCTGCTGGCGCTTACCCAGGACGAGGGCAGGAACGCCACGCCCAGCGCGACCCAGGTGCTCACGGCCGGGGACGGCGACCAGGCCGTCCCGCCGTCGCTGTTCCGCCTCATCCAGCTCTGCGCCCTGCCGGAGGTGCTGGGCGAGAGCTCCGGCCCAGTCCTCTACCTGGCCGCTAAGCGCTTCAGCCAGGGCCTGGACCTCGGCTCTCTGCAGGCCCTCAAGGACTGGTTCGAAGAAGTCGGTCTCGGTGAGCTGGAGATCGAGCTCGACACCGAGAAGATCATCGTGAAGCTCACCCACTGCGCCACATGCCACCGCCTCCCGAACGTGGGTGCGGCACTCTGCGACTTCGAGCGCGGCCTAGTGGACGGCGCGCTGGAGGAGATCACCGGCGCCGAGGTGCTGACCAAAGAGACACTGTGCTGGGGTCTGGGAGACACCGTCTGCCAGTTCGAGGCCTACAAGGACCAGGGACCGGGCTACATCTATCGCGAGCAGGGTCGGCAGAGCGAGGTGCAGCAGCGGCTGCTCACGAGCATCGCGGACCAGACCGAGCTTGCGGTCGAGAACCTCCGTCTGGTGCGGGAGCGCAAGGCGCTCGAGACACGGGACATCCTGACCGGCCTGTACAACTTCCGTCATCTGCGCGAGCACGCCGTCCTCGAGCTTGCCCGGGCGGCGCGGTACGGCCGTCACGTCACGTTCGTGATGATCGACCTGGACGACTTCGGCGCCCTCGTCGCCGAGTGGGGGATGGAGGCCGGCGACGCGGTCATCCGCTACTGGGCGGACACGCTGCGCGCACAGCTGCGGGCCTGCGACCTCGTGTGCCGCTACGGCGCCGACGAGTTCCTACTGGTGCTTCCGGAGACGGCCGAGACCCAGGCCGACGCGGTGCTGCAGCGGATCCTCGGCGTGCTGAGCGACCAGGAGTGCGAGGTCGCCGGCCAGAAGGTGACCCTCACGGCCGCCGCCGGTGTCGCCGTGTACCCGCAGGACGGGCAGCGCGTGGAAGAGCTGGTGGCAAAGTCGGCGACCACGATGTACGCGGTGAAGTCCGGCGGCAAGGGCAGCGTGGGCTTCTACGGCGCTTCGTCGGTCTGACTGCCGTCGAACGGCGCCTCTCGACCCGCCGGGCACCACGCGTCCTGGGCGCGCGACCAGAAGGCTGCGATAGTATCGTGCGGCCGCCGCAGGGTGGCGGCCGCCGCAATCAGTCACGGAGTGCCACCTATGCAGCCGCGCATCCGTATCGTGGCCGTGGGCCGGCTCAGCGCCGACATGCGTCCCGCCTTCGAGCACTACAGGCGCCTGTTGTCGGCGCGGGCTGATCTCAGCGTGCACGAGGTGCGCGAGATCGCTCTGCGCGGCCGCAGCCCGGACGAAGTGCTGCGCCTGGAGGGCGAGCGGCTGGCGGCGGCGGTCGACGGCGTGCGGCAGGTCGTGGCGCTCGACGCGGCCGGGCGGACGTATGATTCCGAGGGTTTCGCGAGGCAGCTCGCCGCCTGGCTGGCTGCCGGCCCGCTGGCCTTTGTGATCGGCGGCTCGCTGGGCCTGGCGGCATCTATCAAGGAGTCGGCCGTCGCGCGGCTGTCGCTCTCGTCGCTCACGCTGCCTCATCAGCTGGCGCGGGTGGTCCTGGCGGAGCAGCTCTTCCGCGGGATGAAGATCGCGGCCGGTGAGACGTACCATCACTGAGCGAGCGGATGCATCCAGACGCGGTCCGCGAGACCGCGGTGCGTGACGGCAAGTGGCAGAGACGGGCGTCCGACGGCAGGCGCCCGGAATGGGGTGACTATGACCGAGTTGTATGACTTGGCGGCGTTGGCGGCCTCTCTCCAGGAGGCGGCCGAGGCGGTCGTGGGGCAGAAGGTGGCCGGCGCCGAGCTCAACGTGCCGCCGCGCCCTGAGCTGGGCGACGTCAGCAGCAACGCGGCGCTGGTAGGGGCCAAGGCGGCCCGTCGGGCGCCGCGCGACCTGGCTGAAGAGATCGGGAACGCCTGGGCCGGCGGCGCCGGTGCTTCGGTCTGCCAGAAATGGGAGGTCGCGGGACCCGGCTTCCTGAACATCTTCCTGGCGCCCGAGTGGTACCGGGGCGCCGCGCAGCGCATGCTGGACCTGGGTGCGGCGTACGGCGGCGACGTGCTGCCGTCCGCCGAGCGCCGCAAGACGAACATCGAGTTCGTCAGCGTGAACCCCACGGGCCCGCTGCACGTGGGGCACGCGCGCTATGCCTCCTACGGCGACTGCCTCTGCCGCCTCTTCGCCTTCGCCGGCCACGACGTGACCCGCGAGTTCTATGTGAACGACTACGGCACGCAGATGCAGAAGTTCGGCCAGTCGCTGGCGGCCCGGTACGCACAGCGTCTCGACATCGAGATGCCGGTGCCGGCCGACGGCTACCAGGGCGAGTACCTCCTGGATCTCGCCGACCGGCTCATCGCAGAGGTCGGCGACCGCTACCGCGACGCGGTGGCGGCGGCCGCACCAGACGCCGAGCGGCTGCCGCGAGACGTTCTGGACGAACTGCGCTTCTGGGGTCGTGACCGTGTGCTCGAGCAGTTCCGCGCCACGCTCGAGCGGTTGCGCGTACCGTTCGACGTCTGGAAGAGCGAGTCCACGCTCTACGACCCCGTCGCCGGCGCGGCTACGGAGCATCGCGGCTTCGCCGGCGAGGTCGGCAAGGCCCTGGCGGAAATGGACGGCGAGAGCCTGCTCTTCGAGGAGGAAGGCGCCGTCTGGCTGAGCACCACGCGGTACGGCGACGACAAGGACCGCGTGCTCATCCGGCAGAGCGGCGAGCCTACCTACTTCCTCAGCGACATCGCCTATCACCGCGACAAGATGGACCGCGGGTTCGAGCACATGATCGACGTCTGGGGCGCCGATCACCACGGCTACGTGCCGCGCATGAAGGCCGCCTTCACGGCGCTGCCGCCGCACGAGCCAGACAGGCTGGAGCTGATCATCGGTCAGCTGGTGAACCTGCTCGAGAGCGGTGAGCAGAGACGCATGTCCAAGCGCAAGGGAGACATCGTCACGGTGGACGACCTGATCGACGCGATAGGGGTCGACGCCGCTCGCTTCTTCCTGGTGGGGCGTAGCCACGACTCGACGCTGGACCTGGACCTGGACCTGGCGGTCGAGGAATCCGGCAAGAACCCGGTGTACTACGTGCAGTACGCGCATGCCCGCATCTGCAGCATCCTCCGCAACGTGGCCGAGCGTGCGCCGCAGTCCCTGCCTCAGCCCGGCGCGGCGCTGCCTCAGACCGCTCTCGAGGATGCCGAGCGGGGCCTGGTCAAGGCGCTCTCGCGCTTCCCTCTGGTGGTGCTGGATGCCACCCGGCGGCGCGCCCCACACCGCATGCACGCGTACCTGGGCGAGCTGGCCGCCGAGTTCCATACCTTCTACCGGATATGCCGGGTGCTGGCTGACGACCCGGCCGTCGCGACCTTCCGCGTCGGCCTCTGCTTGGCCGCCCGCCAGACGCTGGCCACCGGCTTAGGACTGCTCGGCGTGAGTGC
>CAZIGT010000225.1:0-5254 GCA_964538465.1 uncultured Thermoleophilia bacterium | reverse complement strand
CGCGACGACGACTGCTTGCCTGCCTCTCTATTCGTCAGCCGACCAGTCCAAGGCGGATACCGACGCCGCCGCGACGGTGTACACCGGCGGCGGCACCTGGCTCTGGCAGAACCCATTGCCGCAAGGCGACACCCTCTGGGCCGTCGACTGCCGTGGTACACGGCTCGCCTGGGCGGTCGGCGACGACGGCACCGTCATTCGCACCATGAACGCAGGTGTCGACTGGACTCCGGTGAACTCGGGTGTGCGCACCGACCTGTCCTCGGTCTGCTTCGTGAGCAACAGCCGCGGCTGGGCTGTGGGCCGCAAAGGCACGATCATCCGCACCACCAACGGGGGCACCACATGGCGCCGTTGCCGTTCCGGTACCACGGCGCGACTCGCCGAAGTGGACTTCGTGGACGCCAGGCACGGCTGGGTGGTCGGCAGCGGCTTGCTGCTGCGCACCGTGAACGGCGGACGCACATGGACCAGGCAGAGGAGTGTGCCGCGGCACGGGCTTGAGTGTCTCGACTTCGTCGACGCCCGTCGTGGGTGGATGGGCGGCCTGGGCCAGATGCGGCGAACGGGCAACGGCGGCGCCAGCTGGATAAGCCTGCGTCCGCCGAGCGACCGCACCTTCTCCCGACTGGCCTTCACAAGCGCCACACGCGGGTTCGCCGTGGCCAGCGACTTTCTCGGCGAGTCTGACGAGTACGGAGTGCTGCGCACTCGGGACGGCGGCCGCCACTGGTCGCGGACCGGATCCAGCGAGCAGCTCGCCGCCGTGGACGCCGTTGACGGCCAGACCGCCTGGGCGGTCGGAGGAGGCGGCACGATCCTGTGCACGACCGACGGCGGCGGCACCTGGACGAAGCAGACCTCGGGGACTGACCAGCTGCTCAACGATGTGGCGGCCGGCGGCGGCGGGGTCGCCTGGGCGGTGGGATCGGACGGCATCATCCTGCGCACGGCGGACGGCGGCCAGACCTGGACGACGCTCAGCCGCGTCGTGACCACCGACTGGTTGATGGACGCAAGCTTCATCGATGCACAGCACGGCTGGGTGACGAGCAGCAACGGGGAGGTCTTCCGCACCCAGGACGGCGGCGAGACCTGGCTCAGGCAGTCGACCGGCACGGATGAATGGCTCACGACCGTGTACTTCATGGACGCCACCCACGGCTGGGTCATGGGCGGGTACGACACTGCTCTCTCCACAGACGACGGTGGCTCCACCTGGAAGAAGGTCACCGCCATTGCGGGAGCTTCCTCACCGAGCCATCTGCAGTTCACCGATCCCCTCACGGGCTGGGTGGTGGAGCCCACCTCCACCGACTCCCTGTTCCACACCTCTGACGGCGGCGCCTCCTGGACGCCGGTCACGTTGCACAACGCCACCAAGGCCTGGGGCGTCGACTTCGTCGACGCGTTGCACGGCTGGGTCGTCGGCGGGAGCGGCCGGATCCTGAAGACCGTCGACGGCGGCGCCACCTGGACAGCACAGACGTCGGGCACCAGCAAGGATCTCCTCGAACTTTCGTTCGCCGACGCGAACAACGGCTGGGCGGCCGGCCAGATGGCGGGGATCCTGCACACGAGTGACGGAGGCGCCACCTGGACCCGCCAGGCCACGAAGCTGCTGACCGAGGAGCTCACCACCGTTGCCGCACTGGACGCCGACCGCTGCTGGGCGGCCAGCGGCTACCCCAGCACCCTGTACCGAACACTCGACGGCGGCGCTCACTGGACCGCCGTGAGCATCGGTCGTTGGCAGAACATAGAGGCGCTCGAGTTCCCGACCCCCGATGTGGGCTGGGCGGTCGGCTGGCACGGCACCATCCTGCGCACCGCTAGCCGGACGGAGTAGCCTCTCGCAGTCGCCGTGGGCGAGACCATCTTCAGGCAGGGGGAACCCGCTACGGCGCTTTCGTGCTCGCCCGCGGCGAGGTGAAGGTGTACAAGCTGCTGCACCACGGGCGCACCGCCACGCTGCGGTATGTGCGCCCCGGCGACACCTTCGCGGAGTCGGCGCTCTCCTCAGACGTGTATCCGGCGTACACCGAGGCTACCGCCCCGTCCATGCTCTACCGTTCCGCCGGCAGCGACCTGCGCGCCCTGCTGCTCGACGCTCCCGAGCTCGCGCTCCTGGCGCGCATGTCGCAGCTCATGCTGCTCAACCGAGGCGTGGAGGAGCTCCTGCTGCCGGTGCCGCTGCGTCTGGCGCGGTACCTGTTCGAGCTGTGCGACCAGCAGCTCGATCCCCCGGCCCGCGCCGCGGCGTACTCGATTGCCTCCGCGCTGGCGGAAGACGCGGGGCCGGCGGCAGGCGGGCTGCTCGTGGTGCGACCGCCAGGCTCGGTTGTCGCCGTGCAGTCAGCGCCGGCATCGGCCCCCGGCCGCGGTCCGTGCATCTGCCGCCTGCCGATGACCAAGCGCGATCTGGCCGCGCGCCTGGGCACCGTGCCGGAGACCTTGAGCCGTGCTCTCGGCAGCCTCAAGAGCGTCGGCGTCATCCGCCTGAGCGGCAACGGCGAGCTCGTAGAGATACTCGACTTCGACGAGCTCGCCCGCATCGCCCGGTTGTGGCCCCCCTCCCCTTCCGCACCCGCCGGCGCGCACCCGTGGCCTCTTTCTGACCGTTGACGGCCGGACCTGGCTCATCATGCGCTGCTCCTGCGTCAACGGCGCCGCGTTCGCATCCGTCGCCACCGGGTATGAGCGCGGCGGAGCGGAGCCTTGACGTACGTCAATGACGCCGCTCGCCGACGCACGTCGGCTTGCCACTGTCAGTGCAGTGTAAAGCACACTATGCCCGCCCGCCGCTCGCTCGCGCGCGTCGTGCGCTGGCCGCGGGAGTGCAGAAGGGAGACCCGAGCATGCCAGTCCGCAGCATCGTCCGCATCGACGAGGAGAAGTGCACCGGCTGCGGCCTCTGCGTGACGCCGTGCGCCGAGGGCGCCATAGAGATCGTCGACGGCAAGGCCAGGGTCATCAAGGAGGAGCTGTGCGACGGCGCCGGCTTCTGCCTGGCCGTCTGCCCCGAGGGCGCCCTCGCCGTCGAGAGACGGGAGGCGGCGGCCTTCGACGAAGACGCCGCCGCCGAGCGCATGGCCGCCAAGCTCGCCGAGCGCCTCACTAAGAAGTGCTTCAGCTGCGGCAACACCGAGGACGAGGCCGTCCTCTTCCCCTGCCGCTACCAGGGTCGCAGCCAGTGGGCGTGCGCCCGCTGCCTGCCGCGCCTCATCCACGGCTGACGCGCGCCCGGCAACGACCGCCCAAGCCGCAGCGACCACGCACACCACCAAGGCCACCGCGACCCACATCGGCACACCCGTCAGGATGCCAGATACCCGGAGGGAGTCATGGAAGACACCGCACACAGCGCGGGAGGCACGCAGCGACCCGAAAGCGCCCACGCTTCCGTCGCCACGATGCTCGAGAAGACGCGGGCCGAAGGCGAAGCGACCGTCTTCGACCGCATGGCCGCGCAGGGTGCCTTCGGCGAGAAGCGCTGCCAGTTCTGCACAAAGGGCATCCGCTGCGCACTCTGCTCGCAGGGGCCTTGCCGCATCACCGAGAAGGCCCCCCGCGGGGTCTGCGGCATCGACGCCGACGGCATGGCCATGCGCAACCTGCTGCTGCAGAACACCATGGGCACCTCGACGTACACGTACCACGCGGTCGAGGTGTTCCGCACGCTTGCTGAGGCCAGGCCAGGCGGCACCTACGAGATCAGGGACTGGGGCAAGCTCGAGACGCTGGCGAAGGCGACCGGTGTCCCCCTGGATCCCAGGGACACGCTCGCCAGGCGCACCAGCAGCGCCCTGCTCGCTTCGCTGAACGCCGACCACCGCGAGCCGTCGCCGCTGGTCGAGGCGCTCGCTCCGGCCAAGCGCAAGGAAGTCTGGAAGAAGCTCAACATCATGCCGGGTGGGCCGCTGCACGAACTGGTCTACGCCACGTCCAGCTGCCTGACGAACGTCGACGGCGACTACGTCAGCCTGGCCCTCAAGGGCCTGCGGTTGGGCCTGGCCACCGCCTACGGCGTGCAGGTGCCGCTGGAGTTGGGCCAGGACGCTCTCTTCGGCACGCCCGCGCCGCACGCCATCAAGACCGATCTCGGCCTGCTCGACCCCGACTACGTGAACATCGTGCCCAACGGTCACGAGCCGTTCATAGGCGCCGCCATCATCGCCGCGGCGCGAGATGCCAAGTGGCAGGAGAAGGCCAGGGCCGCCGGCGCCAAGGGCCTGCGCGTGGTCGGCTCTATCGAGACCGGCCAGGAGCTGGTGCAGCGATTCGAGGCCGACGACGTGTTCCGCGGCATCACCGGCAACTGGCTCTGCGAGGAGCTGGCCGTGGCCACCGGAGCCATCGACGTGTTCGCCGCCGACATGAACTGCACCGTGCCCACGCTGGCCGAGACGGCCAAGAAGCACGGCACGCTGCTCATCCCGGTCAACGACCTCATCGGCGTGCCCGGCGCCGAGCCGCCGATCCCCTTCGACCCGGCCAAGGCCGGCGAACAGGCCGCGGAGCTCATCGAGAAGGCCATTGCCAACTTCCCACACCGCAAGGCGATGAGGAACGGCACGCCGCAGCTGCGCGTAGGCGATGCTGTGGCCGGCTTCAGCATCGAGAGCATCCTCGGAGCGCTCGGCGGCAGCCTCGACCCGCTGCTCGACGTGATCAAGAACGGCACGCTGAAGGGCGTGGCCGGCCTGGTGAGCTGCACCACGCTGCGCGACAGCGGTCAGGACAGCATGACGATCGCCGTAGCCAAGGAGCTCATCAGGAACGACGTCCTGGTCTTGGCGATGGGCTGCGGCAACGCGGCGCTGCAGGTGGCCGGCCTCGAGGCCCTGGAGGCCAAGGACGAGGCCGGCCCCGGCGTGCGCGCGGTTTGTGAGCTGCTGGGCATCCCGCCGGTGCTCAGCTTCGGCACGTGCACAGATACCGGCCGCATCCTCCTTCTGGTCGGCGCCATCGCCGACGCCCTCGGCGTCGACGTGCCCGACCTGCCGGTGGTGGCCACCGCGCCGGAGTACATGGAGCAGAAAGCGACCATCGACGCCATGGCGGCCCTGGGATTCGGCCTGTACACGCACGTGAACCCGGTTCCGTTCGTGACCGGCGCGCCGCGGCTGGTGCAGCTGGTGACCGCGGACCTGCCGGGCATCACCGGCGGCAGACTGGCGGTCGAGACCGACCCCAAGGAGGCCGTGGCCGGTATGCTCGCTCATCTCAGCGCGAAGAGGCCCGCTCTCGGCAT
>CAZIGT010000224.1:1481-5261 GCA_964538465.1 uncultured Thermoleophilia bacterium | reverse complement strand
CGGTCGCTTCAGCGCGCCGGCACCCGTCTTCCGTGAGATCACCACCCCGTCCAGAGTGTCCCGTCGGCAACGGTGTGCAGGGCGGCGACGCCGGGCGCGACGGCGCGGGCGGGCACCGGGACGGGCCGCCTGCCTGTAGACGGCGGACGGCCTGGAGCAGCCCGGCGCGACCGGACTGCCGCCGGGGCGGGCGGCGCTCCGGGTTGCCCGAGACAGGTTCCGGGGAGGCGGCCAGCCGGCCGCCGGAACGATCTCAGCCCGACGCGTCGGAGACCTGGGTGGCCCGGGCCAACGCCTCGCGGTAGTTCCACGGCATCCACTCGGCAGGCCTCGCGGCCACCCGGTCCTCATGGCGCAGCAGCGCGACGAGGTACTCGAACGGCGGGACGTCGTTCAACTCGCAGGTGTGAATCAAGCTCATGAACAGGTCCCCGACCTGGGCCCCGTGGAGCGTCTTGTAGAACAGCGAGTTCTTGCGGTGGCAGATCGCCTTCTTGATCGCCCGTTCGCAGATCGAATTGTCGAGCGGCGCGCCGGGCTGCTCGAGAAACAGCGTCAGCTTGGACCAGTGCTTGATCATGTAGTGGATGGCATCGCCCAGGCCGGAGTTCGGCTCGACCTTGCGCTCGTCGAGCAGCGCCTGCATCCACGCCTTGAGTTCGTCCATCACGGGCTGGCTCTGTTCGCGATGGAAGGCGAGCCGTTCCTCGTCGGACATCTGCTGCGCGCGGGCCACGGCGTCGTTCTGGTAGACGATGCGGAGCTGGTCCAGGACGTGGCGGCACTCGTCGGGGAAGTTGGCCGCCACGTCCACGAAGTTGCGGCGCGCATGCGCGATGCAGTTGGCGACGATCGTCTTGAGTTCGCCGGCGGTGTTGGCGGCGATCGCGTCGCACATCTGGATCGGCGGCGGCAGCTCGGCGGCGCGGCGGGCCAGCACGTCGGCCAGGTTCTCCCCGGCGTGCTGGTGGCCGGTGAAGAACAGGGCGATCTGGCGCTCGCCGGTGTCGGCGAGGATGCCGGAGGTGAAGATGCCGGTGCGTTCGCCGGGCGTCTTGTCGCGCTCGTCGTCGTCGGCCTCGTCGGCCTCCCGGCGCGCGCCAGCCATCAGCTCGAGCACCTTCATCTTCGTGTCGTCGTTGTGCACCACCTTCGCCTGCGCCGCCTGGCGGATCAGCTCCTGGAACGCCGGGGCCATCCTCCGCGCGGCCTGCTCGACGATGCCCCATTGTGTCGGCGGCGGGAGCGGGATGCCGAAGCCCCGCTCCAGCCGGGCAATCCGGTTGAACGGCAACCCGCTCCCGTAGCGCAACAGGCCGATCATCGCCGCGGCGGTCTCGTCGTACTTGTCGGGGCCGACGCCGGCGGGGGTCTCGGCGGTGAACACCTCGCCGCAGGTGTTGCACCGCAGGCGCTCCAACTCGTAGCAGGAGGCGCAGAGCGGCGCCATCGCCCGGATGCGCAGCAGCACCGCCGGCTGCGGCAACCGGTACAGCTTCCCCTTCTGACAGGCGGGGCAGACGTCGCCGGGATGCAGATGGTCGTGCGGCACGGGGATCTTGTCGGCGCCCACGTACGCCTTGGCGCCGTTGCGGCCGTGACCCGGCCGCTTCGGTCCGTCCATCGGCTGGCCGGCGGGAGTGCCCGGCGCGCCCGCGGCGGCATCGGTCGCCGGGCCGCCGTCGTGCGCCGCGGCGGCGGCGCCGTCCGCCGGACCGGCGGGACCCTGCGCCTCGCCGAAGATGCGGCTCATCGTCTCCGTGCTCGGCCCGAACAGCAGGCGCCGGAGACGGGCGATCGTGACCCCCTTGGCTTCCAGCTCCTGGGTCAGGAACGCGAGCGTGTCCACCGCCTCCTGGAGCAGGGCGACGTCCTCGGCGGCGAGTGGTCCGACCTGCGCGCGGTCGAGAATCGCCTTGAGCCGGTCGAGGGGAAGCTCGCGCCGCCTGGGCGGCGACTTCCGGCGCTTGATCCGCGTGCGGCTCATCCTACCCTCGACAGCCGCTCGCGGAAGTCCCGCACCAGCGGATAGCAGAGCACCTCCTTGATCGGACGATTCGGTCCAAGGTGCTTGCGGTCGTCCTTGCCCCGTCCCGTCGTCCGCCCGACGACGACCCAGTTCGCCGCCCGGTAGCACGTCCCCCGGTAGCGCTCCGGGTGCACGAACGTTTCCAACAGGTATACCGGGTGGCCGTACACCCGCTCCCACTCCGACGGCAGGCTCCGCGCCATCCGGCCCAGCAGGTGCGAGGCCAGGTGCGGGACCTGCACCCACGGCAGGATGAGGAAACGGCCGTTGTAGGCGACGAAACGGAGGTTGGCCCGCCGCGCCTCGGGCGACCACCCGATGAACCGATCCCGCGGCCCCAGGTGCCGCGGCGCCGAACTCCACGCCAGGCAGGCCACCGGACGACCGCCGGCGTACGCCATGAACTTGAGGTGCTCGCCCACCGGCTGAACGTACCCGAGGTAGTGGTACTCCTGGATCAACCCGCCGAACAGCGCCTCGTCCGGCGTCCGGCGGACCTGCCGGATCTCCACCGGCCCCAGCGCCCCCAGGCTCGCGGCGATCGGCGTACGGTCCACGTCCGCCGGCAGGGCCGGCGTCCGGCGGGCCCAGGGACGCAGGAAGCGCAACCGCGGCGGCGGCAGCTCGATGTGACCGGCGCGCGCCAGCGCCAGGAGCAGGCCGCGGCAGACGACATCCCGCGGCGTGCCGTTGGGCTGCGTCCAGCCCCACGCCGAGCAGACCTCCAACGACAGCCGCTGGCGGCTCGCCCCCGGATGCGCCGCGATGAGCGAACGGAGGAACGACACGTCGGCCGCGGTGATCGAACGTCCGCGGTAGGTGAACAACGCGTCCATGGCTCCTGCGTAGCAGGGTCGAACGCAGAACGCAAGCTCTTTTTCACGCCGCGGAAACGCCCACGCGACGCCACTCCGGCGGCGCGGACGTGGCGGTCGGATCGCCGCCCCACAGCAGCACCTGCAGCTCGTGCACCCGCAGCGCCGTCCCCGCCTCCGCCGACGACGGCCACCACCGGAAGCGCCCGCGGGAGAGTCGCTTGTGGCAGAGCCAGAACCCCTGGCCGTCGTAGACGAGCAGCTTGACCGCCGTGCCCCGGCGGTTGCGGAACACGAACACGGCCCCGGCGAACGGGTCGGTGCGGAGGACCGTCCGGCAGAGCTGGGCCAGGCCATCGATGCCTCGACGGAAGTCGACCGGCGCCATGGCGACCAGGATGCGCATCTGCGGCGTGACCTGGATCACGAGCCGACCCCGCGGAACGCCGCCACCACCCGCGGTACGTCGAGCGTGTCGCCGGCTGCCAGGCGCACCGTCAGGCGGATGCCGCCATCGTCCGACAGCTCGACGACCGTCCCCGTCGTGCCGCCCGTTGCCCCCAGGACCTGCGCGCCGCTCAGCTCCACGAACGCCGCCGGTGGATCCATGCCCGGAGCCGTCGGGTTTCCGGCGGCCTCCGCCATCCGGCGCCGCAGGGCTTCGAAGTTGACGCCCAGGGCGCGGGCGACCGCCCAGGCGCGGCCGTCGCGGGCCAGCCGGACGGCTTCCGCCCAGAGTCCGGCTGGCATGGGGGTGCGGCGCTCCCGTGTCCGACGCCACCGCTCGATGCGCTGTCGCAGCTGCTGCACTTCGGCCGGCAGTCCGTTGCCCCTCGTGCGTCCCATGGCGCGTCCTCCTGCGGTCCCCCGCCGCAGGTCAGAACGCTACCCCGGCGCCGCCGCGGCCGTCACGCACGCTTGCCGAAAGGACACGTT
>CAZIGT010000224.1:0-1471 GCA_964538465.1 uncultured Thermoleophilia bacterium | reverse complement strand
CCTGGCGCCGGACATCCAGGAGGAGATCCTCTTCATGGAGGCGATTACGGGGCGGGAGCCGCTTCCTGAGCGTGCGCTGCGCAGCGTCTTCCGGCAGCGGAGATGGCCTGAGCAACGACGGGCGTGGAGCGCCCTCCTTGGATGGTGATTCATGGAGCCGGTGCCACCTGGATTCTGGCGGCATGCACGCGCACACGGACCTCATCGTAGATGTCGACGCCGATCTCCTCGTCGATTTCCAGAGTCGTCGCTAGCGCATAGGGTACGGCATCCTCGAGTGCGCCCGCATCTGATCGGCAGCTCACCCGAATCTCGAGGTTGTCGCCGTCGACGAACGCGGCGGCCCTGTCCCCTTCGAGCACCTCGTGTTGCACGGTCCCCCGCTGAACGGCGCGCCATTCGGCCTGCTGCCGCTTGATCTGCAGGGGATCGGTCGGCGGCGTGAACCAGAGGTCTGCGCGCCTCCACAACTGGTGGACCGCGTTGATGGGCGTGAGCCAGGCCAGCGTGATGGTGAGCCGGCGCCAGCCTCGCTGTCCGCTCAGGCCCGGAGGAAGCGGGAACCGGTGCACGTGTGCCTGCTCGGCCTGGAGCTGACCGCCACCGAGCGCAGTGACTCGATGTTGCGTGCACTCGCGGACGCGCGCCGGTTCGATGCCCCCGTACCCGAGGAGGCGAGTCACGTACTCCTTGAACTGCCGGCTGTTCTGTCTCGTCCGCAGGATCTGGTCCAGCACCTGGCCAGCATCGCCCCACGACGCCGAGTGGACGAGCAGCGCCTTCAACCACACGGCCCGCGGGAGGACGTCGATCAGCTCGCCCCCGGGCTCGTCGCGGAGCGCCTCCAACACATCGTACAGCTCAGCCCCTGTGCGGCTTGCGAGCGCCGCCGCGTTGCTCGTTCCCCGGCTATGCCACGTGCACGTGAGGTCGCCCGGCGTCTGCCCTGGCGCGGCGACACGCTGGCCAGGCGGGCGCGCTTGCTTCAGGACCTCCAGCGTGGCTGTCGGGTTCTGCGCAATCGCCTCGCGCAGAACCACGCGACCCCCTGGCACCAGAATGTCGGGCTTGATCGCGCGTCGATAGCCCATCCCTTGGGCGTTGATGACGCTGGGTAGGCCGTCACCGATGAACGGCTGAATCGTGTTCGGCGGTGCGGCGCCGGTCCACGCGTCCTGATGCACGGCCCCCACCGTGATCACGTTGATGGCCTCGGCCGGCGATAGCAGGCGACGGTTCCGAGCGGCCGCGGCCACCGCCCGCACGACCTCGGTCTGCACGTCGCCCGGCGTCATGGCACGGAACTGCGGACCGGTCGCCGTGAGCACGATGTCGTGTGCGTGGTTGCCTGCGCTGACGACGAAGAGAACGCGGTACTTCCAGGCCAGCCAGTCGAGCAGCCTGGCCAGCGGGCTCATGGCCCCGTCGAAGAGGCGAGCCCGCATGCCGCTCGACAGGGTGCTGCCGCTGA
>CAZIGT010000223.1:0-5330 GCA_964538465.1 uncultured Thermoleophilia bacterium | reverse complement strand
CCCGGGCGGCCGTCGAGGGGGTGATCGGGCGGCGGCAACCGGCCGTGCGCGGAACGGGCGGGGCGGCAGCGACGCCCGGCCGTGCAGGGGATGGTCGGGGCGACGACGCTCAGCCGCGCCGAAGGAGGGCCGCCGGCGCCGGGCTTCGAAGCGGACGTATCTGGCTATAATCGAAGAGCCGGCATGCGTTGCACATCAGCTCTCACGACCGCCGCGAGGTGTCCATGACCGACCAGAAGCAGCCCAGGATAGCCCCCGAGGTCCTCACCGCGGCAGTGTGGGACGCCATCAAGGACATCCCCGGAGTGGTCGACCTGCACCGCAGCCCGCTCCAGCAGCTCGGAGAGCGGGTGAAGCTGGATTGGCGCGGGCCCGTGCGGCTGGACGAAGAGGAGGGCGAGACCACGCTCGAGGTGCACATCGTGGCTGCCGGAGGCGTCCCCTTGCGCCCCGTGGCCGAGAGCGCGCGTCGCGCCGTGCAGGACTACGCCGAACGCGCGCTGGCCATGCCGACCGCGCAGGTGCACCTGTTCGTCGACGACATAGCCGACGAGCCGGTCGCAGCAGACGACTGACGCCACCGGGCGCGCAGCCGTGCACACGGTAGACCTGACCACCTCCTCCTGCCATCTCATGGCGCCCGCATGCAGATCGTGCACGTGGTGGCAGCGTCCGCACGCCGGCTGCGACGTCGACCGGGAGGCTTGGGAGCGCGCCGTGGAACTAGAGACGGGCGCCTTCGGCAAGGCGCTGCTGGACGAGGAGGCCGTGCTGGGCTGGATCCAGAGCGCCCCCTCCAACCTGGTGCCGTACGCCTGGCGGCTGCCGGCGGGACCGCCCAGCACAGACGCCTGGGTCATGACCTGCGCCTTCATGTACGACGACGCGTTCCTGCGCGGCTTCCTCGTCCTGCTGCAGGAGCTGCAGGCGTCGCTCAAGCAGCGAAGGGTGACCGCTCTCGAGGCGTTCGCGCTGCGCACCACGGGAGAGACAGACCGCTTCCGCGGCTACTTGCGCGAGCGCAACCTGTTCAATCACGACGTGCTGGAGGGCAGCGGCTTCCGCAGCGTGCGCCGCGCCGGCGACGTGCATCTCTACCGGCTCGATCTGGCCACCCTGGTCGCCGTGCCGCGGTGGGCGAAGCTCGGCGAGCAGCTGGAGAAGTACACGGCGGCGCAGCCGATCTGACCGGCGGCCGGCGGGCGCGCTACCGGGAACCGGCCGCTCTCAGCGGAACAGCCGCGGCAGGCGGTGCTTCCACTCCTCGGGCAGCAGCGCCTCGAGCGCATCGTCGAGCGTGACGATGCCCGCCAGCCCACCCTGCTCATCCACGACGGGCAAGGCCAGCAGGTTGTAGTGCGTCATGAGCTGGGCGACCTGCTCCTCTTCGGCCTCGGCGGTCACGGTGACCGGGTCGTCTTCCATGACGTCTCCAAGCCGCTGGGCGGGGTCGGCGAGCACCAGGTCGCCCAGGCTGATGGTGCCGACCAGCCGGCCGTCGTCGTCGAGCACGAAGATGATGGAGAGCGCCTCCTCCTCCGGCTTCTCCGCGCGGATGCGCGCCAGGGCGTCAGCGGCCGTGAGGCCGCGCTCCATGGTCACGAAGTCGGTGGTCATGAGAGCGCCGGCGGAGTGTTCCGGGTGGCTGGCAAGGTCGCGCAGCACGGCGGCGTCGCGGCGCGGCAGCCCCGCCAGGAGCTCCTGGGCCAGGTCGTCCGGCAAGTCGGCCAGAGTGTCGGCGGCCTCGTCCGGGTCGATCTCGGCCAGCACCGCCACGGCGCGGGCCACCGGCATCTCGATGAGCGCCGCCGCGCGCACATCCGGCTCCATCTCCTGGAGCGTGTCCGCCGCCAGACGGGCGTTGAGCGCGCCGAGCACGGCGGCGCGCTCCCGCGGCCCCACCTGGGAGACGACGTCGGCGAGGTCGGCCGGGTGCATGGCGGCGACCTCGGCGAACGCCTCCACGAAGTTGAGGTGCGAGAGTCGCAGCGAGATGAGGTTGACGTCCGACCAGGGGACCGTGTCGTCGGCCTTGCGCGGCAGCCGCTTGGACAGGAAGCCCAAGCCCATGCGGCGCATCACCGCGCCGCTGCTGGCGTCTACGCCGGCCACTACCAGGCGGCCGTCCCGCGGCTCCAGAATCACGTCCTGCACGCGGACGAAGCGGCGATCGCGCATGTCCAGGATCTGTTTGTCGAGAACGGCGTCGACGAGGGCCAGCTCGTCGCCTCGCAGGGCCGCCGCCTTGACGCGCTCCAGAGCCACATTCAGCGAGAGACGCTCATCGTCGACGTCGATGTCGGCCACCTGACCCCAGCTTGCGGCCAGCTGCTCGTCTCCGTGGAGGATGAAGAACGCCGAGACCACCGGTGGATCGGCTGATGTGTCGGCGACCACGTCGATGAGCTCACCGACCTCGACGCCCTGCGCGTCGACGACGGTCATCGACTCAAGGTCGGAGAGGGCCAGCGGCCCTGGGTCTTCGTCCACCCTGTCCTGTCTCTTCTCGCTGTACGGCGACGACTAGGGTCGGCCGCCGCACCGGTGAGCACCGGCGGCGACCTGCCGGGGCGGCGCGCCGCTGGGGCGCGCCGCGGCCGTCGGCCGCGGGTTACGGCGGACGATTCCCGCGGCCCGCGGGCCGGGGCCACGCGGCCCCCGGTCGGCAGCCGTTCATCCGACACTCTGACGGGTGTGATAGCCGCAACGGGGCACCCCGGCAGGACCGCGCCCGGCGACGACGAACGGGACCGCATGCTGGAGAGGGTCTTCAAGTTCCGCGAGAACGGGACCACGCTCGCGCGCGACACCGTGGCCGGCTTCACCACCTTCATGGTGATGGCCTACATCATCTTCGTGAACCCGGCCATCCTCGGATTCTCGGGTGCTCCCGACCTGGCCAAGCTCGGGCTGCCGTTCGCGGCGGTCCTCACGTCGACCTGCCTCGTGGCCGGTGTCATGACGCTGATCATGGGACTCGCGACCAACAAGGCCTATGCCCTCGCCCCGGGCATGGGCCTCAATGCGGTGGTCGCCTTCCAGCTGGTCGCCTCCGAAGGTCTCTCGATGAAGGCGGCCATGGGCGTCATAGTGCTCGAGGGCATCGTTATCACGGTCCTCGTGCTGACCGGGCTGCGCAAGGCGATGTTCGACGCCATCCCGCTGGAACTCAAGAAGGCCATCACCATCGGCATCGGCTTCTTCATCCTCTTCATAGGGCTCGTGGACGGCGGGCTGGTGGTGACCGGCTCGGGCACGGTGGTCGCCTTGGGCGACCTGACCACCGTACCCGCAGCCATGACCGCCTTCGGCCTGCTGATCACCATCATCATGATGGCGCGCGGCTGGAAGGGCGCCATCATCCTCGGCATCCTGTTCACGACGGTCGTGTCGACCGCCCTCAACTACGCCTACGACAAGAAGGCGTTCCCGAGCGGCTCGGCCGTCATACCCGATTCGGCCTTCGCGGCACCGGACTTCAGCCTGGTGGGCCAGTTCGACTTCAGCGTGTTCAGCAAGCTCGGCGTCATCGTCGCGGTGCTCTGGGTGTTCAGCATCATGCTGAGCGACTTCTTCGACACCATGGGAACCCTGATCGGAGTCGGCGCCGAGGCCGGCTACCTCGACGAGAAGGGTGGTCTTCCGGGCACCAATCGCCTTCTCCTGGTGGACTCGCTGGCGGCGGTCTTCGGGGGCGTGGCGTCATCCTCGTCGGCGACCACCTACGTCGAGTCCGGCGCCGGCGTCGGCATGGGCGGCCGCACGGGTTGGGTGGGGATCATCGTTGCGCTCTGCTTCTTCGCCGCCATGCCGTTCTCACCGGTCGCCGGCATAGTGCCGGCGGCGGCCACGGCCCCGGCACTCATCGTGGTCGGCTATTTGATGATGAAGACGCTCACGCTCACCCGCATGAAGAGCGAGCGCGAGGGCGAGCCGGACCGCTGCCTCTCCGCCATCGACTTCACGGACCTGGCCTTCGGCCTTCCGGCCGTGCTGACCATGACGATCATGCCGCTCACCTACAGCATCACGAACGGCATAGGCGCCGGCTTCCTCAGCTACGTCGCCGTGCGGCTGGCGCGTGGTGAGTGGCGCAAGATCCACTGGCTGCTCTACGTCATCTGCGCCGCGTTCCTCGTGTACTTCCTCTTCCCGCTCATGCAGAAGGAGTTCGGCTGGTAGCGGCCGCTCCAGGCTGCCCGACGCGCGCCGAGTCACCCACATCCGCACTGATCTTCCGCCCCACCTGCCGCATACGGCGATCCTCAAGATGCACATGGCCGCCGCCGATTGTTGGTCATGTGGCCGATGACTCGCGCCCCTCTTGACCCGGGAGCGACCATCGGCCATTCTGCTTGCGGGGAGCACGCCGCGCAGAAAGGAGGTTCTGCCGGTAGATACCTGCTCCGTCATTTGACCCGACCCCTGCCGCCCCTCGCCGGTCCGGCTACGGGCACCCATCCGCAGTGCCCACGAGCGCGCACAGGTAGGGAACATCCCCTGCCCCGCGAAAAGAATCGGATGTGGCCCCCCACAACGGATGAGCCACACGGCCCGGCGACCGGGGACGTCGTCGGGGGAACCTTTCAGGGAGGTACACATGAAACGACTTCGCATGACCCTGCTCCTCATCGCCGTGGCGCTGCTCGCCGTGGGCATCTGCGCCCCGCTCGCGTCCGCCGCCCCCGGCCCGGACGACACCACCGTGAACGGCTACGTCTACGGCTACGGCGGCGTCGGCCAGAGCTACTGGGAGGTTGCCCTGCCCCGCGTCGGAGTCTACTTTGTCGACCCTCGTACCGAGATCACCGTACCCACTCTTGTGGCGACCACGGACTTTTACGGCGCGTACTCCTTCTACCAGAACCTCAAGCCGCTGTCCGGCCACAAGGGCGAGTTCTTCGTCTCGCCGGTCCATTTCGACCGCGAGACCATTGAGATCCACAGCCACCCCGGTCAGACCATCAACGAGGTGTGGCGCTGCCAGGTGCTGCCGACGATCCTCACCGGCACGGTGACAAACAAGAAGACCGGCAAGCCGATCAAGAACGCCAAGATCCAGATCCTCAACTGGGACGTGAAGACCAACGCCAAGGGCGTGTACATCTTCACACCCGCCAGCGACCCACTCACGCTGCAGCCGAACACGACCTACAAGGTGTGGTTCAACAAGAGCGGCTTCAAGCGCGCGCACGCATGGGTCAAGAGCAAGCCCACGGCCACGGGCCAGACCCGCACCCTCAACTTCAAGATGGTGCCCGTCAAGTGACCTGAGGGCTGAAGGACCGGATCGCCGCGCAGAAGCGCTGCGCCGGCGATCCAGCCTGTAG
>CAZIGT010000222.1:0-5353 GCA_964538465.1 uncultured Thermoleophilia bacterium | reverse complement strand
CACCGGCCGATGCCCCATCAAGGTTGCGAGTGGGAGATCATGGATGAGTGACAACGGGCCGAGAGCGGCGAAGGACGAGGCCATCTGGCGCATGCTGAAGGCGCGACGGGTCGCGGTCGTGGGCGCTTCTCAGGATCCGAAGAAGTTCAGCGGTGTTCTGGTGCCGTCGATCCTGAGTGGGGGGTTCACCGGCGAGGTGTTCCCGGTGAACCCGAGAGCGGACATGGTGGCCGGCCTGAAGTGCTACCCGAGCGTGAGCGACATCCCGGGCACGCTCGACCTGGTCGTCATCGCGGTGCCGGCGGCGTTCGTCCCGGGAATCCTGCATGAGTCGGCCGACAAGGGGGCGGCGGGGGCGATCGTGATCAGCGCGGGCGGTCGAGAATCGGGAAGGCCCGAGTTCGACGAGGAGATCGTGGCGATCGCCCGCGACCGGGGTCTGCGCTTCTTCGGCCCGAACATCCAGGGCATCGCCTATGCGCCGAACAACCTCTGCGCGGTCTTCTGGCCGGTCATCACCGAGCACGGTCCGTTGGCCGTCCTCGGCCAAAGCGGCACCGTGGTGGCCGCCATGACCGATTGGGCGCAGGAAGACGGCCTGGGCGTGAGCGCGTCGATCAGTCTCGGCAACCAGGCGGACATCTGCGAGTCAGACATGCTCAGGGTGTTGCTGGACGACGAGGCGACGCGAGCAGTCGCTCTCTACCTGGAGGGGGTCGACGACGGGGCACGGTTCGTCTCTGCCGTCAAGGACGTGGCCATGAAGAAGCCGCTCGTCGTGCTCAAGTGCGGGCGCTCGCAGAGGGGTCGCGAAGCGGTCGCGTCGCACACCGGCTCGCTCGCGGGATCGGATTGTGTGTTCAACGGTGTCTGCCGTCAGTATGGCGTGGTGCGCGCTGAGAGCTCGGAGGAGTTGTACGACACCGCCAAGGTGCTCGCCTGCATGCGGCTACCGAAGGGGCGGCGAGTGCTCGTCATCTCGTCGTCCGGCGGCAGCTGCGCCCTCGCGGCCGATGCCGCGGAGGCGCACGGTCTCGTGCTGCCGCCCCTCCCCGGTGACTACGTAGCCGCTCTGCGCGATCTCGGTCTCGCGGAGTGGGGCTCGTTCGCCAACCCGCTCGACATGGCATCGGTGTCGGTCGATCACTTCCGCACGGCGGTGCGCCTTGCGGATGCGGCCGACATCGTGGACATCATCCTGCTCGTCTTCGGCGATCCCATCGCCGGTGCCGCTGAGCTGGCTGTAGAGCTGGCGGCGGAGTCGCGCGCTGCCGTGTGCGCTGCCTACTATGGTGGAGGCACCGTGGAACTGGAAGAGCGCAAGAGGATGCAGCGCGACGGCGTGGCGGTGTTCCCCTCGCCGGAGCGCGCCATGCAGGCGATCGGCGCGAGCTGCTGGTACGCGGAGCAGCGGCGCAGGCGGGAGACGAGCGCATGAGCGATGGAATAGGTGGGGCTTCCCGGATGCTTCCAGAGCCGGAATCTGCTCAGCTTCTGGGAACGTGCGGTATCCCCTACGTGGACCACGGTGTGGCCGATTCGGAGGAAGCAGCCGTCAAGATAGCCGACCACATCGGCTACCCAGTAGTCCTCAAGGTGGTCTCGGCAGACATCGTTCACAAGACGGAGGCCGGCGGCGTGGTCACCGGCCTCAAGGACGAATGGGCGGTGCGCGACGGTCTGCGCGACATGCTTAGGACCGTGCGCGGACGCTGCCCGCATGCCCGCATCGATGGTGCAATCGTGGCGCGCCAGGTGCGCTCCGGCCCGGAGCTCATCATCGGGGCCGTCTACGATGCCACGTTCGGCCCCACGGTCATGGTCGGGCTGGGCGGCGTCTTCGCCGAAGCCCTCGATGACGTGGTCTTCCGCCTGCCGCCCCTGAGCCGCGAGGATGGCCTGGACATGCTCCGCGAGCTGCGGGGCTCTCGCATCCTCAACGGGTTCAGAGGGCAGCAGCCGGTCGACCTGGACGGGGTGGCTGACGTGGTGGCCAGGGTCGGCGATCTCCTGCTGGCTCATCCGGAGATCAGGGAGATCGACCTCAACCCGGTGGCAGCGTCAGCACAAGGCTGTGTTGCACTCGATGCGCGTGTTATCGTGAGCGACTGAAGGGCGAGCAGGTGAGCAGGCGTTTCGTGGGTGTGCGATGCCTGGTGGAGTCGGCCGAAAGGCACCGGTGAGATGACGAAGAGCATGTCGACCGCCAAGGGCGCCGTGCATCGCGGTCGCGCCAGCGACAGGGTGCTGCACGAGCTGCGACGGATGATCATCACCCTGGAGCTGGCACCGGGCGCGGTGGTCACCGAGGAGTATCTCTGCGAACTCCTCGGCTGCTCGCGCACGCCGCTGCGCGAGGCGCTGCAGCTCCTCGCCCGCGAGCATCTGGTGGTGGCCGTGCCGCGGCGCGGCGTGTCCATCGCGGAGCTCAGTATCTTCGACTTCGTCACGCTGCTGGACGCCATCGACGGAGTTGAGCAGGTCATCGTGCGATTTTCAGCGGAGCGCATCACAGACGCCGAACTGGAGCGTCTCGACGAGCTCGTCGACGCTTCGGCCGAAGCAGAGGCGACCGGCGACCTGGCGCAGGTCGCCGAGCTGGACTTCGACTTCCACCACGCTCTTGGCGAGGCCTGTGGCAACAAGTTCCTCATCGAGACACAGGACACGCTCCACCGGCTGTCGATGCGTTTCGTGTACCTCGGCTTCCAGCGGGCGGGCACATCGTCCGGGGCGATCTCGGACCACAGGCACATCGTCGAGATGCTCCGCACGCGCGATCCCGATGCGGTCGAGGCGGCAGTGCACGAGCATGCCGAGAACGCGCGCAAACGGATGAGGGCGGCGCTGTAGCGCGGTCTCCTGCGGTCAGCCCGCGCCCCCCGCGTCAGCCTGCGCGCAACCTGGCCGTGGCCGCCTCGTCCAACTCGCCGTCTGTGACGACCACCCTGTAGACATCTCGCGCTCGGCCCACTGAAACACGGCCTTCACGCACGTCGTGGAGGACGCGCCGTGGGTCGCGCTCGTGTGGCGGGCCATAGCCGCCGCCGCCGCAGCACTTCGAGATGATGGCCTCGCCGGGCTCCAGGCGGACCAGCCCGTGCGACGGTGCGGGGACGACTTCACCAGAGAGCAGGCGCTTCCAGGCTTCCGCGCGGCTTCCGGGTTTGCCGCCGGCCGCACCGAGGGCAGGGTTCACCGTGCCGTCGCTGCCGTACCAGATGTCCACAGGCGTGTCGACCGCCTCCATCACGGTCATGGCACCGGGGGCCCCGCAGAACCGTCCGGCCCCCTCACTGTCCGGGATCAGGCGTTGCTCGAGGACGCGAATAGGAAAGCCGATCTCGTCGAGCTCGGCGCTATCGAGGAGCCCCATGCCGAGGGTGACCGCGTCGGTCGCCGTGAGCCACCCGTCGGCGTGCGGGGTGGCCGCACCACCGGTGAGCCCATGCAGGAAGACCTCGTTGACGAACGGTGCGCCCCCCTTCCGCGGGTCGTTCCCCGAGATGACGCCGATGGACGGAGGCAGGACGAGCCCGTATTCCGCCCTGCCCATGCCGTCGCCGATCTCGGCCATGGCACGCATGACCGCGTTCGCCACGCGGTCCGACAGGTTCGTGGTGCTCGCCGAGCAGCTGAAGGGATGGCGCGGGATGCCGACGATGCAGTTCTCGCGCAGATGCACCTTCACGCGCCGCAGGCTACCGCCGTTGAAGGGGATGTCCGCGCAGATGCCGCAGAACACTCCGGCCAGCGCGCCTCCACTCGAGCAGGCTTCGCTGAGGTTCAGGCCGAACCGCTGGCAGTCCATGTTGTCGCGCAGGTCGACCTCGATCATCGCGTTCTCGGGGTCGACCTCTACGGTGACGTTGACGGGCAGGTCCTCGACACCCGGCACGGGGTCGTGCTGGCCGCGCACGGTGGTCCGCCCGCCGGGAAGGCCCCGGACTGCCTCGATCATCACCTTCTCGCTGTAGTCGAACCACTGGCCGATGAAGCTGTCGATGACGTCCCAGCCCACCTCGCGGCCGAACTCCATCATCTCCCGTTCGCCGATCCGGGCAGCGCCGATGAGGGCCAGGTAGTCGCCCCACCACTGGTCGGGCACGCGAATGCGCAGCTTGCACTGGCGCACGAAGTCCTCGATGTCCCTGTAGTCGCTTTGGACCCTCACGCACGGGAAGATCAGCGCGCCTTCCTCGTACACATCCTTCGCCTCGGCGTGGTACGTGGTGGGAATGGAGTTGCCGCAGTCTGCCTGATGACCCTTGACCACCGCCGTGCAGCGGTGGACCCCCTCGTCGTCGAAGATGGGCACGAGGATCGTCCAGTCGGCTGCGTGGGTGTTCCCGTGATAGGGCGAGTTGTTCAGGAAGGCATCGCCCGGCTTGAGTACCGGCTGCAGTTCCTTGAGCGCACGACCGAGCAGATGGCTGTTAAGCACGTGGATGGGTTCGGCCTCGGCCATGGCCAACAGATCCCCGTTGGCCGCCAGAAGACAGCAGGAGAAGTCCTTCGCGACGGCGAGGACGCCGGACCGGGCCGTACGCAACAGGGTGTTCGTCATCCGTGTGACTATGCCGTCCATGCGGCTGCTCATGATCGCCAGCCTGACGCCGTCGATCGTCGTCGATGGGGACGTGGCCGCCTCGGCCTTCATGTCGACCTCCACACTGTTGTACGTCATGACGTCAGCTGGACCGGGAGCCGTTGCGGCTCAGAAGGAGATTGCCGAGCCTGGAACGGACCGCGGTCGTGCCTGGCTCAACGACCACGGTCGTGAGGGGTGACTCGATGAGGAGCGGTCCCACGACGGGCTCGTCCTCGGCGAGCGCGGAGAACTCCACGACCGGCGTGCTCACGGCCCCCGTGCCCGGGAACCACGCCTCTCGGGTGGCATGACCGGTCACGGTCGCCTCCTCGCGCGACACGCTGAGCTCGTGCTCGCGAAGCCTGCACTCTGCGCGAACACGCCAGCCGACGATCTCGATCGGCGACTGGGGGTCGTGTACGGCGAAGACCTCCTCGTGGATTTCATGGAAGCCCTGGCGCAGCGCCTCGACGTCTTCCGGGCCGTCGAAGCGGCCCTTGGTGAACGTCACGGGGAGCTCCCAGATCTGTTCCGGATAGCGGGCGTCGGCGGAGAACGTGATCGACGATGAGAGCGAGCCTTCGCCGGCGTTGGCGATGAACGCGCGAGCACGCTTCTCGAGCCCGGCGAGGACCTCGTTGACGCCGTTCAGGTCGAAGTCGACCGAGCTGGCGACGAAAGTGGCGGCGTACTCGGCGACAAGATCAGACAGCAGCATGCCGACGGCGCTGAGCACGCCGCCGAGCTGTGGGATGATGACCG
>CAZIGT010000221.1:0-5388 GCA_964538465.1 uncultured Thermoleophilia bacterium | reverse complement strand
CGCCCGCGCCGTCCGCAAGGACCCGCCCGCCCTTCTCACGAGGCCATCTGCGGAGTGGCGTCGCGCCCGATGAGCAGACGATGCACCTCGAGCCGTGTCTGGAGGAGGCACTCGGTGATGCGTCGCCGTTCCGCACGGAAGCGGGCGACCGGCGCCACCACGGTCATCGAGGCACTGGCTCCCGCGGCGTCCCGGATCAGCACGCCCGCAGCGGCGATGCCGAGCGAGTGTTCCTCGAGATCGTAGGCCACGCCGTGTTCGCGGACGTGAGCCAGTTCCGCCAGGAGGGCGCGCCGGTCGGTGATGGTGTGCGGGGTGAGGGAGGTGAGGCGCTCCGGCAGGAGGTCGTCCAGGACCTCGTCCGGTAGGGCGGCGAGGAGCGCCTTGCCATTCGCGGTGCAGTGAGCGGGGAACCGGGCGCCTATCTGCGATACAACGCGCAGGTCGCGTGCCGGGACGCACTCATCGATGAACAGCACGTCGTAGCCATCGAGCACGGCAAGGTCAGCGGTCTCGTTGACGCGGCGGGACAGCCGCAGAAGATGGGGGGCGACCTCTTCCTTCAGGCTCCTCTGGGTGGAGGCGGAGAAGCCGAAGATGGCCGGCCCTATTTGCAGCCGGCCAGACGGCGACGTGCGCACGAACCCTTCGCGGCAGAGCGCCGAAGTGATGCGATGGGTGGTCGACCGGGGCAGGCCTACGCGGACGGACACCTCACGGGACGTGAGGCCGCCCGGCTCCATGGCCAGTTGGCGCATGACCTCGGCGACCCGCTGGATGACCTGGACGCCATGCTGCTTCTCAGCTGCCGGGCTGTTGGTCGTCATGAGCACTCCTCTTGAACCCTCTGCCGTCGATGGGCACCAACGCGTCCCCGCTGCCCGCGCCAGGTTCTCCAGTGGGTCCGTGGAGAGCAGTCAGCGAGTCGGTTTCGACGGCGAGGGTGCGAAGCACGACCGCTATTCGCGGCGGAGAATAACGGTTCGCTATGTGGGCGTCAAGCAGGTGGAGGTCTCACTGGTCGGGTCGCTGCGCGTGAGACCGTACGGGGTGCACGGGTATGAGGCTCATCTGCCCGGGGTGACGCCGTGCAGGCACGAGTGCCCGGCGAGCCGAATGCAGCTACGTGCCGGGCCGATCGTGTTCCGGATGGGCGTCGGCGATGTCGAACGGCGCGTCGGCAAAGTGCTTGCGGTACAGCTCGTTCAGGGCGACGTAGGCGTCGCGCGTGAGCGCGTCGAAGCGCTCGAGAAGGTCCTGGGCCTCAGGAGTCAGCGCCGATCCCCCGCCGCGTGTGCCGCCGGCCTGGCGCTCGAGGAGTGGGATCCCCAAGCGTTGCTCGGTCTCGCGCACGCTGCTCCAGGCCTTGCTGTACGACATGCCGAGATCGGCGGCGGCCTGGTGCAGGGAGCCGGTCTCGGCGACGCGCCAGAGGAGCTTCTGGACGCCGCGCCCGAAAATGAGGACGCCGTCCTCCTGAAGCCACACGCGGTGCGCCGGGCCCACGACGTGGGTGGCGCGGGACGGCAGGTCCGTGGCGACCGCCTCGAGCTCGGCACGTCGCTGGGTCCGGGAATCGCCGCCGGCGTGCCGCTTGGCGCGCGGTGGCTCGGTCACCCGAAGACCTCCTCATCCGACTGGCCGCCTCGATGATATAGGCACCCGGCGGGAATCCAGCCCTCGTCGTCGTCACGGCGGCAGAGCACCCAGCCGGAGACCTCTTCGAGCACCGTCACGGTCTCCCCGGGGCGCACGGTGAGCTCGGTCGCGTCGTAGTCGCGGCGCGCGACCGCGGTCCGCGGCCCCTCCGGGCCAACGCCCGCGTCGGCGCCCGGGTCGTCCCCGGCCGCGGCATCCGCGCTTCCGGCTGACGCGGGCTCTTCCGCGCCCCCTGGCAACAGCTCGAGGTAAGTCTCCGGCATCCAGCTTGCGCGGCCGTCGGGTGCTATGCACCAGAACCACTCGGTCCACGTGTCGTCGCGCCGGCCGACCGTCAGGATGTCACCGGCGCGCACGCTCAGGGACACGGGCTGCGAGGCGTTGTGGGCCTTCACGACGGTCGACTCTGGACCCGCAGCCGCCCGATGCAGTGAGTGTGATGAGTCCGCAGCAGCCACGGGAGGACCGGCTCAGTCGACGAGGACGCAGGCGAAGAACTGATAGGGATCGTCGTGCGTCTTCACCGTGTCGATGCTCCAACCCGCGCCGCGGACGGTGCCGAACACGTCGACCCCGCTCGCCTCCATTGACGGCCGGGCCAGTCCCGGCGTGGGACAGTCGCGGCCCCGGGCGCACTCGTCGCAGATCTCACAGGGGCCGGCGCCCATGGCCCACGCCTTGTGGAAGCCGGCCAGGAAGAGCTCCCGTTCCAGTTCGCGGGCAGCGTCGTTGAGGCGCCGGCACCTCCCTTCAGACGTCTTACCCTCGATGAGAGGCCCCACGCGTAGAAGGATGGCACGGTCGTAGCCCGCGACGATGCGGCGCGTGAAGTCCACGTCCGGCAGATTGGGGGGGCAGGTGCGGCGCACGCCCGGCTCGTCGCAGCCGAACAGGCACTTGGCCCGCACCCACTCCTGCACGACGACCCGCTCGGCCGGCAGCGCCACGGCGGCGTCCGCGCCGAGCTCCACAGCGCGCTCGCACCCGGCGAGCAGCCCTTCGTCGTTCATGGCCACCTCCTGCGGATCCGTGCGGCCTGCCCCCGGCGCCGCTGCGTGCAAGTCGGCCACCCGGCGTGGGGCCCGAGCCAGCCTGCCGCGACCCGTCGGCGCCAGACAAGCCGGTCCGTCATTGCGCTGCGGCGTACGCCTGGCGCGAGGCGCCGTCTGTGCCTACGGTATCATTGCTCGGTCATGAGCACGGTCTGCGTACGCTTCGCGCCCTCTCCCACAGGCTACCTCCACTTGGGAGGTGCCCGCACGGCGCTCTACAACTACATCTACGCCCGCCGCAACGGCGGTGTCTTCGTGCTGCGCATAGAAGACACCGACCCCTCTCGCTCCACCGACGAGGCCATCGCGCAGATCATGGCCTCCATGAAGGAGATGGGGCTCGACTGGGACGAGGGGCCGGGCAAGCCCGGCCCTCACGCTCCTTACCGTCAGACCGAGCGCGCCGGCATCTACCGTGAGTACGTGGAGAAGCTCCGTGCCTCCGGTCACCTCTACACATGTTTCTGCACACCGCAGGATCTCGAGGCCGAGCGGCAGCGAGCGCAGGCCGAGAAGCGGGACTGGGTCTACGGCGGCGCGTGCCGTCATCTGAGCGCGGAGCAAGTCGAGCGCCGCAAGGCGGCCGGCGAGCCGTGGACGCTGCGCTTCCGGGTCCCCGACGGCCGCACCTCGTTCGACGACATGCTCCGCGGGCCGGTCGAGGTGGACAACGCGACGATTGGCGACTTCATCGTGCAGCGCTCGGACGGCACGGTCACGTACAACCTGGCCGTGGTCGTCGACGACACGACCATGGAGATCACCCACGTCATCCGCGGCGATGACCACATCAGCAACACGCCCAAGCAAATACTCATCTATCAGGCGCTCGGCGCTTCGACTCCCAACTTCCTGCACATGCCGCTGCTGTTCGGCACAGACAAGAAGAAGCTCAGCAAGCGTCACGGCGCCACCAAGCTCGAGCAGCTCACCGAGATGGGGTTCCTGGCCGAGGTCGTGCGCAACTACCTCTGTTTCCTCAGCTTCGAGTTCGACGAGAGCATGGTGTCGTGGACGCTGGCCGATCTGGTCGATCCCTTCGACGTCGAGCAGCTCGGGAGGAGCGCCAGCATCTTCGACCCCGAGAAGCTGCGCTGGATGAACGGCCGCTACATCCGCGAGATGGATGCTGCCGCGCTGGGCGACCGGCTGGTGCAGTATCTCGAGCGCACCGGGTTCTACGCGGACCCGGCGGCGTGGACGGCGCCGGACGTCACCTCGGCGCCGCGAGCCGCGAGCCCGCCGACCGTGCGGCAGGCCGAGCTCACCCGGCAGCTAGCGCCGCTCGTGCAGGAGAAGATCGACCTGCTGGCGGACGTGGTGGGTATCGGCGGCTGGTTCTTCCGCCCGCTCGTGCTGGAGGGCGATGCCCTCGAGCGGCTCCGCAGCACAGACGGGGCGGCGCGCACGCTGGCCGCCGCCGCGGCGGGCCTGCGCGATCTGGACTCGTGGGACGTTGCGTCCGTGGAGACGCTTGTACGCGGCCTGCCCGCGGACATCGGGATCAAGCCGAAGGCGGTCTTCGCCGCGCTGCGCCTGGGCATGAGCGGACAGGCCGTGACGCCGGGACTCTTCGAGTCGTTGTGGCTCCTGGGAAGGGACGAGGCGGCCGGCCGCCTGACGGCCGCGGCCGCCCTCCTGAAGCCGGCATGACTCGGCCTCGACGGAGGAGTCTGTGGCTCATGCCCAAAGATCCCTGCGTCTCGCGGTAGCGCTCGCAGCGCTCTGGCTGGCCGCGGCGGTCTCCGGTGCCTGGGGCCCAGCGACGATCGCCTGCGCCACGGCTTCCCCCAGCACTACTCGCGTAGCCTCGCCGTCCCCCAACTCTCCCCGCGCGGCGAACGCTTCGCCCGCTCCTGCCCCCGAGTACACGCGCACGACCAAGATCTCACTGATCCGGGTCCTCACGAGCGCCCCGCAGCTGGTGATCCTCGGCTCCTCGCGCGCCATGCGCATCGACCCGGACTACGTGCAGCGACTCACCGGCTACGCGGGCTTCAACGCATCCGTCACGTCCGGCTCGATCGCCGACGCGTACTGCTTCGCGCGCTTCATCCACGACTCGTTCCCCGGCAGTACTCAGCGCTACATCTGGCTCGTGGACGTGGAGCAGTTCCGTCTCGATACGCTGCGTGAGGGGACGCTGGGGCAGCCCGAGCTCGCGCAGTACCTGCCGGAGTGGGCGCTGGCGGCCGGTGTCGCATCCGACCGGGCCGCTCCCCGTGCGAGGAAGTCCGACGCCGCCGCAGCTCAGGATCCGGCCGCCACCTCGGGCAGCGCCGCCCACAACGTCATCGGCGACCAGCCGGCCGCCCCGACCGGCACGCCCTCGGCCCGCTACGGCAACGAGGCCGTGTGGCTGGCCAACGGCTATCTGCTCTGGAACAGGTGGGACTACCTGCGTCGCCACGGTCGTACCCTGAAGATGGGAGTAGCGCAGTCGGTGCGCAAGTACCGGCTCATCTACCCGCGGGCTTACACGAGGCTCTGCTCTACGCCGCGCCGGCTGGCCGAAGAGACCATCCGGCTCATGAACGAGTGGGGCGTGCAGCCGGTGATCGTGCTCTCGCCCTATCACCCCAGGCTGCTCACGAGGATCGTCCGCTGGGGAGCCGACGTTCGTCGGGCCAGAGTCCTGGCGTTCTTCGAGCAGCTTCAGGCGCAGGGCCTGCGCCTG
>CAZIGT010000220.1:0-5437 GCA_964538465.1 uncultured Thermoleophilia bacterium | reverse complement strand
CTTCATGCCGGCGGCCCGCCCCGCGCAGGTCTCCTTCAGGATCGTGCCTGTGTCAGACGCGCTCCTTCTTGGTGTACTTGGTGTGTAGGAGGTGGTGGGACTTCTCGCCCAGGGGCTTGCCCAGCCACTCCTCGTAGAGCTTGAGGATCTCGGGATTCTCGTGGCTCTTGCGGTACTCACGGCTCTCGTCCTCGGAGTAGATCGCCTTGATGCGCGCCTCGCGCACGGCGTTGGACGTGAGTCGCGGCTGGCCGCCGCCGCCGATGCACCCGCCGGGGCAGGTCATGACCTCGATGAAGTGGTAGTCCGCCTCACCGCTCTTGACGCGGTCGATGACCTTCTGCGCGTTGCTCAGGCCGTGTGCCACTGCCACGTTGACCGTGACGCCCTTGAGGAACGACCACTCGGGGACTGTGTCCTCGATGGGGATCGAGGCTTCCTTGACACCCTCGAGACCCTCGATCGGCTGCACGTGCAGGTTCTCGAACGGGAAGGGTTGGCCGGTGACGATCTCGTACACCGTGCGCAGCGCGGCCTCCATGACGCCACCGGTGTTGGCGAAGATGGCGGCCGCGCCGGTGCTGATGCCCAGCGGCGCGTCCATCTTCTCCTCCGGCAGCGAGCGGAAGTCGATGCCCGCTTGTTTGATCATGCGCGCCAGCTCGCGGGTGGTGAGCACCACGTCCCCGTCCTTGGCGCCGCTGTCGGTCATCTCCCGCCGGCTGCGGCGGGGTCTTGCAGGTCGACAGGTTGTCGGTGTACTCGGGGTTGAAGTGCTCCATGTAGTTGATCCAGCCCGGCGAGCAGCTCGTGAACATGGGGAGGGCGACCTCCTCCTTGTCCACCAGCGCCTTCTTGAGCCGCGTGAGCAGCTCGGTGCCTTCCTCCATGATGGTGAGGTCTGCGGCGAAGTTGGTGTCGAAGACGGCGTCGAAGCCGAGCCTGCGCAGGGCGCTGACCATCTTGCCGGTCACGCGCGTGCCCGGCTCGTAGTCGAACTCCTCACCCAGCGCGGCGCGGATGGCGGGGGCCGTCTCGACGACCACGTGCTTGTCGGGATCGTCGAGCGCCGCCCACACGTCGTCGATGGCGCTCTTCTCGATGATGGCGCCCACCGGACACACGGCGGCGCACTGTCCGCACTGCACGCAGACCACATCGGCCAGGTCGCTGGCGAAGGCCGGGCCGATCACCGTGGTGAAGCCGCGGCCCTGCGGGAACAAGCCGCCGACGCCCTGCGTCTCGTTGCAGACCGTCACGCAGCGCCGGCACATGATGCACTTGCCGCTGTCGCGGATGAGGGCCGGCGTGGAATCATCGATGATCCGCGCCGTCTTCTCGCCCTCGTAGCGCACGTCCATGATGCCCATGTCCTGAGCCATGATGCGCAGCTCGCAGTCACCCTGCCGCACGCAGGTCTGGCAGTTGCCGTCGTGTTCGCTGAGCAGCAGCTCGACGACTGTGCGGCGGCCTTTGCGCACGCGCGGTGAGTTGGTGTGCACGACCATGCCGTCGTTGGCCGGCTGCGCACAGGAGGCGACGAGGGCCTTGGCACCCTCGATCTCCACCAGGCAGACGCGGCAGGCGCCGATGGTCTGCACGTCTTCGAGATAGCAGAGGGTCGGGACCTTGGCCCCCGCCTGGCGGCAGGCCTGCAGGACCGTGGCGCCCTCCGGAACCTCGATCTTGGTGCCGTCGATGGTAAGGGTTGGCATAGGTCAGTTCTCCTCGGTAGTGGCACAGACCTTGCCGAAGTCGCAGCGCAGGCAACGCTTGGCCTCTGCGCAGGCGACCTCGGCGGCCCATGACAGCTCGACTTCGTCGAACGAGCAGGTGCGCTTGCTGGGGTCGAGAGACGCGACGCCGGCGCGGTCGTAGGCGACGGGATCGGCGTCGGGATCGAAGGCCGTGTCGACCGCGACATCGCGGCGCCAGAACGCGTGGTTGGCGCCGCTCATCTGCTCGTCCATGGCCACGGCGGCCTTCTCGCCGGCGCCGACGGCCTCGACCACGCTGGCCGCGCCGGTGACGGCGTCGCCGCCGGCGTACAGCCAGTCGACTGACGTGCGGCCTGTCTTGGCGTCGACCTTGAACCAGCCGTTCTGCAGCTCGACCGGCAGGTCGCCGATCAGCGACTTGGCGTCGAGGCTCTGGCCGATGGCGGCGATGACCTGATCGCATTCGACGACGAAGTCGGGGTTGCGGCCGGCGACCGGGCGGCGACGGCCGCTACGGTCGTAGTCGCCCAGCGCCATCTGCTGGCAGAGCACGCCGGTGACCTTGCCGGACGCGTCGCGTACGATCTCCTTCGGCGCGACGAGCGGCATGATGGTGATGCCCTCTTCGTCGGCGGCGTCGATCTCCTCGCCCCAGGCGGGAATCTGCGCCCGCGTGCGGCGGTAGAGGATCGTGACAGAGTCAGCGCCCAGGCGCAGCGCGGTGCGCGCCGCGTCGATGGCGGAGTTGCCGCCGCCGATGACGGCGACCTTCTTGCCGACCTCGGCCCGGCCCTCGACGTTGTACTGCTTGAGGAACTTGAGGCCGTCCAAGACGCCCGGGCCATCCTCGCCGGGTACGCCGATGCCGGTGCCCTGCGGGGCGCCCACTCCGAGGAACACGGCTTCGTAGCCCTGATCCTTGAGGCCCTGGAGGGTGAAGTCCTTGCCCAAGGCCTTGCCGGTCTCGATCTTGACGCCCATGCCCTCGATCATGCTGATCTCGCGGCCGAGTTCCTCGCGCGGCAGGCGGTAGGCCGGGATGGCCTGCACCAGCATGCCGCCGGCAGACGGCTCGGCCTCGAAGATGGTGGGCTTGTAGCCGAGACGGGCCAGGAAGTAGGCGCAGCTGAGGCCGGCAGGGCCGCCGCCGATGACGGCGACCTTCTTGGCCGCGTTGGCGGCGTTCTCGATGACGCTCGGAAGCTGCGCTTCCTTTTCCTGCTCGGTCATGTACCGCTTCAGGAAGCGGATGGCGACCGGGCTGTCGAGTAGCGCGCGCTGGCACTTGCTCTCGCACGGGTGGAAGCAGACGCGGCCGCAGATGCTGGCGAGCGGGTTGCGCTCGCGATGCAGCTTGAGGGCTTCGTCGAACCGCTTCTCGCCGATCAGCGAGACGAAGCCCGGCACGTTGACGCTCGCCGGGCAGGCGTTGGAGCAGCGTGCGGTGAACATCGTCGAGCAGACGCCGGCCTCGCAGTAGTGGTCCTTGATGTGCGCTTCGTACTCGTGACGGAAGTGGCGGATGGTCGAGAGCACCGGGTTGGGTGCCGTCTGGCCGAGGCCGCAGAGCGCCGTGTCCTTGATCGTCTCACCGAGCTCCTCGAGCTTCTCGATGTCGCCCTCTTCACCCTCGCCGTTGCAGATGCGCTCGATGATCTCGAGCATGCGCTTGGTGCCCACACGACAGGGCGGGCACTTGCCGCAGCTCTCGTCCTGGGTGAAGTCGAGGAAGAAGCGGGCGATGTCGACCATGCACGTGTCCTCGTCCATGATCACCATGCCGCCGGAGCCCATGATGGCCCCCAGCTCCTGCAGGCTCTCGAAGTCGACCGGCACGTTGAGGTGCGACCGTGGGATGCAGCCGCCGGACGGCCCGCCGATCTGCACCGCCTTGAACGGCTTGCCGCCCGGCACGCCGCCGCCGATCTCGTTGATGATCTCGCCGAGCTGCATGCCGATCGGCACCTCGACCAGGCCGGAGTGCTCGATGGCGCCGCCCAGGGCGAAGACCTTGGTGCCCTTGGACTTCTCCGTGCCGGTGCTGGCGAACCACTCGGAACCCTTGGTGATGATGGGTGCGATGTTCGCGTAGGTCTCGACGTTGTTGAGGACGCTGGGCTTCTGCCAGAGGCCCTTGACCGCCGGGAACGGTGGCCGCGGACGCGGCTCGCCGCGATGGCCCTCGATGGAGGTCATGAGGGCCGTCTCCTCGCCGCAGCCGCAGGCGCCGGAGCCCATGCGGATCTCGAGGTCGAACGAGAAGCCGCTGCCCATGATGTCGTCGCCGATCAGGCCGTATTCGCGGGCCCGGTCGATGGCGTACTGCAGGCGCTCCACGGCGAGCGGGTACTCGGCGCGCACGTAGACGTAGCCCTGGCGCGCGCCGATGGCGTAGGCGCCGATCGCCATGCCCTCGATCACGCTGTGCGGGTCGCCTTCGAGAACCGAGCGGTCCATGAACGCGCCCGGGTCGCCCTCGTCGGCGTTGCACACGATGTACTTGACGTCGCTGTCCTGGGCGGCGGCGAACTTCCACTTGAGACCGGTAGGGAAGCCGGCACCGCCACGGCCACGCAGGCCGCTCTTGAGGACCTCGTCGATGACCTGCTCGGGGGTCATCTCGGTGAGGGCCTTGGCGAGTGCCTGGTAGCCCTCGCGGGCGATGTACTCGTCGATCGATAGCGGGTCGATGATGCCGGAGTTGCGCAGGACGATCTTCACCTGGCGGTTGAAGAACTCCACGTCGCGCATCTCGGCGACCGTGCGATCGGTGCCGGGGGCGTGGCTCACCAGCCGCGGCACGATACGACCCTTGAGAAGGTGCTCCTCGACGATCTCGGCGACGTCTTCGACCTTGATGTTCTGGTAGAAGACGCCGTCCGGGTAGACGAGCGCCACGGGGCCGACGGCGCAGGGTCCGAGACAACCCGTCTCGATGACCTCCACCTCGCCGGCCAGGCCCTTGTCTTCCAGCTCCTTGGAGAAGGCGGCGCTCACGGCCATGGCGCCCGACGCGATGCAGCCGCCGCCGGTGCACACGAGCACCTGACTTCTGATCTGATCCATACCTGGTTCCTTCTTTTCCTTGGCTTCCGCGTCAGGCGGACTTGATGAGGCTGGCCTCGACCGGCTTGCCGCCGACGATGTGCTCCTGGACGATGGCCCTGATCTTGTCGCGCTCCTCAAGCAGCCCGTAGTGATAGACGCTGCCGTCCTCGAACTTCAGGGTGATCATGGGTTCCTGCTCGCAGAGGCCGGCGCACCCGGACTGATGCAGGCTCACGTTGGTCACCTTGGCGTCGGCCAACTCCTGCATGAAGGCGGCAAGAACGTCGCGCGCGCCGGCGGCGATGCCGCAGGTGCCCATGTGCACGGTGACCTGGATGTCCTTGGCGCCGCCGCGCAGGTCCAGCGCGTCCTGCGCCCGCTTGGCCTTGGCGAGCAGGTCGGCGGGGCTGGTGATCTTCTCAGCCATGATCACGCACTCCTTCCGGCGGCCACGGCCTCGGGCGCGTACTGCTCGAGGATGGCGGCTATGCGCTTGGGCTTGACCCGGTGATGCACTTCGTCGTTGACCGTGATGACCGGAGCGAGGCCGCAGGCGCCGAAGCAGCGCGCCACCTCGAGTGAGAACTCGCGGTCCTCGGTGGTGCCGCCGCCCTCGCTGCCGAGCTCCTTGGACAGGGCTTCCAGGACGGCCAGGCCGCCGCGCACGTAGC
>CAZIGT010000219.1:0-5471 GCA_964538465.1 uncultured Thermoleophilia bacterium | reverse complement strand
GAGGGTCAGGCGAGAGAGCAAAGGGCGGCGGCGGCGGCGGGGTGCGGCGCGCCGGGGTCGACACACCTCGGCACTACGCCCCGGGCCCGGTCAGCGCAGCAGTGTCTTCCAGAGATCCGAGAGACGGTCGCCCCAGGAGAGCGACTGCTTCTTGGGCGCCGCAGCGGGCTGCGGCGCCTCCTCGTCGCTCGGCAATCCCGTGATCACGAACGCCTGCATGCCCTGAGGCACGAGCTGGAACTGCGAGCGGGCCTCACGCACTATCCACTGCTTGCCCTTCATGGAGGCTATCCGCTCCCTGATGGCCGCGTTCTCGGCCTCCAGCGTCTGCACGGCGGCGAGCTGCTTGGCGTAGCGGTCCTGCTGGGAGAAGTATTCGCGCAGGGGTGAGTAGTACAGTCCGGCTGCGATCAGGATGAGTGCCAGCACCGCCACGCGGCCCCAGCTGAAGCGCAGCCGACCTCCCGTGCGACGGCTACGGCGCGGCTGGGCGGCACGGCGTGCGGAAGTGGCAGAAGACGTGCCGGAGCGCCGCGAGCGGGCGCCTGCCGACGCGGCGCGCCCGCCGCTTCGCGACCTGCTCCTCCCGGAACCTGCAGATGAAGACCGGCCCGCCACGCTTCCTTCCGCCTCACGATCCTGTGCCATCGCCGGGCAAGCTCCGTCCCGGATGCGATGCATGAGGAGGTTTCGCCGCCGGCCACCGATTGCCTGCCCGCCGTCGCGCCCCGCGAGTCGCCTTCTTCCTCGAGATGGCGGGCACGATGCTCCAGGTAGTCGCCGAGGTCGTAGTGGCCCGCCTGGAGCTCAGGGTTCGCAGCGAGGACCTTGTCGAGCCGAGCCACGGCGCCGTCGATGTCGCCGGAGCGGAAGAGGGACATAGCCCAGTCCGTGCCCACGTTCGGGTCGCCCGGCTTCTTCCACGCCGCCGCGTAGACCCCGGCGGCGGCGAAGCAGTCCGCCGCCTGGCCCGTCTTGCCGTCCCGGGACTTGGCGGCACCGTCGGCGTACAGGCCGTTGGCGCGCTCCACGAGCTGCTGGTACGTGCCGTTCGTGTCCGCGGCAGGCCACGCAGCGGCGGGCGGGACGGCGAGAACCGCCTCCGCCGCCCGCCGCACGTCCGCCAGGTCGGCGCCGCGCGAAGGGCAGCGGTCGGCGCCGTCGGCGTCTTCACCGGGCCGTGGACGGAACACGCATCCTCCTGCTGCGGCCCGCGTTCCCGCTCGCCGGTCGGCGTTCCGCGAACAGCCGGCGCCCGGCGGGCGGCCCTGTGCCGGGGCCGCCTGCGCTACGCCCGCACCGCCCTACGCCCGCAGGTTGTAGAAGGCGGCCATGCCCGGGTAACGGGCAACGTCGCCCAACATCTCCTCGATACGCAGGAGCTGGTTGTACTTGCACACCCGGTCCGTGCGCGCCGGCGCGCCGCTCTTGATCTGCCCGGTGTTGGTGGCCACGGCGAGGTCGGCCAACGTGACGTCTTCTGTCTCGCCGGAGCGATGCGAGCACACGGCGGTCCAGCCGGCCCGCTTGGCCATCTCGATGGCGTCCAGCGTCTCACTGAGGGTGCCGATCTGATTGAGCTTGATGAGGACGCTGTTGGCGGAACCCTTCGCGATGCCCCGCGCCAGCCGTTCGGTGTTGGTGACGAAGATGTCGTCGCCCATGACCTGGATACGATTGCCGAGCTTCTCGGTCATGAGCTTGAAGCCATCCCAATCGTCCTCAGCCAGGCCGTCTTCGATGGAGATGATGGGGTACTTATCGCAGAGGGCCGCGTAATAGTCGACCATCTCGGCCGACGTGAGCGCGCGGCCCTCGCTCTTCAGCTCGTACTTGCCGTCTGAGAAGAAGCTGCTGGCGGCCGGATCGAGGGCTATGCAGACGCCCTGCCTGCCAGCGTCGTAGCCGGCCGCCTCGATGGCGCTCATGATGACCTGGATGGCCTCTTCGTTGCTCGCCAGGTCCGGCGCGAAGCCGCCCTCGTCACCGACGCTCGTGGACATGCCGCGCTTCTTGAGCACGCCTTTGAGCGCCTGGTAGATCTCGGCGCAGGTGCGGAGCGCTTCGCTGAAGCTCTCCGCGCCGACCGGCATGACCATGAACTCTTGCAGGTCGACGTTGTTGTCCGCGTGCTTGCCGCCGTTCATGATGTTCATCATGGGGACGGGAAGCTGGTAGGCGTTGCAGCCGCCGATGTACTGATACAGGGGAAGGTCGAGCGCCGCCGCCGCCGCGTAGGCGGTGGCCAGCGACGCTCCGAGGGTGGCGTTGGCGCCCAGTTTGGCCTTGTTGGGCGTGCCGTCCAGCTCCTTGAGCACCTGATCGACCAAGCGCTGGTCGGTGGCGTCGAGCCCGATGATCTCCTCGGCGATCAGCGTGTTGACGTTCTGCACGGCCGTGCGCACGCCCTTGCCGCCGTACTCGCCGTCGCCGTCGCGCAGCTCGACGGCCTCGTATTCCCCGGTCGAAGCGCCGGACGGCACCGCTGTGCGTCCGACCTCGCCGGACTCGAGCGCAACCTCAACCTCAACTGTAGGGTTACCCCTTGAATCGAGGATCTGCCTGGCAACCACGTCGACGATGACGGTCATCGGAACCGACCTCCTGTGTGTCCGCCCCGCTCAAGGGCGGCGTTCGGTGTGCTGACGGCCAGACGGCGCCGTCTTAGCCCTCCAGCGCCTTGGCGCGCTGGTAGTACTCCTCCTGCTCGTCCAATCCTAGCGCAGTCCAGTCCACGCCCTCAGCCGCGGCTAGGTCGGCCGCAGCCCGGACGCGCCGCTCGAAGCGCTGCGCGGCCTCGCGCAGGGCGAGTTCCGGATCGACGCCTGCCTTGCGCGCCACATTGGTGACGGCGAACAGCAGGTCGCCGAACTCGTGCCGCACGTGCGGGTCGTGGCGCAGCTCGAGACGGGCCGACGACGGCGCGTCGCTCTCGCCGGCCGCGCGCTCCGGAGCAGCCCCGGCACTCCCGCCGTCGGCCGAGGCACCCGGGTCGTCGAACTCGCCGGCGGGCCGATGAGCAGCCAGCGCCGCGGCCAGCTCACCGTGCTCTTCCGCGATCTTGGGAAAGGCGTCGTGCGCGTTCTCCCAGTCGAAGCCGACCTCGGCGGCGCGGCGCTGCAACTTGCGAGCGTAGAGCAGCGCGGGCAACCGGGCGGGAACGTCGTGGAAGATGCCCTCGCGCCCCTCCTGCTCGCGCTTGATGCGCTCCCACTGGCCGCGCACCTCCGCCGGTGTCTCGGCGACCGCGTCGGCGAAGATGTGGGCGTGGCGGCGCACGAGCTTGCGCTCGATGGCCGCCGCCACCGTGCCCAGGTCGCCGGCGCTCTGCTCGGCGAGCAGCTCCGAGAGGAAGTAGACCTGGAAGAGCACGTCGCCGAGCTCGCCGTGCTCCTCCGCCACGTCCTGCCCGGCTATGGCGTCGGCGAGCTCGTACATCTCTTCAAGACTGTACGAGACGATGTCGCCGGCCGTCTGCACGCGATCCCAGGGGCACCGCTCGCGCAGGACGCGTGTGACGCGCAGGAGTGAGACGAGTTCCTGGCTCACGAGCGCGTCGGCGAAGACGGGTGGAGCCGGCACCGTGATCACCTCGATGCCGGCCTCCGCGGCCGCCTGCATGGCCGCTCGCGCCAGAGCCGGGCCCTGCGGACCTGCCGCCGCAAGCACTGCGCCCCGTGCGGCGGCCGCCTCGATCACGGCGCCGGGCGCCGCGACGTCGGCTTCGGCCAGGCTAGCGCCGGCTCCGTCGGCGCCTAGGCCCGCCGCATCGGGATCCGGCGTGCTCGCTTCAGCCGACGCGCCCTCGGCGCAGCCCGCCTCGCCGGCCGCGCTGGCGATGAGCTGCCGCAACGCCGGAGACAAGCCATGCGGAACGAACACGGCGCCGGCGCCGGCCAACGCCTGCAGCGATGCTGCAGGCGCCAGCTCGGCGTCGGCGCCGACGAACACGATGGTGAGCCGCCCGGCGCGCCCGTGGGTGCCGGTCTGCGCCGTGGGCGCCGTCACGCGCAGATCACTCGCTGGCAGAAGGCGATGGCGAAGCCTTCGACGACTCTGTCGGCGAGGCTGACGGCGAAGCGCTCGCCGACGGGCTGGCCTTGGTCGGCTTGGCCGTCGGCTTGGCCTTCTTGAGCTCCGCGGGGTCGTAGCCCTCTGCGTATTGGACGTCGGCGTCTGCGGTGGCCTGCTTGAGCCACTTCTCCCACAGCTTCTGCTGCTTCGTGGAGAGCAGCGTCTGCTGGATCTCCTTGGTGGCTTCCTTGAGCGTGCTCTTCTTGGCCTTGGTGATCTTGGTCACCTGGAGGACGTGCCATCCGAACGAGGTCTTCACCGGCTGGGAGATCTCGTTGAGCTTCAGGCTGAACGCGGCCTTGTCGAACGCCGGGACCATCATGCCGGGGGTGACGTCGCCCAGATCGCCGCCGCTGTCCGCACTGCCCGGGTCCTTCGAGTACTTCTTGGCGACCTTCTTCCAGTTGGCGGCCGAGGGGTCTGCCACCAGGAGCGCCCGTACCTTCTCGGCCTCGGCCTTGGTCTTGACGAGGATGTGGCGGATCTTGCGGGTCTCTTCCTGGTCGAACTCATCCTTGTGCTTGTTGTAGTACTTCTCGATCTCCTTGGGCGAGACCTTGGCGGCGGCGATCACCCGGTCGTAGACCTTCTGACTGACGATCTGATCCCTGATGGCATTGTTGAGGTCCTTCCAGGTCATGCCTTGCTGCTTGAGGATGGCGGCGACCTTCTTCTTGCCCCCGTACGCCTTCACGAGCTGATCGACGCGCTTCTTCACGGTCTTCTCGGTGACCACGATGGGCTTGTCGTAGAGAGCCGCCTTCTTGCCCAGACGGTCGTTGAGCTCGTCGTCGCTCATGTTGAGCGCTTCAGCAAGTGATTGCTTGAGGAACTCCGGGTCTTCCGCCGCCTGGTTGATGACCTCTTGCGAGACCAGGTACTCGACGACGCTCGCCGCATACTGGTTGTAGGACTTGGTGCCGACCTTGGGGAAGCTCTGGCCCTGCGCCTTGGACTGAGCCTTGGCCTGGTCGATGATCTTGTTGAACTGCTCCTCGGTGATCACGTCGCCGCGGACGGTGGCGATCGCCCCGTCGGGGACACCGCCACAACCGACAGCAAGGACAGAGGCCGCAAGGGCACCGAGCAGCACGACAACCGCTGCGGCCAGGGCGTGCTTCTTCATCAGAGACCTTTCTCAGGATTCCAGAGCTGGCTGACAGGGCAACGAGTATAGCATCGTCGCGCCGCCCGCCTAGGCGCATGAGACGGGACAGGGCGCACCGGCGCCGGCATGACGGCGCGGGCCGGCGCCCGCAACGACGGGGCCGGGGGCACCTCCGCGGTTGCGGAGGAACCCCCGGCCCCACTCACACATCTCGATCGATCTCGCGGCGGCGCCGCCCCGCGCCGTCCGCGTCACTCCACAACGGCCATCTCACGCCATCGCCTCCTGC
>CAZIGT010000218.1:0-5574 GCA_964538465.1 uncultured Thermoleophilia bacterium | reverse complement strand
GCCTCCCAGCGCGATACTGGCCAAGCAGACTATCATATCAAGGTAGCGGTTGCCGTCGACGTCTTCGAGGATCCAGACGTCGCGGTAGCGTGAGACGAAGTGGTTCGGCGGATGCGAGCCGATGAGCGACACGCCCAGCATGGTCGTGTCGCCACGCTTCATGAGCGCAGCGCTCCCGGGTCCCGGCAGGGCTGTGGTGACCTTCGGCTTCTCGAACTGGGCGCCGGCTGCAGACATGTTTCCCCCAATTGACCCGGCCGGCGCGGACGGGCGCCGGCCACTCCCGGGCGTCGACGGGTGCCGCCGGGGCGCCGGCGGGATCGGCCACGAGCACCGGCGGCCGCGCCGTGCGGCACCCGGCCCCCACTCGCACGAGCGGCGACCGCAGGCGCACGTCAACGCACCGTTATCGAAGCAGTGCACATCCTATCGAGTGGACTGCGTACTGCAAGAGGGACGATTCTGCGGATGTCGCAAACCGGGCGCCCTCGCGCCCGTGGCCAACAGCGCCTCACTCGCGCGCCCAGCGACCTCTCACCCCGGCGCCCGATCCACGGACCAGATGCCCTGGTTGTAGCGCAGGATGCACGCATCCTCGCCGACCGCGAAGCCCGGCATCGACGCCGTCACCGACACCCCACGCGAAACCCCGATTGCGGTTCAGGACGTCGATGCCGGTGAGCGGATCGTCGGCGTAGTCGGACAACATCTACGTCCTGCCGCCGTTCGTCGTGCAGGCGGTGTATCCCGGCTGCTCGTCCGATCCCAGCATGAACCTGCCCGCGACCCAGCCGCGCAACGCGCATACGGAATCGACGGCGAACAGGTCGTTCTCCGTGCCCAGCTCGGTCAGCATCACACTTCGCCGGGCCCGCTTCTTGCCGCCGCTCGCGGTCTTCAGGATCACGCCGCGGTAGGAGGCCGTCAAGACGCTGGCGGCGTAGTCGATCGTCGCAGTGACGAAGTCCACATCGGCCAGCATGTACCTCCTGCCCGCCGAGCAGCGCTTCAGATACGGTAGCCTGGCCACCTTCCTCCACTTGAGCACGACACCGCTGTCGCCGACCGCCCACCCCGTGCCGCCGACGGTGTCGATCGCCCGAAGGGCGGGCGTGCCGTCGGCGCACGCCGGAATGCGGCCTTCCCCGGACCGCGTGCGTGCCCCCTCCTCACAGTCGCTTTGCGGCGCGTTCCGCCACGCACGAGTACGACAACAGCGGGAGCGCCGACATGGCACTGGGAGGCCGGCGTTCATCAGAGGAGCAGCGAGGAGCCGGGACGCCGATGAGCGCCGGCCCGGTGCAGGGCGACGACCGTCCGAGCGCGCGCGACGCTGCGGCCGGTCAGGCCGGCAGAAGCAGGCTGAACGTGGAGCCCTCGCCCTCGCCGCTGGCCGCCTCAAGGCGGCCGCCGCACCGCTCCGCGCGCGGCTTCACGATCGAGCGGCCCAGCCCGTTGCCCTCGATCTCGCGCGTCTCGCGCCGCTTCTCGCGGAAGAACTCGTCGAAAACGTGCTCGAGGTTCTCGGCCTTGATCCCGATGCCGGTGTCCTGCACGTCGATGCGCAGCCAGCCGGCGTCTTCGATGGCGGCCCCGCCGGCTCCTGGAGGACTGCCCGACTGCGCGGTCGTCTGCCCATCGGGCTGCGCGACCGTCCCGCCCTGCCGGAACGCCCGGATCGTCACGCTGCCGTGGTCGCGGTTGTACTTGACCGCGTTGGCGACGAGGTTGACCAGGATGGTGCGCAGGTCGTCTGCGCTGGCGAGCGCCTGCGGCAGACCCTGCGCCACTTCTGCGGCGACGCTGATGCCGCGAGCCGCCATCGTCTCGCGCTGCAGCGCTACCGCTTCTTCGATGACCGGTGCGACGTCGATGAGCTCACGCTCAACGTCGCGCTCCATGTCGATACGGCTCAGCGAGAGCAGGTCGCCGATCAGCTCAGTGAGGCCATCGATGCGGCTGGTCGCGCGCTCGAGCATCGGGAGATACGGCTCGATGTCGTCACCCAGGCTCTTGTCGAGGCACACGTCGATCAGGCTCTTCACGGCGCCCATCGGCGAACGCAGTTCGTGGACCATCGTGCGCACGAAGCGCGCCTTCTCCATGGTCATGCGGCGCATGTCACTGACATCGCTCAGCGTGAGGATGCGCCCGAGCGCCGTCCCGTCGTCCCCGCGGTAGGTGACCACGCTCGCCATGTAGTTGCGCTCGCCGAGCTCCAGGTCCTGGACTACGCGATCGCGTTCGCCGGCCCGCAGATGCTCGAGGATGCCCGCGAACGGCTCGGCGGCCAGGACCTCGGCCGCCGGACGCGGAAGGGTCTCGACGGTCGAGGGAGCGGCCGCCGGCCCGGCAGCGGCCCCACCGTCTGCTGCCGCCGTCGCGGCCGCGACGTTCGTCAGCAGGTCGGTCATCGCCCGGTTGGCCAGTACCGCGTCGCCGTCGCGGTTCACCACCAGCACGGCATCGCGCAGGTTGGCCACCAGGCTCTGCGTCTGGCTCTTCTCCTCGGCCAGAGCCAGCAGGCTCGCCTCGTGCTCCCTCCGCAGCCGCTCCGCCTCGGCGCGCAGCAGACGATGCCGCAGCAGCGTCTCGACCACGCCGAGGAGGTCGTCCGGCAGGAACGGCTTGGGTAGGAAGAAGTCGATGCCCTGGCGCGTGGCGGCGATGGCCGTGTCGATGTTGGCGTAGGCCGTGATCATGCACGTCATCAGGTCGAGGCCACGGTCCTTTATGGCCTGCAGAAGGGTCAGGCCGTCGATGTCCGGCAGGCGGTAGTCGATCAGGGCGACGTCGAAGCGGCGACCCACGAGCTTCTCCAGTGCCTCTTCGCCGGTCTCGGCCTCGTCGACCCGGTACCCTTCCAGCTCGAGTATCTGGCGGATGCCGCTGCGCACGCCGTACTCGTCATCTATGACCAGTATGTGTCCGTCTGCCATGGTGCCTTCCTTGGGTGCGGCGGCGGCTGCCGCCGCCGGCGCCGCGCCTTGCCGTCGTGGCCTGCCGCGGCACGCGCGCGGAGCCTGCCACGCGCTCCCTGCTACCTCGGGCTGCTCACGAGCTCAGCGGCTCACGACGCCACGGTACCCAGCTGCTCCTCCACGACCTTGAGGAGCTGCCGGCCGGTGGCGGGCTTGTTGATGAACAGGTCCAGCTTGCTCCACAGCTTGAGGCCTTCCGCCTCGTCGTCGAAGCGCTTGCCGGTGGCCGCCGCCACGCCGCTGAGCATGACGAGTGGGACGCGTGAGTGGCGCTCCAGACTGCGGATCTCGCGCGCCAGGCGGAAGCCGTCGTCGTAGTGGTCCATCATCAGGTCCAGGAAGATGACGTCCGGCTGCTCGACCTCGAGGACGCGCCGCGCCTGCTCGGGGTCTTCCGCAGAGAGCACGGTGAAGCCGCGGGCCTCGAAGAACGTGCGCTGCGCGAGCAGGAAGTCGCGATCGTCGTCGACGAAGAGGAGGGTCTTGCCGGTCCGCGGCGCGGCTTGCGACTCCGCCCGCGCCGCGGCGGTCTCAGTATGCGACGGTTGCGTGATCATCGATGATGCTCCTTCCGCCCCGTGATTGGCTCAGGGGAAGCTCGACATGGAACGTGGTGCCGCGGCCCTGTTCGCTCTCGAACCAGATCTGGCCGCGATGCATCTTGACGATGCCGTATGAGATGGGCAGGCCCAGCCCCGTGCCCTGCCCTATGCTCTTGGTCGTGAAGAACGGCTGGAAGATCCTGTCGCGCGCCTCCGGCGGGATCCCGCAGCCCTGATCGCTCACTGAGATGCGCAGGCTGCTCCCGTCTTCCGTTGTGCCGGCCTGCAGACTCACCACGCCGCTGCGACCGTCCATGGCCTCCACGGCGTTCTTCGCCAGGTTCGCCATGACCTGACCCATCTGGTCGCGGTCCAGCTCGGCCTTCAGGCCCGGCGCGGCCGAGACCTCGATGCGCACGTGGCCATCGGCCGGCAAAACGGCGGCAGCGCCGTCGGCGGCCTGCCGCAGCAGCCCCACCACCTCCACCGGCTCCATCTGCACCCGGCTCTGGCGAGCGAAGTCCAACAGGTTGCCGATGATGCGCTTGCAGCGCTGGCTCTCGTCGGCCATGAGCTTGAGGTCGTGGTCCAGATCGTCGCGGTCCTTGAGCTTGCGGCTCAGGATGTGCGTGTACAGCAGGATCGAGCTCAACGGGTTGTTGAGCTCGTGGGCCACGCCGGCCGCCATCTGCCCCATCGAGGCCAGCTTCTCCGGGTTGATGAGGGGACGGTGCACGTCGCGCCGCTCCTGCCACGGCAGGTTCAGCTCGCGCCAGCCACGTTCGGCCTGTTCGATCATGAACGGCAGGCACATCGCCTCTTCCGCCATGCCGCGATAGACGGCCACGGCCTTCTCCCGGCACGTGCCGTAGCCACAGGCGTCGCAGTTGAGCTCGTCCTCCGGGAAGAACTTGTTGGTGTGAGCCAGGATCTCGCGGATCTCGGCCTCGGTGGGTTGCTGCAGTCGCCGGTCGTCCGGCGCGTAGGAGCGGTGGAGGTCGATCGTGAGCAGAGGCGCCTCGGCTTCAGATGCCGCCTCCGCGCTCCCCGCTGCCGTGTCCGCAGCGTGCTCCTCATCCTTGCAGCCACTCACGTAGCCGCCGATGCGCTGCTTGCGCAGTCGCGCGGGGTCGTCCGTGCGCATTCCCGGCCCCGCGTAGCAGCCATGGCACATGAGCGCCTCCACGAACAGTGTGGTGTCCACGTCGTCCCGCGTGAGACCCCCGACCACTTCGTCGACCTCGTCGTGCCCGCTCAGAAGCAGGACCTCGGGGTCGAGCAGGCCATGCTCGAGCCCGGCGCTGTCCAGAAGGCCGCCCACGAGCGGGAAGACCCGGGCTCGGCCCGCGCGGGGCGGGTCGAACTCGGCCGCCGGCGCCTTGTACATCGCGATGCCGCGCTGCTCGAGGAGCCGGTGAAGCTCCTGGAAGGTGAGCACCTCGTCGATCTCGCCTTCCAGCTGCGGGTCCAGCGCCTCCAGCTTCTTCGCCACGCACGGTCCCACGAACACGCAGCGCACGTCGTCGCCGTACTGCGCCCGCACCGCGCGGGCGGTGGCGACCATCGGCGACACGACCGGCACCAGGCAGTCGGTGAGCTCGGGATTGTACTTCCGCACGAACTCCACGACCGCGGGGCAGGCGGTTGCGATGTGCAGGCCGTCGGGATGCTCCCGCAGGTAGTCACGGTAGGCGGCGCTGACGAGGTCGGCGCCGTGGGCCACTTCGACCACGCGGTCGAAGCCGGCCTCCCGCAGAGCGCCAACGAGCTTCTCGGCCGGAACGGTGAAATCAGCCGGGAACGACGGAGCCACCAGGGCGGCGACCGGGACATCCTGCTCGAGCAGGCCGGCGACACCCTCCACGCCGCTGGCGTACGCCTTGGCGTTCTGCGAGCAGACCATGGTGCAGTTGCCGCAGCCCAGGCAGCGCTCTTCGACCACGAACGCCTGGCCGTCCTCGATGCGAATGGCCTTGGCCGGGCAGTCGCGCACGCACGTGTAGCAGCGCCGGCAGTTTTGCTTGATCGTCTGGATGACCTTGCCGCTCATG
>CAZIGT010000217.1:0-5587 GCA_964538465.1 uncultured Thermoleophilia bacterium | reverse complement strand
CGTGATGGGCGCCCTAGCCCGCGCGGGGCGCGACAAGCTCACGCTGCTCGCGCCCCGCGCCCTGGCGCCGTTCGGCGCTTGGGTAGAGCAGCTGCTGGCGGAGAGCACCGGCAAGGAGGGCCGCGGCATCCTGCCGGTGGACCTCGAGGCGGTCGGCGCGCCGGATGTCTACGGCGACGACCGCCTCTTCGTCCACCTGCGGATCGAGGGCGACGAGCCTGACGAGGCGGCCGGCTCCGGCGGCCTCGACGGGGCGGTGGCCGCGCTGGTCGCGGCCGGGCAGCCGGTGGTGACCATCACCCTGCCCGATCGCTGGGCGCTCGGCGGCCAGTTCCTGCTCTGGGAGATCGCCACGGCCGCCGCTGGGGCGCTGCTGGGCATCGACCCGTTCGACCAGCCCAATGTGCAGGAGAGCAAGGACAACACCCGTGCTCTCCTCGACGTGTACACGGAGACCGGTGAGCTCCCAGCCGCGGGCGAGGGGGAAGAGGCGGCCGGTGGCACGGCTTCGGTGACGGCGACGAGCCCCGAGCTGGCACCGGCTGTGGAGGGTCTGCTGGGCAGCGTGCGTCGCGGTGACTACTTCTGTCTGCAGGCCTATATGGCGCCGTCGGCGGCCGTGTGGGCCGGCCTGGACGCCGCGCGGCGCGCGGTCCGCGACCGGCTCAAGGTAGCCACGACGGCCGGTTATGGTCCACGCTTCCTACACAGCACCGGCCAGTACCACAAGGGAGGGCCGAACACCGGCGTCTACCTTCAGCTTCTCTCGCGCGACGCGCGCGACGCGCGCATACCGGGCCAGCTGTATCCGTTCTCGGTGCTGAAGCGGGCGCAGGCGATCGGCGACCTGCAGAGCCTGCGGTCGCGAGGTCGCCGCGTGTTGCGCGTGGACCTCGGTGAAGACACCGCTGCGGGCCTCGCGGCGGTCGTGGAGGCCGTCCGGGAAGTCGCGGCGCGCCTGGGATAGCGGGCGGTCCGCAGACGGCCGTGGCCGAGAACGGACCGCATCATCCCGGCGCGCAGTAACAGGCAACCGGCGGCACGACGCAGCGCGTGCCGAACGCGTGAGGGAGGGAACGACATGGACCTCGCGATGATCGGTCTGGGGCGCATGGGTGGCAACATGGCGCGGAGGTTGCTGCGTGACGGCCATCGCGTGGTGCTCTGGAACCGCACGCACGCGAAGGCCGTCGATCTGGCGACCGAGTTCGCCCCGGGTGGGCCGGAGGCGCGCCGCGCGGCGAACGGCGGTCGCGAGTGCGGCAAGGCAGTGCCGGTGGAACGCCTTGCCGACATCCCGGCCACGCTGACCGTACCGCGCGTGCTCTGGTTCATGCTGCCGCAGGGGGCCACCACCGACGAGGCGATCGCGGAGGTGGCGCCTCTGCTGGCCGCCGGGGACGTGATCATCGACGGCGGCAACTCCTACTTCGAGCAGGACATCGCCCGCTCCGAGGCGCTGGCGCTCAAGGGGCTGCGCTACCTGGACTCCGGCACCAGCGGCGGCGTGTGGGGCCTGGAGAACGGCTACTGCCTCATGGTCGGCGGCGACCAGAGCGCCTTCCAGGACGTCGAGCCGCTGCTGCTCAGCCTGGCGCCGGGACCGGAGGGTTATGCCTATATGGGCACGGCCGGGTCCGGCCACTTCGTCAAGATGGTCCACAACGGCATCGAGTACGGGATGATGGAGGCCTACGGCGAGGGCTTCGAGCTGCTGGCGGCCAGCAGGTGGGACCTCGACCTGGCTGCCATCGCCCACCTCTGGGACCACAGCAGCGTGGTGCGCAGCTGGCTGCTGGAGCTAGCCGCGGACGCCCTTGACAAGGACCCCAGGCTGGAGAAGATCACCGGCTACGTGGAAGACACCGGCGAAGGCCGGTGGACGGTGCAACAGGCCATCGAGCTGGGCGTGCCCATGCCGGTGATCGCCGACTCGCTCTTCGCGCGCTTCCGCAGCCGCCAACAGGACTCGTTCAGCAATCGCATGCTGGCCGCCCTGCGCAACGAGTTCGGCGGCCACGCCGTCAAGGAGAAGGGACGGTGACAGACTCTCGCGCCGCAGCGCCGTGCGGGCACGCGCGCCTTGATCCCTGCACGCTGGTCATCTTCGGCGTGACGGGCGATCTCACGCACCGCAAGCTCGCGCCGGCGCTCTACGACCTGGCGGCTCGCGGACTTCTGAAGGAGCGCCTCACGGTGGTCGGCTACGGCCGCCGCGACCTCACCGACGAGTCGCTGAGCGAGCTGATGCAGAGATCCGTGGACGACTACTTCGGCGCCGACGCGGTCGACCGCGCCGCGTGTGCCCGCGTGCTCACGGACCCGCGCTACGTGAAGGGCGAGTTCGACGACCCGGACGGCTACGCGAGGCTGCGCACCGCCATCGAGGCGGTGGAACGCGAGCACCGTTCGCCGGCGAACCGTATCTTCTACTTGGCTACGCCGCCGAGCCTGTTCCCGGCGATCATCCACGGGCTCGGGCAGGCGGGACTGGGCGGCCGCGTGGCGTCGCCCGGAGCGATAGCGGCGGCGCTGGCCGCCGCCTCATGCGACGAGCCGGCCGGCGGCCTCTCGGCAACTGCCCGCGTCGGCGGGGCGGAGGACTCGGCCGCAGCCACGGCCGGTGTCGCCGCAGCAGCGACCGGACTCTCCGACGCCGCGGCGCGCACGTTCGCGGCAGCTGCGGCGTTCGAGGAGGACGAACGCGGTCCGGCTGCCCCGCTCGACGAACCGCACGGCTGGACGCGGATCGTCATCGAGAAGCCGTTCGGCAACGACCTGGCCAGCGCCAGGTCGCTCAACAAGACCGTGCGCAGCGTCTTCCACGAGCGCCAGGTGTACCGCATAGACCACTACCTGGCGAAGGAGACGGTGCAGAACATCCTTGCGTTCCGCTTCGGCAACGTGATGTTCGAGCCGGTCTGGAACCGCCGCTACGTGGACCACGTCCAGATAACCGCTGCCGAGACCCTCGGCGTGGAGCATCGCGGTCCGTACTACGAGGAGTCTGGTGCCCTGCGCGACATGATCCAGAACCATCTCCTGCAGCTCCTGACGCTGGTAGCCATGGAGCCGCCGGTGGCGTTCAGCGCCGAGGCGGTGCGTGACGAGAAGGTGAAGGTTCTGCGGGCGGTGCGGCCGATCGCGGCGGCCGACGTGGAGCGGCAGGCGGTGCGGGGGCAGTACACAGACGGCGTGGTAGCCGGCGAGGCGGTGAGAGCCTACAGGGAAGAGGAGCGGGTCTCGGCCCAGTCGAACGTGGAGACCTTCGCGGCCCTCAAGCTCTTCGTGGACAACTGGCGCTGGGAGGGTGTGCCCTTCTATTTACGCACGGGGAAGCGCCTGCGCAAGCACGTCACGGAGATCGCCATCAGCTTCACCCGACCGCCGTTCCTGCTGTTCCGCAAGGCGGATCTGCCGGTGGAGAAGGTGCTACCGAATCTCCTGGTGCTGCGCATACAGCCCGATGAAGGGATCTCTCTCCGCTTCCAGAGCAAGGTCCCGGGTGAGGAGGTCGGACTCAAGCCCGTCGAGATGGACTTCAGTTGGGGCTCCACGCTCGACGAGTTGCCCTTCAGCGCCTACGAGACACTGCTTATGGATGTGATGGCGGGTGACGCCACGCTGTTCAACCGCGACGACCAGGTGGAGGAGTCCTGGCGGCTGGTCGAGCCGGTGCTCGACGCCTGGCACGACAGTGACACGGAGATCGACACGTACGTGGCCGGGAGTTGGGGACCGGAGGCGGCCGTCGCGATGCTCGCGGCCGACGGCCGCGAGTGGCGGCGGCCGTAGCCCGCGCGAGCGGGCCGCTCGAGGCCGCGCGCGGGCGATCGCGTCCGGGCCGGCGCAGAGGCTCCGGTCCGCGACCATCCGGTGCCCTTCGGGGAGGTCGCAGATGGCTGTGACGATAGAGATCGTGCGAGACCCCGTTGCACTGGCGGGGCGCGGTGCCGACCTGTTCGTGTCCGCCGCGCAGAGCGCGGTGGCGGCACGTGGCGCGTTCTATGTCGCGCTCAGCGGCGGCAACACGCCGCGCGGCATGTACGAGGTGCTGGCGCACAAGCATGCCGGTATGCGCATGCCGTGGCCCCGGGTGCACCTGTACTGGGGCGCCGAGCGCTGCGTGCCGCCCGACCACCCGGACAGCAACTATGGAGCGGCTCGGGCGGCACTGATAGGGCATGTGCCGGTGCCGCCCGAGAACGTGCACCGCATGCGCGGGGAGGAGGAGCCGGACGCGGCGGCGCGCGCCTATGAGGCCGAGCTCCGTCGCCTGCCGCTCGTGCCACCCGTCTTCGACCTGGTTCTGCTCGGGCTGGGCGGGGATGGGCACACGGCGTCGCTCTTCCCGCGCACCGCGGCCCTCGACGAGAGAGAACGCTTCTGCGTCCCGAACACGGCGCCAGACGGCTCGCCGCGACTCACGATGACGTACCCGGTGTTCGTCGCGGCGCGCAAGGTCGTGTTCTTGGTGGGGGGCGGCGGGAAGGCCGGCGTGGTCGCGGGTGTCCTGGAGGGCGAGCGCCGGCCAGCGGACCTGCCAGCGCAGCGGGTCGATCCGCGTTCCGGCGAGCTGGTATGGCTGCTGGATGAGGCGGCGGCGAGCGGGCTGGCTCCTGCGACGCTCGCCGCCGCTCACCGTCCCTGAAGCCGCTCTGTTCTGGGCTCGTCGCCCACCGTCCCTGAGGTCGGGACGCACCGGGCTCGCCCCGCCTGCAACCTGTGGAGTCCGGTACGAGCCGGCTCGTCCTGTCCGCGGCCCGTGAGCGCGGCACTCGCTCATACTCGTCGATCCTTCGCCCCTCGACTCTGGCTTGAGGGTCGTGCCGCAGATGGCTCGCCCACCATCGACGAACCGCCGACCTCCGAATGAGGGTTCTCCCTCAGCCGTCGACAGGGCGCCGCAACTGAGTCGCCGGCCGAGAGGCGCCGCGCATCCCCGCGCGCGGTCTCACACGGGTGCGAGGTTTGGCTTGCACCCAGGGTGGTACACTGGCTGGGCAAGCCGGGTGGCCGCGGCGCGGGCGGCGTGCCCGCCCCCATGTGAGGCGGGCAGGCACCGCGCCGAGGAAAGTCCGGACTCCACAGAGCAGGGCGCTGGATAACGTCCAGCCGGGGAAACCCGAGGGAAAGCGCAACAGAGAGCAGACCGCCAGCGGCCGTCGGCGAGGTAGTACGAGCCCCGAAGACGGTGCGGGTAAGGGTGAAACGGTGGGGTAAGAGCCCACCAGCGGTCTGGTGACAGGCCGGCTCGGCAAGCCCCGCCCGGTGCAAGACCAAATAGGGGAGCGCTCGAGGGTTGCTCGCCCGAAGCTCCCGGGTTCGGTCGCATGAGGCACGCGGCAACGTGTGTCCCAGATGGATGGCCACCCACGACAGAATCCGGCTTACGGCTTGCTAAAGGAAAGGCCCGACGGCTCAGCTGACCGCCGGGCCTTTCCCATTCGCGCCTCGGGATCGCCACGCGAACCACGGCACGGCAGGGCCTTGCCTTCCGGTCAACTGAGACCGCGGGAGTGACGACGAAGGCCGCGGACTAGGAGAGGTCATGGCCAAGGCCAGCGACAGTCAAGGTCGTAGCTGA
>CAZIGT010000216.1:0-5647 GCA_964538465.1 uncultured Thermoleophilia bacterium | reverse complement strand
GCCCCCGCCCCCTCCACGTGACGACGGGCTCCGATGCCGTCAGAAGATCATCGTCTTCCTCTGAAGCGCGATGACCGCTTGCGCCGTCGTGAGCAGCGGCGTCGCCGTGGTCGTTCCCAGGTGGTAGAAGTAGCCGCTCGACGTCTGCTTGGAGCGAATGTAGTCGAGCGCGGACTTGCCGCTCTGGCGCCAGGAGCTGCTCTCGGGGTTCTGGCCGGCCGCGACGACCGCCTCCGCGGCCTGGGCGGACGACTCCACGTTGGTGCCACCGCCCATGGCGTACGTGAAGCCGCCGTTGGCCTGGTGGCGCGGACGCAAGTAGCGCACCGCAGCGCGGATCACGGCGGAGCCGCTGCTCACGCCGCAGGCGCGAAGAGCCTGGACGGCTGCGGCGGTGGAGTCGACGTCCACCGTCTGGCCCGGCATGAACGGGAAACCGCCGCTGGAGACGGCCTGGCCGGTCAGCCAGCGGGCCGCCTTGGCACGGGCGCTCGCGCCGCGGCCCGCTGCCTTGAGCGCCAGGATCGCGTAGGTGGTCGTGTTGACCGCCGCGTAGCTGCCGCTGCCGCCCTTGCTGGTCGTGAACCTGCCGGTAGACGGGTCCCGGTAGGCAAGAAGCTTCGCCACCAGGTCTATGCGCTTGCTGCCGGCCCTGCTGATGAGGCTCGTCTGGCGAGCCGCCTTGTAGCCGAGGATCATCTTGGCGTAGAAGTTCGGCGCGTTGGCGGTGCTGCCGCTCTGGGCGAGCGCCAGCCGTTCAAGGTCGAGTGACTGCAGGTACTGCACGGGCGTGCGACCGCCGGACTTGCGCCACGCGGCGGGGTTCTGGCCGGCCCGGGCCACCGCCATGAGCACCCAGGGGGTCATCTCGGCCTGCGATGAGCCGCTGACCGTGAATCCGCCAGCCTTCGTCTGGCACTTGTGGAAGTAGGTCAGCGCTTTGGAGACGGGTGACGAGGCGGCGCCGGCCGCAGGCGTGAGCGCCGCGCAAGCGGCGAGTCCGAGCAGTATCGCCAGGATGGCGAGCGTCGTGCGAGTACGCAGGATCATGAGCATTCCTCCGGGTCGGTCAGGGTGACGCGCGTGCGCGTGCGAAAGCGAGTGATGATGAGGACAGCCTGCGGTCCGAAGAGCGCGGCGCAGACCGCCGTGGCGGCGGCGTGCGCCGCGTCGAAGGCCAGGCCCTGCGCGTAGAGGGCGACCAGCGCGGGCCACGTGTGGGCGCTGTAGGCGACGAACATCCAGATGCTCACCAGCCAGTCGAACGCCAGGGCGAGCGCTGAGCCGACGAGCACCAGTTCCCAACGGCCGGGTCGGCGTCCGCGGCGGCCCATGAGGCCGCCCACCACGCCGACTAGGCCCCAGCCGAGCATCTGCCACGGCGTCCAGGGGCCCTGGCCGAAGAAGAAGTTCGAGACCAGCGCGGCCGTGGCGCCGACCATGAAGCCCGGCCCGGGTCCCAGCCCAACGCCGCTCACGAGCACGATGAAGGTGACCGGCTTCACATTCGGCAGCGAGGCGAAGAGCACGCGGCCCGCGGTGGCCATGGCAGCGAGCGCGGCGACCAGCGCGAGTTCTTGAGCGGGCACCGCGCGGACGCCGTACAGGGCGAAGCCGACGACGACGATCGCCGCCACCCAGCCGAACGACGCCGCGCCCCAGTCGACACCCCCCGGATCGAGAACGGCCCACACGGCTAGGCAGACCGCGGCGAGCGAGACCGCGATGACCGTGGCCCAGGTGGCTCGACGGCCGCTGGGGCCTGCAGCGACACGGTGGGAGCGGGTCGATCCGGCCATCATGCCGTTGCCTCCGTCCAGGCGACCTCGTTCTCGGTGAGGACGCCCGGCAGCCTGTGCCGGAGCAGGCGATCGATCTGCGTGGAGAAGAACAGCGATCCCCGCAGCACGTCGTGGACCGGTCCGTCGGCGAGCACGCCGCCGTCGCCGAGCACCACGACTCGCTCGGCGATACGGGCTGCGAACTCCACGTCATGGGTCACGACGACCACGCAGCGACCAGCTGCGGCCCAGCGACGGACGAGCACCGAGAGCGCCGCCTTGTGCGTGGGGTCCATGCCGCGTGTAGGCTCGTCGAGCACCAGCATGCCGGGCTCGGCGCACGTAACGGCAGCCAGAGCGACCCGCGTGCGCTCTCCTCCGGAGAGGTCCCGCGGGTCGCGGTCCATCAGCTCCGCCAGGTCCATGTCAGCGACGGTCCGCGCGATGAGACGTTCGCGCTCATGCGGGTCGATCTCGAGCGCGTCCAGGGTGTGGGCGAGCTCGGCCGCGACCGTGTCTTTCACGAAGTACGCGCCCGGATTCTGGCCCAGGTAGGCGCAGCCGCGCGCCGCCTCGGCCACCGACAGCGAGGCGACCTCGCGGCCGTGCAGGCGCACCGTGCCGGCGAGCGGCCGCTGGAGACCGTTGAAGTGGCGCACGAGCGTCGACTTGCCGGCGCCGTTCTCGCCCATGACGGCCACCAGATCGTCGGCGGCCAAGGTGAGGTCGAGGCCGTCGAGGATGGGCTCGTCGGGCGGGTACCCGGCGACGAGCCCCCGGATCTCGATGGCTGCGGGGCGAGGGCGAGCCACGCGCGCGGCCGGCTTGGGGAAGGTCGAGGGCCGGCCCGCGGCGATCGCCGTCCGCGTGTTCGAGGCGACCGCCGGCCGCGTGTCCGCGCCCACCGCCGGCACGGCGATCAGGTCGCCGCGTATTCCGCTGGCGAGTGCTCGCCGCGCATCCTTGACGGTCAGCGGCAGATCGTCCCCAGACTCATCCGCGCGGCGCGCGGCGCGAGCATCGGTGCGCGCCGCGAACAACCGGGTCACCGGCGGCAGCAACTCGCGACGGTGCTCGACCGCCCAGCGAGCGAACTCCTGCGGCGCGGCATCGATGGTCACGGCTCCGTTCTCCATGTAGAGCACGCGGGTCGCCAGGTGCAGACACCGCTCTACGCGATGCTCCGCCAGAACGATAGTGGCGCCGGTGTCCTCGGAGAGGCGCCGAACGGCTGCCAGCAGATCCTCGGAACTCACGGGGTCGAGCTGCGAGGTTGGTTCGTCGAGGAGCAGCAGATGGGGCTGCATGGAGAGCACCGCGGCGAGTGCCACCTTCTGCAGCTCGCCGCCGGACAGCGTGGCCAGTTCCGCGTGACGGAGGCGCGAGAGGCCCAGGGAGATGAGCGCCTCCTCGACGAGGCGGCTGATGGCACTCGGCTCCAGGCCCAGGTTCTCCAACCCGAAGGCGATCTCGTGCTCCACGGTGGTCATGACGGCCTGGTTCTCCGGTTCCTGGAAGACCAGGCCCACATGGGCGGCCAGATCCCGCGGCGGTGTTGTGCGGGTGTCGAGCCCGTCCACCACCACACTGCCGGCGAACGTGCCGCCGTGGAAGTGCGGCACGAGCCCGTTGAGGGCGCGCAGGAGCGTCGACTTGCCGCTGCCGGACCCGCCCACCAGAAGCACGACCTCAGCCGGATGGAGCTGCAGCGAGACATCGCGCAGGGCCGGGAGCGGTCTGTCTGGATAGGTGTAGGTGACCCTATCGACGGCGGCGATGGTCTCCATGCGGTCACCCGCCCGTTCCGGCGGCTCTGGGCTGCGAGGCGGTAGCGCCTGCGGCGCCGGCGAGCCTGGCATCGGTCCCGGGAGTGTGCGCGGCGAATGCCGGATCGGGTGCGCCGCGCGCGTCTGAGTGGCTGCGCACGGTCGCGGCGCGGTGCTGCCGGCCGACCTCGCGCGCCAGCGGCGCAAGCAAGCACGCTGCCACGAGGAGCGCGACGGTCATGAGCCACCCGGTCGCCTTGAAGCCTGTCCACGGGTCGTCCAGGAGCGGGAAGTAGCTGTACCGGAACGCTCCGGTGGCCAGGCCGACGATCATGGCGGCGACGGCGGCGAGGCTGAGCGAGAGGACTGCGATGTCGGCGACGTGCCAGCGGCGGCCGCGGCGCCAGCGGCTGCGGCCGCGGCGGCCGTAGCCGCGCGCCTCCATCGATTCGGCGACATCCATGGCGCGCTCGAGGCTCTGCGTGAGCAGCGCGCCGAGCAGCGGGAGGCGGGTGGCCACGCGCTGCCGCCGTCGCCCGCGGTCCAGCTCCACGCCGCGAGCGCGCTGAGCGTCGGCGATGAGGGCCGCATCGCGCGACAGCACCGGGAACAGCCGTGTGGCGAGCGACAGCACCAGGCCCGAGCGGAACGACACGGCGCTCATGATGCCGAGCTGCTCGTCGGCGTCGAGCAGCACGTTGTAGAGAGCGAACGCGGCGACGACGACGCACAGTCGCAGCGCAGTGCCGATTCCGAAGTAGATGCCCTGCAGGGTGATGCGCGGCTCGAACGGACCCCAGTCCGCATGCCAGAGGACCGTGAGGCCGCTCCGGCTGAGAAGGGGATTGATGATGGCGAGAACGAGGGCGATGAAGAGAGCGAAGCGAAGATAGGGCCAAGCGGCTCGCAGCCGGCCGGCCAGTGCCAGCACCAGGAGGAGTACGGCGAGCAGCACGCCGACCTGGAGCGGGTTGGCGATCACGAAGGCGGCCAGCATGAGAGCCGCTACACAGGCGAGGGCGGCCGGCGTGCGGACGGCGGCGAGGCCGTGCTTGCGAGGCCTCGCCGCCCAGCGACGCCGACGGAGGCTACGTGCCGGCTCTGCTGCGGCTGGCCTCGGCGACGACAGGCGGCCGCCCATGTCCGGCGTCGAGAGAGCGCCGCCGCGCGCGACGGCCGATTCACAGCATCCGGCCGGGGCGGGCGGGTAGGTCGCTCCGGAGTCCGAGCCGGGTACGAGGTGCGAGTCGTCCATGGCCATGGCTGCCTCAGTCCCCGTCGGGCAGGCGGACGAGACCTCCGTCGCAGAGACAGGCGCCGACGAGCGTCTGCCGGCCCAGCCCGTCGCCGAGCGTGTCGAGGAGCCGCGTGACGGCCGCCTCGTCGTCGCCCAAGAGGACGAGCAGCGTCTTGCGTTCGGCGGACGGATGAGGCGCGGCGACCAGAGCGGCCGTGACCCGCCTCGTCGCGTCACCACGGCGGTCGAGTGCCCAGATGGCCTTGCCCTTCACCTGGACGAAGAGGCCGGATGGCTATGGCCTGATCCTCCGACCATCGGGCCACGGCATCGGCGGCGACGTCGCCAACGAGCGTGACGTCGCCCGCACTCCAGGGCCGTGGAAAGGCCTGCAAGACGGCGGGGATGAACATGGCGCCCTGCCATCGGTGGTAGTCCCACCAGACCGTCTGGCCGCCCTCCAGCTCCACGTCGCCGGCGCCGGTGTCGCCCATGCGGCCGTCGATCCAGTAGAACCAGTCGGCGCAGTCGTCGCTCGAGCCGGTCGTGGACTCGAGCCCGTCCACGGCGCTCACGAACCCGCCGCCGTAGCTAGTGCCCACCCGCGTGTGTTCCGCAAGCAGCTGGAGTACCGTGGACCCGGACTCGAGCGGGACCACGACATCGTGGGTCACTTTGTCTCCGTAGTCTTGGGAGACGACCAGGCGGACTTCATCGGCGGCGGGCCGGCTGCGGGAGGTCGGCTCTGCCGAGTCGGCGGCTGCGGGCAAGCCGTCGCCGGACGGCGCCACGCCGGCGCAGCCGGCAGCGGCGAGCGCCGCGACCAATGCCGCCGCCAGAGCCAGCAGGAGTAGGACCGACCG
>CAZIGT010000215.1:1154-5690 GCA_964538465.1 uncultured Thermoleophilia bacterium | reverse complement strand
CGCCGTGGAGCCGCGCTTCCAGATCGCCGGTGAGTTCTCCGAGGGACTGGCCGCCGTGGAGTACGCGGACGGCGGTTTCGGCTACGTCGACCGGCACGGCAGACGGGTCATCCCGGCCGCCTCGTCCCCGCTCACGCTGAGCGGCGGGGGCCGCTTCGCCGAAGGCGTGGCCCCCGCCGCCTCCGGCGACCTCTGGGGCTACATCGACCGGCGCGGCCGCTGGGTCATCGAGCCACGGTTCGAGAGTGCCGACAGCTTCAGCGACGGCCTGGCGGCCGTCGCTTTCGGCGGTGCCGTGGGCTACATCGACCATGCAGGCCGATGGGTCGTTGAACCGACGTTCGTGATGGGCCAGGCCTACGGAGACGGCCTGGCCCCGGTGCAGATGGCGGACCGCTGGGGCTTCATCGACCGGCGCGGCCGTCTCATCGTGGAGCCGCGCTTCGGCAACGCCCGCCCGTTCTGCGGTGGCCTGGCACCGGCCTGCACACCGCAGTACAAGTGGGGCTTCGTGGACGCAAGCGGGAAGTGGGTCATGAAGCCACAGTGGGACGACGCCCGATCGTTCCGCAACGGCCTCGCGATGGTCACCGTGAACGGCCGCATCGGCTATATCGACGCCGACGGCCGGTACGTCTGGCGCCCGCGGCGCTGACCTCCGGGGGCGCCACCCCTTCAGGCCGGGCGCAGCCTGGCCATGGTGGCCCGGCACGACCGCCACATCCCCGCGGTCCGGCACGACCAGCGCGTCTCGGCGGTTCGGCGAGCAGCCTGGCTGTGCGTAGAATATGCAGGTATGAGTCGCGCCTTCACAAAGGAACCCGAGCCCGGTGCTCCCGCGGAGCCGCTCCCCGAGCGGCCGGTCAGCGAGCACCCCAACTACGTCACGCCGCGAGGCCTGGCCCAGCTCAAGGATGAGTTGGAGGCCCTGGGCCGGCGTCGGGCAGAGCTCCTGGCGGTGCTCGCCCGCGCCACAGACGGCGACCTGCCCGCGGATGAGGAGCAGGTCGCCCGCGAGGAACTGCGCCATGTGGACCGCGACCTGAAGTACTTCGACACGCGGATCGACTCGGCCATACTGGTCGATCCGCGCGACCAGCCGCTTCACGAGGTCGCCTTCGGCGCCACCGTCACGGTGCAGACCGCAAGCGGACCGCAGACCTGGACCATCGTCGGCGAAGACGAGGCCGACCCAGATGCCGGCAGGGTGAGTTACGTGTCGCCGCTGGCGACCGCTCTCATGGGCACCCGCATCGGCGAGAAGGCGGTGTGGCGACGGCCGGCGGGCACCTTGCGCCTCACCGTGCAGCGCATAGAGTACGAGCGCTGACACCGCCAAGGGCGGCGACAAGGGCCGGCGGCCGCGGGTCCGGTCATCGCCGCGGCCCGCACCTCACTCCGGCTCTACGACCAGGTCCTTCCCGCGCGGCTCGCCCTTGCGCTGACCTTCGTCCTCGGCCTTTCGCTGACCTTCGTCCTCGCCCTCGCCCCTGTTCTTGCGCTCGCCTTCGTCGTCTTCCTCATCCGCCTCGAGCATGGACTGGGTGGACCGCAGCGGCACTTCCTTGAGGAAGAAGACCACGAAGAGTCCCAGCACCGTGAGGGCCAGCGCCAGCAGGAACAGGTCGCTGATGGCCGCCGAGAGGGCCGACTTCAGCGTCCGCATGAACATGCCGAACAACTCCTCGCCCTTCTGACCAAGAAGGGCGAACCCTTCAGAGAGCTTCTCCTTGGCCTCCGGGCTCACCAGCGCCTGCGGATTGCCCAGCGCCTCTTCCCTGCCGGCGACCAGCGCCTTGAGCGGCTTGGGAAGCTCCTCCAGGAACGTGCTGCGGAACTGGTTGTTGAGGATGGTACCGAAAATCGCCAGCCCTATGGTGCCGCCGACCGAGCGGAAGAACTGCAGTCCGGCCGTGACCTCGCCGAGACGGCTCAGCGGATACGCGTTCTGCACGACGATGGTGAAGATCGCCATCGGCAGACCCATCCCCAGGCCGGTGATGACCATGTTGATGATGACGGTGCGGTTGCTCGTGTCCACACCCATCTGGGCGAGCAGGTAGAGACCGATCACGGTGATCAGAAATCCAAGCAGCAGAAGGATCTTGTACCGGCCCCAACGGCTGAGCAGCTGGCCGCCGATGATGCTGCTGGCGATGAAGCCCAGCATCATCGGCGTGAGCACCATGCCCGAGTCGGTCGCCGAGTTGCCCTGCACGCCCTGCACGTAGAGCGGCAGGTACATGATGGCCCCGAACATGCCGGCCATGGCGATGAAGCCGGCTATCGCGCTCACGGCGAAGGTGCGGTCGGTGAACAGCCGCGGGCTGAGCACCGGCTCCTTGGCGCGCTCCTCGATCAGCACGAACGCCACCCACATCACGGCCGAGAAAGCGAACAGGGTGATGATCAGCGGCGAGCTCCACGCGTAGTCCGAGCCTGCCCAGCTGAAGCCCAGGAGCAGCGGCACGGCGGCGGCGACCAGAACGGCGGCCCCCAGGTAGTCGATGCGGTGCTTGCGCAGCTGCACGTGCCCAGGCAGCGCGACCACGACGAGCGCCAGCGCGACGATGCCCACCGGCAGGTTGACGTAGAACGTCCAGCGCCAGCCCCAGTTGTCTGTGATCCAGCCGCCGAGCGTGGGGCCGATGATCGTCGCCAGACCGAACACGGCCATGAAGATGCCGAGCCATTTGCCGCGGTCCTTCGGCGGGAAGAGATCGCCGATGATGGCCTGCGAGACGGGCATCATGGCCCCGCCACCGAGGCCCTGCAGACCGCGGTAGATGATCAGCTCGAGCATGCTGTGAGCCTGGCCGCAGAGAGCGGACCCGGCCATGAACAGCACCATGCCGATGATGAAGAAGAGCCGCCGACCGTAGGCGTCGCTCAGCTTGCCCCAGATGGGCATGGAGGCGGTCTCCGCCAGCAGGTAGGCGGTGGCCACCCAGGCGTAGTGCTCCATGCCGTTGAGATCGGCGATCACCCGTGGCATGGCCGTGCCGACCACCGTCTGGTCGAGCGCCGCCAGCAGCATGCCCATCATGAGCGCCGCGATCACGGCCCAGAGGCGGCGCGGGCTCAGGGTGGCGCCCCAGCTGTGCTTCTCGAGCGCGACCTCGTGGTCCACGCTGTGCGCGCGTGCCGCGCTCAAGCGGACACTCCGTCGCCTCTGCGCAATATGACCGTCACCCGGGCCGCCCTTCCTTGCCTGCAGCCGGCATCGCGGTGCCGGCCGTTCCGTCCCCGCTTGCCGCCGGCACAGTCGCCCCGGCCCGCTCGTTCGCCTCAGCCTGGTCCTCCGTCTCGGCGCTCAGGGCGCAGCCGCCCACGACGCCGCTCGCAAGGCCACTCACCACGGCTAGAGCGCGGAGGCCCACCGTGAGAGCTTCCAGCTCTCGGCCACCGAGACGCTGCAGCCACTCCTCCACCGTGCGGTCGCCGCTCGACTTCGCCGCCGCGAACGCCTCGTCGGCCGCTGGCGTGAGGCTGACGAGGACGCGCCGCCTGTCGGCGGCGTCCTCGTGGCGCTCGGCCATGCCACGCTGCACGAGGCGTTCCACGAGCTGACTCGCCGTCGGCTCGCTCACCGACAGGGCGTCCGCGAGCCCGCCAACGGTCTGCGAGCCCGCCACACGGAGGGTGAGGAGCGCCCGTATCTGCGTCATCGTGAGGTCCAGCGCCAGCCACACCGGCGCGGCCGCTTCGTGGATCACGCCGAACAGGTCGCGCAGATCTGCGCTGCAGCTGGCAATCCGCTCGTCCCGCTCGCTCTGTTCTGCACTGTCGGTGCCCATCCGCTCCTCCGTTAGAAGCCCAGCCGTCCGCGAATAGCATCGCGAGTTTCGTTCACAATGGACAATCATATAGCCCTTACCTATGGGCCATCCAGCGCTCACATCGGCATGCGCTGGGCACGCACCCCACCGATGTTTCGCATCCCGCCATCAGCCCCCGAATCCAAACGCCGCGCCAGGGATTGACAGCCCTCCCGGGGTCGGTAGAATGCAAATGGGATTTGCACTTGCAAGCTGGCGTTGCATATACTAAGCGCCATCGCTTTCTGCGCGGTCAAGAGGAGGGCATCATGAGGAAGGTCGACGCGGGATCCTTGACCACCCGTCTTGCCGCGGCTTGTGCGCGGCGACCGAGGACCACGGTCGTCGTCTGGTTGCTCGTGCTGAGCGGCGCGGTCGCGGCGTTCACCGCGCTGAGCGGCGCCTTCAAGGCAGAGGACGACTTCACGAGCGTGCCCGAGAGCAAGCAGGCCGAACTCCTCATGGCTGAGCGGCTGCCCAGTGCCAGGCACGACACCGAGATCGTCGTGGTGCGTCACCCCGAGCTCACTGTGGACGATGCGGCCTTCCGCGCCACCGTGGAGAGGCTGGAACGGCGTATCGCCGCCGCGGGCCGCACGCATGTAGTGGACGTGCTCAGCACGTACGACGGCGGCGAGTCGGCGGCGATGCTCGTGTCAGACGACCGACACACGACGCTGCTGTCCGTCACGTTGGCCGGGGGCGTCGGCGACGCCGA
>CAZIGT010000215.1:0-1144 GCA_964538465.1 uncultured Thermoleophilia bacterium | reverse complement strand
CGCCGCCCCCTCCCCGCCGGGCTACACGGCCGCGCGCGCCGCCGAGGCCCACGCCGGCTGCGCCGCCGCCGTCACCGGCGGCGCGGCCTGGGAGCGCGACGCTGCCGAGCTCGCCGGATCGGACCTGCGTCGCGGCGAGCTCATCGGCATCCCCATAGCGCTCCTGATCCTAGTCGTCGTGTTCGGCGCCCTGGTGGCTGCCGCCCTACCCCTACTGCTGGCCGTGTTCGCCATCGCGGTCGGCGCGGCGATCACAGCGCTCATCGGACAGACCTTCGAGCTGTCCGTGTTCGCACTCAACATCATCACGATGATGGGACTGGCCGTGGGCATCGACTACTCGCTGTTCATCGTCTCGCGGTTCCGTGAAGAGCGGGCGGGCGGCGTCGAGAAGGCGGCGGCCGTCGCCGCCGCCGGGGCCACCGCCGGCCGCGCCGTGTTCTTCAGCGGTATGACCGTGGTGCTCGCCCTGCTCGGCATGCTGATCGTGCCCTTCTCCATCTTCCCCAGCCTGGGCGTGGGCGCCATAGCCGCCGTCATCGGCGCCGTGGCCGCCGCGCTCACGCTGCTGCCGGCCCTGCTCAGCCTGCTCGGCGACCGGGTGGACAGACTGCGCGTGCCGTGGCTCGGCCGCCGCCTGATGAACCCCGGCCGCTCCGGATGGTGGGGCGGAGCGGCACGCACCATCATGCGCCGCCCGCTCGTCAGCCTGCTGCTCGGAGTGGCGCTGCTGGCCGCCGTCGCCACCCCCACCCTGTTCATGAACCGTGGCCCCAGCGACGTCACCGCGCTGCCCGACGATCTCACCACCAAGCGGGGCCTCGTGATGCTGCAGCAGGCCTTCCCCGCCGGCCTCAGCTCGCCAGTACAGGTCGTGGTCGACGCCCCGCTGCTCGACCCGCGCGTTCTGGCGTCACTCAAGCGGTTCCAGGACGTGGTGGTCGAAGACGGCCGCTTCACGCCTATCGGCCTGCAGATGAGCCCCAGCGGCACGTTGGCCGTGGTGGAGCTCGTGCAGGACGCGGCCGGCTCCTCGCCGGCCGCGCTGGCCGGCGTCGAGGCGCTGCGCAACAAGATCGTGCCCGCGGCCTTCGGCGGCTCACCCGCACAGGTCTTCGTGGGCGGCGTGAGCGCCGCCCACGAA
>CAZIGT010000214.1:0-5716 GCA_964538465.1 uncultured Thermoleophilia bacterium | reverse complement strand
CCGCCCGGGGCGTCGCTCAGTCCTCGTGACCGTGGTACTTGAACGAGAGCTTCACCTTGGCGCGGTAGGCAACGACCTTGTTGTCCTGCACACGCATGTCCAGTTCAACGATCTCGGCGACCCGCAGGTCGTCGAGCTTCTTGCCGGCCGTTTCGACCGCCATCTTGGCGGCCTCCTCCCACGACACGGTGCTGGTACCTACGATCTCGATGAACTTGTAGACGCTGGTATCTGGCATGGCGGCCCCTCCCTTCCCCGTGATGGGCGCCGACACGGTCGCGCGCTCACTCTCGCGGCCCCATAACGGGTCGGGGGCCGAGCCAGCACGACCGGTGGCCTTGGCGGCATCATACATCCGGGGTCTCCGGCCGCCGTACGAAGGTGTCGGTGTGGGGGGTGGGCCGGCGCCGATGCTGCGGCGGGCGGCCTGCCGGTCGGCAGGGGTCGGCCGCAAGCGCGGCCGATCCGGTGAGGGGCGAGCCTCAGCCGCATCTCGGCGCGGTGGCAGAGCGTCAGGGGCCGGCCGCGTGGGCGGCACGATCCCGGGAGCGGCTCGCGTCAGCCGCGCTTCCGGCGGGCGACGCGCTGCTCGCCGACGCGGCGCGTGAGGCCCTCCCCATCGAAGTGCTCGAGGAGGGCCTGCGCATTGCGCCGGCCACACTGCAGCAGGTCGCGGTAGCCGGCGAGCGTGACCGCTCCGTCGCGGGCGAGGGCTTCTTCCAGCCGCTCGCGCGCCGCGGTCAGCGCCCCAACCGTGAACCAGAGGTCTTCCTTGACGCGCACGACCTCGTCGCGGCGCGCGAGCACGTCGAGAACGAGCAGCAGCTCACGACGGTCGCCGCCCAGGCTCTCCTGCAGGGCGGCGAAGGTGGGCGGCGTGAACGGTTCGGCGGCGAGCGCCGCCAGGACCGCCGCCGCCAGCCGCTCGCGATCCGGGCTGAGCACGCCGGCGGACGGGTGCGCCAAGCCGGCCTCGGTGCGCACCACACGGCCGCTCTCGATGAGGCCAGCGGCCACGGCGGCCACCACCTCGGCCGGCGGCGCGGCCGGCAAGGCCGCGGCTACCTCGGCGACGGAGAGGAATGGACGGTCGGGGCGCTCGTCGGCGCGGTGCAGGAGCGCGTCCTCGATCGCCGTCTGCAGAGTCACGGCGGTGCCGGGCGCGAACCAACGGCGTTCGCCGGCCACCTCCAGCTCCTCGAGAGCGCCGCGGTGCGCTGCCTTGCGCAGCGCCGAGACGGCGCTCTCCGCGACGGCCGTGGCCGTGAGATCGGCGATGCCGACGCCATGCGCACCGCTGCCGGCGGCGAGCGCCGCGACCGCCGCCGCCGCGTCGCCAGCGTGCACGGCGGCGAGGAAGCCGGCATGTCCCGCCTTGCCGTGCCAGCGGCGGGCGTCGGCGTCGAGCACCACGCCGCCACCGACCGTGGCCACAGGCGAGAGGGCGCGAAGAATGAAGCGATCGCCCGGCTCCACGAGCGTGGGACTCTCGAGCCGCACGCGGACCGGCGCGCCGGGGGACGCCGCGAGCGGGGTGCCCGGGCTCCCGGTAGCCGAAGTCACCGGGTCGAAGGGCTGTTCGCCTGCCGGGCTGGAAGCCGCGCGATAGTCCAGGACGTCACGGTCCAGCAGCTGCAGGCGGGCCACGAACTGACCGGTGCCGTGGTGCACGCGGACCTGCCGGCCCGGCTTGAGAGCTGGAGCGCCGGGCAGCGGCGTGACCCAGGCGTCGAAGGCGGACGTGGTCCGAGCGGCGGGGGCGGGCGCAGCCAGCCACCCGCCGCGCCGCACGTCCGCCTTGTCGGCGCCGCGGAGGTTGAGCCCCACCCGCTGGCCGGCGCGGCCGACGTCCGCGTCGTGCTCGTGCACCTGCACGTCGCGCACAGCGACGGCCCTGCCGCTCGGCTGCACGACCAACTCGTCGCCGACCCTCACTTCGCCGCGCCACAGCGTTCCGGTGACCACCGTGCCGATGCCCTTGAGCGTGAAGACGCGATCCACCGGCAGCCGGGCGGGGCCTTCGCGGCGGCCGGCCTGCACGCCGGCGGCCGCCGCTTCGAGAGCGTCGAGCAGCTGCGGCACGCCGCGGCCGTCCCGGGCACTGACCGGCACGATCGGCACGTCCTCGTGCCCGGTGCCGGCCAGCAGTCCTTCCACATCCGCCCTCGCCAGCTCCAGCAACTCGTCGTCCACCAAGTCCGCCTTGGTGAGCGCCACCACGCCCGCCCGCACACCCAGCAGATCGATGATGGCCAGATGCTCCACCGTCTGCGGCATGACGCCGTCGTCGGCCGCCACAACGAGCAGGAAGAGGTCCACGCCCGTGGCCCCCGCCACCATCGTCCGGACGAAGCGTTCGTGACCAGGCACGTCGATCACGCTGAGGCGCCTGCCGCCGGGCAGCTCGAGCTCCGCGTAGCCCAGCTCTATGGAGATGCCGCGCTCGCGCTCCTCGCGCAAGCGGTCCGTGTTGGTGCCTGTGAGCAGAGTGATGAGGGCGGTCTTGCCGTGGTCGATGTGACCCGCCGTACCCAGTACCAATGGCGGCGTGTCGTTCATAGCGGCTCCCTCGAAGAATGACCGGCTGCGCCCGGCACGACCGGCTGCTGCCCACACATCCCAGCGCGCCCACCACCGCGGCGACGAGCTCGTCGACCGCCTCGTCGCGCACGGCGCGCAGGTCGAGCAGCAACCGTGCGTCCTGCACGCGGGCGAGGACGGGGGGGGCGCCGCGCCGCAGGCGCTCGGCGAGCCCCTGCGCATCGCCGTCAGGGGGCCGCACCGCCAGGGCGGCACTCGACACATCGGTGACAGGCAGGGCGCCGGCGCCGGCACGTGCCACAGACGGCACCACCTCCACGTCGCCCGTCGCCGGCCACGGCCGTGCCGCCGGCACTTCCGTCGCCGCCCCTGACTGACCGGCGATCGCCTCACTGGCCGCTTCGTCGCCGCTCGCGTCCTGTGTGGTCCCAGGCGGGCCCGCGGGCTGTGCGACCGCGGGTGCGTCAGCGACCTGCATGGCCTCGTCGCCGGCGGCTTCGGCGGCCGCCTGCGCGGCGCCGTGCGCGCCGGGTGCGCCGCCCGGCGCCCCCGCCTCGACGGCCGGCGGCTGCCCCGCGTACGACACGCCCGCCGCCTGCGCGGCCGCCACCAGCTTCTGGCCCAGGTCCGCCGCGCGGGCCGCCACTTCATCCTGGGTGGCGGCCAGCATCGCCAGCGTGGGCACCTTGCGCACAGCGGTCTCCGGGTCCAGGTAGAGCCGCAGCAGCGCATCGAGAGCGGCTATGCCCAGCTTGTCGATGCGCACGGCCCGCGCCAGCGGGTGCCTGCGCATCGTCTCGATGACGGCGGCCCGGCCCACGGCGATGCCGGCCTGCGGGCCGCCCAGCAGCTTGTCGCCGCTGAACGTGACCACATGGGCGCCGGCGGCGATGCTCTGGCTGACTCCCGGCTCCTCGGCGAACACCTCGAGTGAGCCGAGGGCGCCGCTGCCCAGGTCGTCGATCATGGCGGCGCCGCGCTCGGCCGCCAGCCGCGCCAACTCTGTGACGCTCGGCTCCGTGGTGAACCCCACGATGCGGAAGTTGCTCGTGTGCACGCGGAGTACCGCCCGTGTGCGGTCTGTCCATGCCTGTTCGAAATCCCGCAGGTACGTACGGTTCGTGGTTCCCACTTCGACCAGCTCGGCCCCGCTCTCGCGGAGGATGTCCGGGATGCGGAACCCATCGCCGATCTCCACAAGCTGCCCGCGGCTGACCAGCACCTCGCCGCCGCGAGCCGTGGCCGCCAGCGCCAGAAGCACAGCCGCCGCGTTGTTGTTGACCACCAGAGCGTCCTCGGCGCCGGTGAGCATGCAGAGGATGTCGTGCACATGGTCCTGGCGAGAGCCGCGCGCGCCGCTCGCCAGATCCATCTCGATGTCTGTGTAGCAGGCGGCCGCACCCACCAGGGCACGCACGGACTCCTCGGGCAGCAGGGAGCGGCCCATGTTGGTGTGCCCCACGACGCCCAGCGCGTTGATCACCCGCCTCACCGACGGCCGCGCGGCCTGCTCGACCAGGGTGGTCACCCAGGGAGCCAGCCGCTCGGCGGTCACCTCGTCGGCCTTGACCGCACGCGCACCTTGAAGGATCTCGCGGCGCAGACGGTCGAGGACCGTGCGCGCGGCCTCCACGACCAGCGTGCGTGGATACCGCTCGCACAGCGCCGCCACCTGGGGCACGCGCAATACTTCATCGACCGGCGCCAGGTCGCGCGGCACAGCAGACTGAGAAGTGTCCTGTGAAGAGCTCACCGCGCCATCATGCCCGAGAGCGCGCCGCCTGTCACTACGGGAGACCAACAGAGAGCAGGGTCAGGCAGGTCAACGGGGAGGTGAGACGGCTCCGAGCGAGATCACGGCCGATCAGAGAGAACCCGGCGACTCCGAGCAGGACACCGGCCGATCGGCAGGATCCCGGCGGATCAGACGGACTCCGGAGACTGTGAGCGGGTTCCGCGGGCTCAGAGACGCGGCAGGCTGCCGTCGAGCAGCCAGCAGACCACGCCGGCGATCAGCAGCACGCCGAGCACGACGGCCCAGCGTAGCGCGACACGCCCGCGCCAGCCGCCCGCGCAGAGCGCCGCCGCCCACGCCAGCAGCCCGAAGAGCGCGGCGCAGCCCAGATTGGCCAGCACCAGCATGAGGACGCCGAGCACGCCGCCGCCGTCCTTGCCGTTCAGGGCCGTCGACAGCAGCGTGTCCTGCCAGCCGAGCTCCACCTGGCCGGCGACGAACGACTCGGCGAACAGCGAGAAGGCGACGAAGCCCACCGCTGTCGCCGCCCCAGCCAGGACAAGGGCGCCGAGCACGCCGAGGGCGAAGAGGGCCGACGAGCGGCCGCGGTCGTGACCACCCTCCCAGGACCAGCGCGCCGGAGCATCGCCCCACGCGCCGTCACGCAGCGAGACGCCGAACGGGCCGCCGCCCGGACCGGATGCACCGTACCCTGCGCCGGACCCACCGACCTGCGTCCAACCCCGGCCCGACGCGTCCATGACGGGCCGGGGCACGGCGCCGCCCGGGCCGGCCGAGGTACGCATGCCGAGCGCCCACGTCGGTGCCATGATCGCGGCCGCGTAGCCGAGCAGACCGGCGACCGCCAGCGTGGGCGCGGCCGGATAGCCGAGCACGGCCAGCACCGCCGCACCCACGGCGCCGGCGGCGGCCACGCACAGCAGGACGAACGTATACCTGCCGTGGAGATGCTCGGCCAGGAGCGCACCGAACGCCAGCGTCTGCACCAGCGCGGCCGCAAGAGAGCCGAGACCGCACAGCACCAGCCCCAGATCCGACATGCCGGGATCGCCGACCGTGACGCCCACCGCGACCAGATAGACGCCGAGGCCGGCAGCCAACGCTCCGCCCCACACGAGCGGCAGGGTGAGCAGCACGCGAAGAGGCCAGAGGCGGGTCAAGTGAGGCCGGGCGGGCGCGGCGCCCATGGGGCGCGGCAGCGCCGGCCTGCCGGGAGCTGCCGGGGGCGGCCCTTTGGGCGCGGAGGAGGGCACGCGCGTGCCGTCCATCGTCTCCCAGACGCCGCCGCCGAGGTAGACGCGCCGCTCGCCGCGTCGCGGCGCCATGCCGGCGGGCCCTCCTGGGCCCGGCACCTGTGAGGGCGGCGGCGCGGCGGCGCCGGGCCCTGGTGGGCCCGTTGGCCGCGGAGACTGCGCTGCG
>CAZIGT010000213.1:0-5718 GCA_964538465.1 uncultured Thermoleophilia bacterium | reverse complement strand
CGTCCGGCGCCGGCGCGTACCCGCAGTCGCTCTCCCGCGACAAGCTGCCCCGCGAACTGATGAGCGTTGACCGATCGCGGGTCCGTGTCTGCATGGCCTACGACGTGCAGCGGCGCGGCATCTGGCTCTACCTGACGCCCGACACCGAGCAGGGCCGCCACTGGTTCATCGCCTGGCCGGCCGGGACGTTCTGGCCGATTCGGTTCGCGTTGTCCAACTACGACCCTATCGCGGCTCTGCGGTTCAACAGCCCCTTTTGGGGCGAGATCATGGTCACGAACAACCGCACAGGCTCACTGCTGTCGCCGCGCCGCGTACCGCGCGACATGGATTATGGGTTCACCAGCCACGTTGTCATCGGCCCCCTGTTGCTGGGCGGCGAGTCGGCGACGGCCATCATCAATGAACTGACGGCCGAACTCCCCGAGTTGAGCACGCCCATTCAGTGGGAGTTGCTGGCCGGCGACACGCTCGAAGGGGCGCTGGCCGCACCGGCCGTCGAGAGCGGCACGTTCGGACCCGGGTACAGCTACACGGCCCGGCCCCGCCGCCGCGCCCGCGTCTTCTACCTGCGGCTGTCCGGCGTCGGCGACAACGCCATTTGGACCATGGAACGCATCTACGGCCGCGCCCAGAAGGGCGGACGGCTGCGGAAGGTGTAGACGATGGCGCTGCTGCGGACCACCGAGCAGAGTCTCGCCGAGATTCGCCAGCAGCTTCAGCGGATCAACCTCCTGCTGGTCGGCTACGGCAAGCGCCTCACCGCCCTCGAAGCCGAACTGGCGGACCTCGTCACCAAGCAGGCGGCGGCCGAGACGAGCGTCGCGGCGGCCATCCTCGCCGAGGACGACGACACGCTCGTGACCGAGACCGATCGCCGCATCATCTTGGAGTACACGACCGGCTTCCGCCGAGTGATGAAACTGGAGATCGAACCGGAGCCTATCTGATGGCGGACTTGAAGATCAGTGCGATGGATGAGGCAGCCAGCCTGCTGGAGTCGGCGGTCGTGCCGCTCGTGCAGGGCGGCGCCAACTACAAGGCCACACTCGCCACCCTGCGGGCAGCTCTCGTTGGGACCACTGAACCGCGCTGGCGGGCACTGGCCGCCACCGAGTGGACCGCGCTCCCGCCGGCGGCGAACACCCTCGAAGGCGCGGCGGCGGCGGCCGACACCGGCCGTCCCATCCGCTGGCGCCAGGACGGCACCGACCACTACGGCCTCATCGTCGCGGTCGATCCGGGCGTGTCGTGGACCGTCGCCGGCGAGCCGCTGGACACCGGTGTCAACGTCACGGCCGTGGCGATCGGACTGCCGGAACTCATCGTCGTGGACCGGCTGTTCGTCTCTGGCGCGTACGACACTGATGCTGGCGGCCTGTGGGCCGACATCGGCGAGCCGCGGCACTGGCGCCACGGCCTGGCTCGGCTCGTCCAGTACACCGCCCGGCACGTCGCGGACGACACCACTGCCAACCCGGCGGTCAACGTCGAGATCGACGCCGCGCTGGTGGACGCGGCCGAATCGGGCGACGGCCTGACCGTCACCGAGGCCGGCGCCGCCAGCGGCGCAACGCTCGATCCCGTCTCGGTCGAGTTCGGGGCACCGTATGATGTGCGCGTCACGGCCCGCGGCACCGACCACGACGCCGCCGGCCTGTTCGTCGAACTGCTGTTCGTGCTCCTGTAGGAGGCGTGATTATGGGACTTCCCATCCTTCCCCTGCTCGCCGGCGGCGCTTCGCTGCTCGGGATGCTCGGCCAGTTCGGTGGCCTGTTCGGCAACCAGAACAGCAACCTCGGGCAGAGCGCCAACGCGGGTGGCCCGCAGGTGCCGGAAGGCGCCTTGCAGGTGGACCCCGTGCTCGCCCGCATCCGCGCCGGCGAGGGCAGCAGTGTGCCGCAGGTCTCCGTTGGGCGCCGCGGCAACCGGCGTGTGCAGGTCGGCCAGAACGTCGGCCGTGTGGACCCAACCTACGCCCTGCCGCAGCAGGTGGTCGGCGGCGGCATCAACGCGCCGTGGGCCAGCCAGTACGGCATCGGCGTAACGCCCTGGTCGTCCGCCTTCGACCTCGGCGACGTCCCGCGCGGGCAGTTCCAGCCGACCACCGGGCTCGGCTATCCGCTGCAAATGGACTTCCTCAAGGGCATGTACTAGGAGCACACGATGAGCGCCAACCTCGGATGGGACGTTCTCATGGGGCTCGGCTCGGCCGGGCTCGGCAAGGCGTTCGGCGGCAAGTGGGCCGACGTGCTCCCCATGGCCCTCAGCGGCCTGACGCAGACCTTCCAGTCGGCCCAGGCCAACCAGGCGAACCAGGCCAACCTCGCCAACATCCTCGCGCTGCAGAAGGGCCAGCTCGGCGCCACCCAGCCCGGCGGGTCGTGGGACCAGAACTACGCCGCCCAGACCCAGGGCCTCAACCGCGACTTCCTGACGGCCGCCAACGACTACCGCAACCTCATGGGCAACACGCTCCAGGCCCAGCAGGCCCGCGAGCAGAACCTGATGGGCGGCTTCTCGCAGGCGCTCGGCGGCATCCAGCGCGGCTTCGATCAGCGCAGCGCCGGCATCATGGGCCAGTACAACGCCGACGCCGCCCGCCTCGGCCAGCAGTACCAGCAGCGGTACGACACCGGCATGGGGATGCTCAAGGGCATGGGCGATCAGGCCGCCGCGGACATCCGCAGCGACTACGCCAAGCAGCAGGCAGCCGTCCAGCAGCAGATGGCGCAGCGCGGGCTCGGCAACACGTCGCTCGCCAGCAGCGCCTTGACCGGCGTGCAGCGCGAGCAGCAGAACTCGCTTAACCGGCTCAACGAGGCGCTGCGCTCCCAGGCGCTGAACACCCACGCGGGGCTCTCCGGCGACACGCGCGGATACCTCGGTGGCGTGCAGTCCGGCCGGGCCAACCTCGCCGGCGGCCTCACGGGCGACAGCTTGAACTTCGCCACCCAGGCGGCCCAGGCGCGGACGCAGCTCGGGCAGCAGCTCTCGGCCGAGACGATGAACGCCCTCTCGGGCTACAACGAGGGGCTGATGAACCTCGGGCAGTCGTACCGAGACCAGCTTGCCGGGCTCCGCGCCGGCGACTACCCGCAGCGGCTCGCGTATGACACCGGCGTCATCGGACAGCTCGCCGGCACGCTCGCGGGCGTCACCAACGCTGGGCCACCGCCGGTCAACTGGGGCGACATGCTCATGGCCACCGGCAACACGGCGATGGCGCGGCAGATGTCGCAGACCAAGCGCGGCGGCCTGTTCGGGCTCGGCGGCTCGCTCGGCGGGCTCGGCATGGGCTCGGGCATCGGCGCTGGCGCCCTCATCGGCGCTGGCGCCGGCAACCCGCTGCTTGGTGCCGCGATTGGTGGCGGGGTCGGGTACGGCTTCGGCAGTTCGTTCTAACAGGCAGGGACCACCATGCCGATCACGTTCAATTACGGCGAGCCGTCCCAGTACATGGAACTGGCACGTGACCGCCAGAACCTCTTGCTGCGCAAGCGTGCCATGGACGAGCAGGCTCTCGCTCGCCAGCAGCAGGCCAGCCAGCAGCAGGCCTCCATGATGGGCAACATGCTGGTTCAGCCCATGTGGCAGATGGCCATTCAGCAGCGCGGCTTCGACCAGCAGCAGGCCATGCTGCAACAGCAGTTGCAGACCCAGCCGCAACTCTGGCGCGACCAGGCCGCCATTCAGCAGGGCTTTCAGGACTGGGGCGCCCTCCAGCAGGCCGCCGCGTCCGACCCCAACGCTGGTGGAGACGTCAACCGCTTCCTCAGCCAACGCGAGGTCGAGCAACAGAAGCAGATCGAGGGCATCCGTAGCCCGTTCGGCCCCTACGGCGAGTTCGGCGCCCTGGGCCTGCGCCCGTTCGGCGCGAGCCCGCAGTCAACCGGGCCGGCCGGGGTCGTGCCCGACGACGACGCCACGCTCCTGCGCGACCCGCCGCCGCAGTTCCGCGAGGCCGTCCAGAAGCTGCTCGCCGATGAGGCGTCGCTGACGTCCGGCGACTTCGGCCCCTCCGAACGCATGGGCCTCCAGCAGCGGCTCGAAGACGAGCGCTACACCCTCAGCCAGCAGATTCGCAAGGCGCGGGCGGAAGCGCCGAAGCCGACGATGGACGAGATGGCCGCCGAGGGCGTCGCACCCCTCAGCCGCATCCTCGGACCCGGCTACGACAACATCCTCGTCTCGCGCAACCCACGCACCGGCGGGCTGGAGTTCAAGGAGGTCAACCGCGGCCGGCGTCAGGCCCCGTCCGCAGAAGACCTCGCCGCCATGTCGCCCGAGCAGTTCGAGCAGTTCAGGATGGGACGCGAGCGCGAGGCGCGGGCCGCCGTGCAGATGATCCAGCTCCCCGACGGCAGCAACGTCGCCGTCATCAACGACGGCGAGACCATCCGCGCCATTCCGCAGTCGGCGCAGCTCGGCCTCGGCGACACGTCCATGACGCCGGCCGACATGAACCGCCTGCACTCCGAAGCGCTGAAGACCGCCCAGGAGATCGCTAACCAGCGGGCGATGAACAGCAGCAGCGAGTTCGTCGGCACCGCGCCGATCACGGCGAAGGACTATGAGCAAGCCGTCCGACAAGCCCTCGCGCAACGCTCAGTCCTCCAGCGCATGCTCGCGCCCCCGGCGCCACCCCCGCCGCCGCCACCGGGCGAGGAGCCCGCCGCGGCCGCGCCGCAGGCGACTGCGCCCCAGCCGACGCAGTTCGTACCCGTCCCGCCCGGCGTCGATCCGGCCCTCGTGATGAACTACGCCGCCCTGCTCAACTCGGAAGCGCAACTACCGGCGCTCCAGCAGCTCACCGATAAGACCGACCCCGTGCGCCGCGCCATCGACATCGCCTCGCAGCTCCAGCGGCGCTACGGCCGCACGCCCGCCGCCGAGTGGGCGCCCGAGGACCGCGCCCTGATGGTCGCGTGTCAGGACGTCATCCAGCCCGCTCTGCGCAACGAAGGCAGGTAGACCATGGCGACCAAGCCGCAGCCGCTCAACCCGTTCGAGCAGGAACAACTCAAGCAGCTCGCGGGCTACGGCGACGACGTGCTCAACAAGCCCGCCAACGCCCTCATCGGCTTCGAGGCCAAGAAGGCGGCCGACCTGCTCGACTGGTCGCAGCAGGCACTCGCCAACCCCACGCAGGGCATCGCCCCACCCGACGCCACAATGACCAGCCTCCAGGAGCGGGCCATCAACCTGCTGCCTGAGATGGTCGTGCGGTCCGAGGACGGCTGGGACAAGGCCGACGATGCCGAACGCCTCAAGCGGCTGAATCGCATGCGCCGCCAGTACGGGCTCGATCCGGTCGAGGCGGTGCCCGGACCGTCCGGCGCCGGGGACGTGCTCGGCGAGAAGCTGAGCAGCCCGTCGGAACTCATCCCGTTCGTCGGGGCCGGCGCCACGATCTGGAAGCTCGCGGACGTTCACGCCGCGGCCGAGCGGGCCAAGGAAGACAAGGCCACCCCCGAGGACTGGGAGACGCTCGTCAGCTTCCTGGAGCACAACGTCGAGCGGTCGCGCGGCTCCCCCTTCGGCGGCATGGTCGCGGACATCGCCAGCGAGTCGCTGCCGGTCGCCAGCGAGTTCGGCCTGACCGCCGGCATGGTCCCGGCCGCCAAGGCGGGCGTGAAGGCCGCCGGCAAGAAGCTCGGCATCCAAGTCGTGCGCAAGGCCGCCACCGAGGCAGTCGAGCGCACGCTCGCCCGGCGC
>CAZIGT010000212.1:0-5780 GCA_964538465.1 uncultured Thermoleophilia bacterium | reverse complement strand
TGCCGCTCCATGGCGTCCGCTCGGCGTTCGTTGCCGTCGCCGCGGGCTGTTGACGCATGGACGCCGGGACCGGGCCGCGGCTGAAGGCGGAAGCCGGCGAGCGGACCGGGTCCGGTGGCAGGGGACGAGGTCCGCAAACGCAAACGTAGTCAGGCGGCTGAATTCTGTCGACAGTTTGACATGCTGTGCGCAGCTCTCTAGACTGACCACAATACGGGGCGCGCCACGTCCCACAAGGGGAGGCGACCCGGTGCGCGGCGGGCGACCGCAAGCCCGGGCCAAGGGGAGGAGTCGCATGGGGTCATCAGTCGCAAGGCCGGCACGTTGGAGGCACTCTCACCCCGTGCCCGCCCGCCGAGCCCCGGCTGCGAGCGATGCTCATGTCTAGGCGACCGCCGGCAGCGCGCGAGGAGCGGGCCGTGTTGCCGTTGTCCAACGACCACGGCGTGATCGAGCGGATCGCGCGCCTGGGCGTGGTTCCCGTGGTGGAGCTGGGATCCGTGGAGCAGGCCGCGCCGCTGGTGGAGGCACTGATGGCCGCGGGTTTGCCGGCCGTTGAGATCACTCTTCGCACGGATGCGGGCCTGGCGGCGATCGAACGGGTGCGCGGGGCGTACCCCGACGTGCTGGTCGGGGCCGGCACCGTCCGCAGCCTGCAGGACACGTGTCGCGTGTTGAACGCGGGCTGCCAGTTCGTCGTGTCGCCCGCCACCGATGTGGAGCAGATCGACCTGTGCCTCTCGTCCGGCGTGCTGCCTCTGCCGGGTACGTCGACCCCGACCGAAGTGCACACGGCCGTGCGGGCCGGGGTCCGGGTCGTCAAGTTCTTCCCGGCAGAAGCGATGGGCGGCGTCGCGTTGCTACGCGCACTGGCCGCCCCTTATCGAGATGTGCGCTTCCTGCCTACGGGAGGCATCACGGCGGCCAATCTGACCGGGTACCTGCGCATGCCGCAGGTCGTGGCCTGCGGCGGGAGCTGGATGGTGGCCCGCTCTCTGCTCGACGAGGGACGGTTCGTCGAAGTCGAGGATCTGGCGCGGGCCGCACTCAGGATCGTCGAGGAGGTCCGAGGCGATGGCTGACCTCCTCACGCCGCGGCCGGCGAGCGACTGCACGTGGGATCTCGTCGCCCTGGGCGAGGTGATGCTGCGGCTCGACCCCGGTGACGAGCGGATCTCAACCGCACGAACGGTCCGGGCGTGGGAGGGCGGCGGCGAGTACAACGTGGCGCGCGGCCTGCGCAAGTGCTTCGGCCTGCGCACCACGGTCGTCACGGCGCTCGCGGACAACCCGGTCGGCCGCCTTGTCGAGGACCTCATGCTGCAGGGCGGCGTGGACACCTCCCACGTCAGGTGGGTGACGTACGACGGTATCGGCCGCTCGGTGCGCAACGGTCTCAACTTCACCGAGCGCGGCTACGGCGTGCGCGGCGCGGTCGGGTGCTCCGATCGCGCCATGACCGCGGCGTCGCAGCTCCAGGCGGGTCAGATTGACTGGCGCTCGATCTTCGAAGTGGAGCGCGCTCGCTGGTTCCATACCGGCGGTGTGTTCGCGGGCCTGTCAGCGACCACGTCGGACGTCATCGAAGAAGCGATGCGGGCGGCTCGCGCCGGCGGCGCCGTCGTCTCCTACGACCTGAACTACCGCCCGTCTCTCTGGGAGGCCGTCGGCGGTGCGGACAGGGCCATCGCGGTGAATCGCCGCCTCACGAGTCTCGTGGACGTCATGTTCGGGAACGAGGAGGACTTCCACGCGGCGCTCGGCTACGAGATCCGGGGCACAGACGAGTCCTACTCCGTCCTCGACACATCCGCCTACACCGCCATGCTGGAGAAGGTCGTGGGGGACTACCCCAACCTCAAGGTGGTCGCCACGAGCTTGCGGAGGGTCCGCTCGGCGACGGTCAACGACTGGGGCGGCATCTGCTGTGCGAACGGAGAGGTGGCATGCACGTCGTGGGACGGCCTGCAGATCCTCGACCGTGTAGGTGGCGGTGACTCGTTCGCATCCGGACTGATCTACGGACTCCTTGAAGGCAAGAGCGCTCACGAGGCGCTGGACTACGGTGTGGCGCACGGCGCGCTCGCCATGACCACTCCGGGCGACACGTCGATGGCGGCGCTCGCGGAAGTGGAGCGGCTGGCGGCCGGCGGCAATGCGCGCGTGCGGAGATGAGCTGTCCTACGGAGGCGAGAGTGAACGGATCATGGCTGGTGACAGGTGCGCTGGGATGTATCGGAGCCTGGACACTGGCCACCCTGGCTCGCGAGGGCTCCTCGGTCGTCGCCCTCAATCGCGGAACGGACGACTCGCGTCTGCGCCTCATCGCCACGCCGCAGGAGATCGAGCGCATCTCGTTCGTACGTGGCGACGTCACGGACCTGACGTGCATCGAGAGCGTCATGGACGAGTACCGCGTGACGAACATCGTGCATCTGGCGGCGCTGCAGGTCCCGTTCTGCAGGGCGGACCCGCCGCTGGGGTCGGCCGTCAACGTGACCGGCACCGTCAACATCTTCGAAGCGGCCAGGCGCCGGGAGCTGCAGACGACTGTCGCCTACGCCAGCTCGGCCGCGGTCTACGACTTCGCCGGGACGCTGGCCCCGAAGACGATCTACGGCGTCTACAAGATCGCCAATGAGGGTTGCGCGAGGGTCTATTGGGAGGAGGCCGGAGTCGCCAGCATCGGCCTGCGGCCACTCACGGTCTATGGACCAGGACGGGATCGGGGGATGACGGCGGCGCCCACGGAGGCCATCGCCGCGGCGGTGAAGGGAGAGCCTTTCCACATCCCCTTCGGCGGACGGACCCAGCTTCACTACGCGCCCGACGTGGCGCGGGCGTTCATCGCCGCCGCCCGGCGGCCCGCCAACGGAGCGGAGGTCTACAACCTCGGCGGCCCGGACACCGCCATCGCCGATCTGGTGGCGATGATCGCAGAAGCTGTCCCGGGCGCGTGCATCACGTTCGACGAGGCCCCGTTGCCGTTCCCGGCTCGCCTTCCCGAGCCTGACTTCGACACCACCATGACGCCCCTGGGCCGGGGGGTCGCCGAGACGGTGCGTGTGTTCAAGAACGCTATGGCGTCGCGCGGCGGAGCAGTCTGACGATGACGCCGTGGACGGCAAGCCTTGCCATCGAGGAGGTCGGATGAGTGCCGATGTTGCCGACTCGCACGCCGACGGGCGTTCGATCGAGGTCGTTCACGATCACCTTCGGAAGGCGATCCTGAACGGAGAGCTTGGGCCGGGCGAGGAGCTCTCGCAGGTCCAGCTGGCCAAAGGACTGGGAGTCAGCCGCAGCCCCCTGCGCGAGGCCTTGCGCCTGCTTCAGCGGGAGGGCCTGGTCCAGGCGGAGCCGAATCGCAAGATGCGCGTCGCCGGGGTCTCCCTTCCCGCCATGGAAGAGACCTACATGGCCAGGATCACACTCGAGAGCCTGGCCGTTCGCCTCACCGTGCCGCAGCTGGACATGGAGGCGTTCGCGCAGCTCGAGGGGGACATGACGCGCATGTCGTACTTCGCCGCGGAGGGCGACTTCGATCTCTGGGAGGTGCCGCACCGCGCCTTCCATTCCAGGATCGTGGCGGGTGGCGGCGAGCGTCTCGTCCGTCTCATAGCCCAGCTGTCCGATCACTGCGAGCGCTATCGCCGTCTGCACAGCGCGGAGCCTCGCGTCCTGGAGTCGGTGCAGCAGGAGCACCGGCGGATCCTTGAGGCGTGCAAGGCCAAAGATCCCGACGAGGGTGCGGCGAGCCTCGTAGACCACCTGTCCCGGGTCGTCTTCGACATCATCGACCTGGTCGATGCCACCTACGACCCGGTCCGTCTGCGCCTGGCCGTGGCCATGGCCGAAGCGCCCGTCACCGCATGCGCAAGCTCCGAGGAGCCGTCGTGAAGGTCGTGGCCATCAACGGCAGTCCTCGTCGAGAGGGCAACACGGCGATCCTGATCGACGAGGTCCTTGCCCGCGTCCAGGCTGCCGGGATCGAGACGGAGCATGTCGGCCTGGCCGGCTACCATCTGGCCGGGTGTGTGGGCTGTGGCAGATGCGGCGACAGCCGTGATCTCACGTGCGCCCAGGGCGACGATGGATTCAACGCGCTGATGGCCAAGGTGGTCGCCGCGCAAGGGGTCATCGTCGGCTCGCCTGTGTACTTCGCCGACATGACCGCGAACCTGAAGGCCTTAACGGAGAGAGCCGGCATGGTCTCCCTCATGTGCGGCCAGGCCCTGCAGCGCAAGCGCGGCGCCGCCGGGGGGGCGGTGCGGCGAGCGGGTGCCGTCAACACGTTCGACTCCATCAACCATCTCTTCCAGACGTCGCAGATGCTCGTGGTGGGGTCCAGCTACTGGAACCTGGGCATCGGCCGCGAGGCGGGCGAAGTCCGGGGGGACGAAGAGGCCCTGGTCACCATGCGGAACCTGGGCGACACCATGGTCTGGGCGCTGGAAGGACTCTGTGGGGACCGCTCCGGCGAGCAGGGGCGCTAATGAAGGGCTCTCTGCGCTCTATCAACGCGCCCGCGGTCCGCGTTCCGGCGGGGCGCGGCGAGAACAGCCACACGACAGTACTCATCTCGGGGGAATGACATGGAAGCTAGCAGCGAGACTGCATCGACAATCGCGGTGGGCGCGGGCGACGGTCCGGACGCCGCGCGCGGGTCCGCCTCGGCACGTGCGGCCAAAGCGTTATCGAGACTCACCGTGCTCAACAAGCTCGGGTACGGGGTCGGGGACTTCGCGGCCAACGTGGTGTTCCAGTGCGTGACCCTCTATCTGCTGTTCTTCTTCACCGACGTGTTCATGATCGGCGCCGGCGCGGCGGGCATGATCTTCTTCATCTCCAAGCTCTGGAACGCGGTCATGGATCCGTCGATGGGCATCGTGGCGGACCGCACACATACTCGCTGGGGTCGCAACCGGCCGGTCCTGCTGTTCGGCGCCGTGCCGCTGGGGGGCGTCTTCTTCCTCCTGTTCGCTGCACCGAACCTCTCACAGACGGGGAAGGTCGTCTGGGCGCTCGTCATGTTCCTGCTCTTCTCCACGGCCTACTCCCTGATCAACATCCCGTACGGTGCTCTCACGGCGAACATGACGCAGGACGCCAAGGAGCGCTCGTCTCTCACAGCCTTCAGGATGATGTTCGCCATCATCGGGACGCTCATCGTGGCAGGCGGCACGCTGCCGCTCGTGGGGCTCTTCTCGACCCCGGTTGTGGGATTCCGCTGGGTGGGGATCATCTTCGGGGCGCTGTGCGTCGCGGTGAACATCATCACGTTCGCGTCCGTCCGCGAGCGGGTCATGCCGCCCAAGGACAAGAGCATGTCGTTCGTCGCCGACCTCAAGCTCGTGGCCCGGAACCGGCCGTTCCTCATCGTCACCGTCGCGACCATCGTCCAGATGATGGGCATCAACATCGTGGCGGCGATGATCAACTACTACTTCAAGTACAACCTGCAGGCGGAGTCGTACACGCCCATCGCCTTGCTCGGCTTCTTCGCCGTGGCGATGGTCGCGCTCCCCCTGTGGGTCGTCGTGTCGAAGAAGTGGGGCAAGAAGGCCACCTTCATCATCGGCATGACCATCCTGGCCTTCGTGTTCCTGGCGCTGCGCTTCGTGTCATCCGGCAGCATCTGGTTGACGATCGGTCTGCTCATGCTGGGCGGCGTGGGCATGTCCACGCAGTACCTCTGCCCCTGGGCGATGATCCCGGACACCGTCGAGTACGCGCAGCTCAAGACGGGCCTGCGCCGGGAGGGCATCCTCTACGGCTTCTTC
>CAZIGT010000211.1:514-5815 GCA_964538465.1 uncultured Thermoleophilia bacterium | reverse complement strand
CTAGATGCGATGCATGAAGCGGAAGATGTCCTCGTGCTGCACGTTGACCTGCAGGCCGATGCGCTCGCCGGTCTGCCTGAGGGCGTCCTGCAGCGCATCCATCGTGGTCTCGGTCTCGTCGAACGACACGAACATGATCATTGTGAACATGCCGTTGGACACGGTCTGGCTGACGTCGTCGACGTTGGCGTTCTGTTCGGCGATGGTGGTGGCGACGGCGGCCAGCAGACCGTGGCTGTCCGGGCCGAGTGCGGTGACGATGACGGAAGTGCGCATGAGAGCTGGCATCCTGATGGAGGGCTGGGCGGACGAGGGGTCAGTATACTAGTCCCCACTATGATCTCCGACGTCCCACGCGACCCCGACACATGCGCGCCCACGGAGGTGGGGTCCGCCGGCGCCGGCGCGCTGCTCGAGCGGCTGGCCGCGTGCGACCGCGCCGCCTCGAACCTGGTGGGCGTGGCGCTGCCGCACCCGCCGCGTCTCACGCGAGCGCTCGGCATCATCTCGCGCTGCGGCGATCACGGCCTCGTCTGGTACGCCATGGCGGCCGTTCCGCTACTGGCACGCCGGCCCGGGAGCCGCGCCCGCTTCCGCTACATCGCCGGGGGCATCCTGAGCGCGGAGCTCGTGAACTTCGCCGTGAAGCTCTGCGTGCGCCGCGACCGGCCCTCGCAGGCCCCCGAGGACGGCGGCAACTACATCAAGGTGCCGCCGACCCACTCGTTCCCCTCGGCCCACGCCACGATGAGCGTGGTCGGCGTGGCCACCATGGGCCGCCTCTACCCGCGGCTCAAGCCGGCTTTTGCAGGACTCGCCGCGCTGCTGGCATTCACGCGCGCCTACCTTCGCGTTCACTATCCTGGAGACGTGCTCGCCGGGCTCGGGTTCGGCACGCTGGTGGCGGCCGTCTACACACGCGTGGCACGGCCGCCCCTGGCTGCGGCACGTCGCTCCACGCGGAAGGAACGCTCCCGGGGAGGCAGATCATGAAGATCGGCATCGTCGGCCTGCCGAACGTGGGTAAGACGACCCTGTTCAACGCTCTCACGCACGCCGGGGCGGCGGCCACGGCGTACGCGTTCACGTCCGCCGACGCCAACATGGGCATCGTCCCCGTGCCCGACGAGCGTCTGGAGCGCCTCGACGCGGCCCTGCAGACGCCGCGCGCGGTGCCGGCGACCATGGAAGTGGTGGACATCCCCGGGCTGGCGGACGGCGCCAGCCGCGGCGAAGGCCTGGGCAATGCGTTCCTCGCCGCCATCCGCGGCGTCGACGCCGTGGTGCACGTGGTCCGCGCCTTCGAGAACCCTGACGTCGCGTTCGTGCGCGACCAGATCGACCCGCTGGCCGACGTCGAGCTGGTCGAGACCGAGCTGGTCCTCAGCGACTTCGACATTGTGGAGCGGCGGGCCGCCAAGACCGGCAAGGCGGCCCGCGCCGGCGACCAGGTCGCCCGCAAGGAGATGGCCGTGCTCGAGCCGCTGCTGGAGACGCTGCGCGAGGGCCGCGCCTCGCGCTTCATGCCCCGCGACAAGGAGGCGCTGCCGCTCTTCCGCGAGCTGGCGCTCGTCACCGAGCGGCCGGTGCTCTTCGTGCTCAACGTGGGCGACGAGGATGCGGGGGCGGACGATCCGCTGGCGCCCTACGCCGGCTTCGTCGCTTGGGCGCATGAGCGCGGCGACGACGTGATCGCCGTGCCAGCGCGCCTGGAGGCGGAGCTTGGCGAGCTCACACCCGAGGAAGCGGCCGAGTTCCGCGCCGAGCTGGGCGTGCCCGCCGGCAGCATGGAGACGCTCATCCGCGCCTGCTACGACGTGCTGGGCTACATCACGTTCTTCACCGGCGACTTCAAGTCGAGCGAGAGCCGCGCCTGGCAGCTGGCCCGCGGCTCAACAGCCAGGGAGGCCGCCGGCCGTATCCATACGGACATCCAGCGCGGGTTCGTACGCGCCGAGGTGGTACCGATCGAGGAGCTCATCAAGGCCGGCTCATTCCACGCCGCCAAGGAACACGGCGTGCTCCGCGTGGAAGGCAAGGACTACGTGGTGCAGGACGGCGACGTGATGAACTTCAAGCACACGGCCTGACCTGCGGACGCTCGGCTTGCCGCCGCGCCCTCCCCAGGGAGCGCCGCAGCGGCACGTAGATGCACAGCACCATGCACACCGGGATCACCCCTCCCATGAGCAGCGCCAGCACGCTCAGGCGCGTGATGTGCGTGTGACCGGCCTGCGCATCGTTGACCGTGCGGGTGGCCAGCTCCTGCACCCGCACAGCCGCCTCGTCGATGCCGCCGCCCACGAGCGGAAGCGCGGCCACGGCACTCAACGCGTCTCCGGCCTCCTGCAGCGACTGCCCGGCCAGCCCCATGGTGTCGCTCATGCTCCGCATGCCGCGTACCTCGAAGAAGCAGACCACACCGAGCACGATCCAGAGCGCCACCCAGAAGGCGACCGCTGCATCGAGCAAGCGCAATGTGCGCTTGCTGACGACCAGGCCGGTCATGCCACCTCCAGACTGTCCGCGACCACGGGTCACAAGCCGGAGTCGGGGAGCGCCGTTCGCTCCGGGCACCGATCTCCGTGAGCGTCCGTCGCCTTGAGCGCCGTTCGCCCAGCAGTACCTTGTCACATCCGTCGCCGCCGAGAAAGGGCGCACGGGGGCGGGTGGCGCAGCCAGCGCGACGCAGCCAGCGAAGCGCGGTGCGTCGAACGTGGTCTCGGCCCGTGTGGGAGAATCGCCAGCATGGGTGAGGAGCAGCAGGACAAGCGAGATTCGCGCTGGTGGGCGGAGCTGCCGGGTGAGCGGCTCGAGGACGACGAGATCGCGCTCGAGCCGCTCGCCGCGGTCGCCGTACCCGATATGGTGGCCGCCGTACCACCCGGGGAGTGCGGCGTGTGGGGCCCGGTGCCCGGACCACTCGATGAGGCGGCCGCGACCGCGTTCGTGGAAGAGTACGATCGCGGCCGCCGGCTGGCCACGAAGCTGGCCTGGACCGTCCGGCGAGCGGACGGCGGTGGCTTCCTCGGCGGCGCCGTGCTCATCATGTCCGGCGCTGCCGAGGCCGAGCTGGCATACTGGACGGCGCCGTTCGCGCGCGGGCACGGCTACGCCACCCGCGCGCTCATCCTCGCCGCCGACTGGGCGCTCGGCCGCCTCGCCCTGGACCGTGTGTGGCTCGAGATCGATCCGGCCAACGCGGCGTCGCGACGCGTCGCCGAGCGCGCCGCCTTCACGCCGGCCCGGCTGACCGTGCAGCCGGCAACGGAGCCTGCGGCAAGCGGTCGCCTACACGGGTCTGAGGTCTATGAACGACAGCGGCTCACGGAACCTCCGGGCGGGTATTCCCTGCGACCCGCCCGCGCAGACGACCTCGACGGTGTGTTCGCCCTGATGGGGCGCTGCGAGCTTCACGATCTGGGCGAGATAGAGCTAGACGAAGATGACCAGCGCGCCTACTGGCAGGCCAAGTCGAACTTCGACCTCTCACTGGACACGTGGTTGCTCACTCGCGCAGTCACCGGATCCGCGCACCGGCGATCCGTGCACGAACGGTCGGCCGGAAGCGACTGCGCCGACACCGGACTCGCAGCCGGCGGCGAACGCATCGTCGGCTTCTGCTGGTCGGTCGACGAGCAGGATCACGAGGTACTGTTCGGCCAGGAGTTCATCGACCCACAGGAACGCGGGCGCGGCCTGGAGACGGTCCTCATGGACCGTCTGGAAGAGCGCGCCCGTGACCATGCGGCTGCCGCCGAGCGCGGCACGGCGAACCTCGGCCTGGACTGCGTCTCCACGCATGAGTACCAGGCCGAGCTCTACCACGCCCGGGGCTATCGGAAGACGCGGGAGTTCCTGCGTCTAGGACTCGATCTCTCGGAGGTTCCTGCGCCGCCGGAGTGGCCCGCCGGCATCACGGTGCGGACCTTCCGGCGCGGCCGGGATGAGGCCGTCGTCCACGCGGCTATCGAGGAGGCGTTCAGCGATCACTTCCGCTTCACGCCGATTTCGCTGTCCGAGTGGGAGGAGTACTGCTTCGGCAACCCGCGTCTGGACACCGCCCTCTGGATGGTCGCGTGGAGCGGCGACGAGGTAGCGGGCAGCTGCCTGAACCTGGTTCCCGGCGACGGTGCTACCGGCTGGGTCGAGGAACTCGGCGTCCGCCGGGCGTGGCGTCGGCGGGGCCTCGGCACGGCCCTGCTCCTCGAATCGTTCCGTCGGCTGCGGGACTACGGCTGCCGGCGCGCCATGCTGGGCGTGGACCCGGACAACATCACCCGCGCGCTACACATCTACGAGCGTGCCGGTATGACGTTGCGGCGGCGCATCGAGTTCTACGAGAAGTCGGTGCGCTCTCCCCTCACCTGCGCTCGCATCAGGTAACTGTTCCAGAAGCCGAGCAGCCAGGCCGCCCACCAGAGCCTCTCCAGGTGCGCCACGCGGAAGCCGGCGCGCACGTACACGTCGCGAGCGCGCCTGTTGCGCTCGATGCAGTAAAGCATGACCTTGGTCTTGCCGCGGCGCGCGGCCTCTTCGAGAGCGAAGCGCGCCAGCGCGCTGCCGATCCCCTGGCCCTCCGCCTCGGGATGCACGGCTACCACGTCCACGAGCAGCTCGTCCTCGGCGATGGACGCGGAGTGGAACAGGGCGAAGAACATCATGGCTCGGATGGCTTGCCGGGTGCCCAGGAGGCTCCGGAAGACCCTCCAGTGCCCCCGCCAGTGTCTGGGCGTGTGACGCTCGCGCACCTGCAGGAAGCCGACGATGGACGGCTCTCCCTCGCCCGGAGCAGGAGCGGACGCGCGCCGACGTCCTTCGTCTTCACGAGACGCCCGCCCGCCGTCCGCGACAGCCACCCAGGCGAGCGGCGGCTCGGGTGCGGGCAGAAGGGCGGCGAACAGCTGCGGCCCGAAGGCCAGGTGGGACTCGCCGCCTTCCAACACCCGGCGCAACGCCCGGAAGTCACCCACCATCGCGGCCAGCTTGTCGGGGAAGGCGGCGGCCAGCAGCTCTCCCGCCGCCGCCCTGTCCGCCTCCGCCAGCGGTCGTATCGTCACTGCCATTTTGTACGCCTCATCATGCCTCGACGAATCTGATCGACCCTTGCCGCGGCTGCTCCGCACCATGGCCAAGATAGATGCGCCGGGAAGCCTGTCCGCGCGGCCGCACGCCGCGCGCCCGGTGCTATGCTCGCAGCCACGGCAACCGTAGTGGTTCGCATGCCCGCTGTCGAACCGTCGCGGGCCACACGCCGCACGTGGAGGGCGTCATGCAACGGGGATCCCGCAGCCTGGCTAC
>CAZIGT010000211.1:0-504 GCA_964538465.1 uncultured Thermoleophilia bacterium | reverse complement strand
AAGAGCAGGTGGCGGAGGCGATGACGAAGGCTCTGGAACAAGCGGCCGCGGCCACCGAGGAGGCCGCCGGTGTCGCCGCGACCGTGTCTGAGGGCGGAGAGGTGAGCGACGACGAGGCCGCGCAGGCTGTGGTCGCCGCAAGGAACGCCTGGGGGCTCGTCGGCCATGCCGGCTCGGCCCTGTCCGCATACTCGTCGCAGTACGCGGCCTTCGCCGAGCCGATCGCCGACGAGACCGAGCAGCTGCGGATGTGCCTCATGGACGTTGACGAGGAGCTCGGCACCTTCATCGAGTACGCCGAGTCCGGCGAGGCCGGGGCCGAGGATCTGGCCGCGGCGGCGAAGGAGGCGGCCAACGGCTCGCGCACGGTCGCCGAACAGCTGCTCGCTGCGTCAGAGGCCTGGAACACGGCGCGGGCGGCCGCCCGCGCCGCCCTGGCCGCGGCGGCCGCCGCCCGGGAACCGCCCCCGATCGCCCACACGTCCCCCCGCCCGCGGCAACGCG
>CAZIGT010000210.1:0-5821 GCA_964538465.1 uncultured Thermoleophilia bacterium | reverse complement strand
TCTGCGGCCCAGTCCGTGGCTCGCCCATGCCGCGCCCCACCCCCGCGCGCTACGAGCTTGCGCCGGCAGGCGACGTGTTCACGTAGCGGCGCACCGTGCGCGGACTCACGTCGCAGGTGATCTCGTAGTTGATGGTGCCGAGCAGGTTCGCCATGTCTTCGCACAGGATGCGGTCACCGCCCGACTCGCCGATGAAGACGACCTCGTCGCCGGGCCGGCACGCATCCCACGGCAGCTTCACGGTGAGCTGGTCCATGCTGATGGTGCCGGCGATGGGGCAGCGGCGGCCGGCGATGAGCACCTCGCCGCGGTTGGTGAGCGCCCGGTTCACGCCGTCGGCGTAGCCGATCGGCACCAGGCCGATGCGCGTGCGTTCCTCGGCGATGAAGCGCCGGCCGTAGCCGACCGAGTCACCGGGTTCGACGATCCTCTCGCCGGCGAGGTAGCTGCTCCAGCGCATCGCCGGCCGCAGCCCGAACGTCTCGGGCGTGCGGTTCGAGGGGTCGAGGCCGTACGTGGCGATGCCAGCGCGGCCCATGTCGAAGTGGCAGCGGGGCTCGCGAAGTATGCCCGCGCTGTTGGCGATGTGGGCCACGATGTCGGGGTAGCGCCGCCGGAACTCGGCCTCCATGGCCGTGAACCGCTCGAGCTGACGGAAGAAGAACGTCTGGTCGTCCTCGTCGGCCGTGGCGAAGTGGCTCATGAGGCCGACGAGCTGCGACGGGCCCTCGGCGACCAGCGCCGCCAGGTCGAGAGCCGCCTGCTCACCGACGCCGAGGCGGCCCATGCCCGAGTTGAACTTGATGTGCGTCTTGGCCCCGGCGGCACGCGCCGCTCTGGCGTACGGCTCGGACCAGGCGACGACCTGCGCGTCCACCCTCACGGCGCGCAGCAGCTCGTCGCCCGTCATGGCGCCGAAGACCAGCAGCGGCGCCGTGAACCCGGCGCCGCGCACGACCTCGGCCTCGGTGACGGTGGCCACGCCGAGCCAGGTGGCGCCGGCCTCGAGCGAGGCGGCCGCCACCGGCAGCGCGCCGTGGCCGTAGCCGTCGGCCTTCACCACGGCGCACAGCGCCGCCCTCGGCGGCAGCTTGCTTTTGAGCAGCGCGATGTTGTGCCGTATGGCGCCGAGGTCGACGAGCGCCAGGGCCCGTTCCCGGCCGCTCAGCATCGGCGGTCGCCCCCTCGTGTGGTCCGCGACCGCCTCATCAGAGACCCATCGCCTTCAGCACTTCGTGCCTGCCCAGCAACCCCACCACGCGGCCCCGGTCGTCCACCACCGGCAAGCGGTTGATGCCCTTGTCGGCCATGATGGTGGCCGCCTTGCGCACCGGCGTGTCCATACCGACCGTGTGAACGTCCGTCGTCATGACCTCGCGCACGGTGGCACCCGTGATCCTGCGCAGCCGCTCCTCGAACTTCTTCGGGCTCTGCAGGTAGATCTGCGTGTCCAGGAACTGGATGTAGCGCGGGAAGTGCAGATCCGCGTCCTGCGCCACCAGGTCGCCCTCGGTGACGATCCCGATGAGCTGGTCCTTGTCGTCGATCACCGGGCAGCCGCTGATGTCGTGCTCGTGGAAGAGCTGTGCCAGCTCCTTGACGGTGGCGTCCGGGCCGATGGTGACGACCCGCTTCCTCATGAAGTCTCCGACGAGAGGCTCATCGGCGGGCGGTGCATCGTGCTGAGGTGACACGTGTCACTCCTCCTCTTCGTCTTCTTCCAGCTCGGCGCCTTGCTTGACTCGTTCCATCGCCGCCGGCAGGAACTCGAACAGGTCGCCGGCCACCATGCAGTCTGTTCCCACAGCCAGGTCGGCGGCCAGGTCGGCGGCGAGCCCGTGCAGGTAGCCGCCAAGACAGGCCGCGTCGACCGCGGGCAGCCCCTTGGCCAGCTGCGCCGCGATGGCGCCGCTCAACACATCCCCGGTGCCGGGCGTGGCCAATCCGGGGTTGCCGGTGGGGATCACATACGCCTTGCCCGAGGGCTCGGCGACGATGCTGGCCTCGCCCTTCAGCAGCACCGCGGCGCCGCTGCGGCTCGCCGCCTCGCGGGCGCAGGCGAGCCGGTGCTCGGCCACCTCGGTGGCGGGCTTGCCCAGGAGGCGGCCGAGCTCTCCCTCGTGCGGCGTGAGCACGGTGGGCGCCCCGCGACCGGCCAGGGCCTCCGGCCGGTCGCCCAGCGCCCACAGCGCGTCGGCGTCGAGAAGCAGTGGCACGTCTTCGGCGATCAACGCCTGTACCAGCTCGACGGTCTCGGCGGCCCGCCCCATTCCGGGGCCGAGGACGGCGGCCTTGAGGCCGCCCATCTCGGCCCGTAGCACATCAAGGCTGGCCGTCGTGAGATGGTCTTCGTCCGGCATGACGGTCGTGATGACCTCGACAAACGGCTTGCCGGCCGCCGCGGCCGCCGGCACGGCGCAATGCACTAGACCGGCGCCCGAGCGCAGCGCACCCATGGCCGCCATGAAGGCGGCGCCGGCCATGCCGCGCGAGCCGCCGACCACCAGCAGCGTGCCTACGGAGCGCTTGTGGTCGAGAAGGCCCTTCGGCCGCACCAGAGGCGACAGGCCTTCCACGCCGAGCACCCACACGTCCGGCTCGACCTGGCACTGCGGCGGGATGCCGATGGGCACGACCACGACCTCGCCGGCCAGCTCGCCACCCGGCGTGACGAAGTGGCCGACCTTGGCCTCGTGGAACGTGACGGTGAGGTCGGCCAGCACCGCCGGCCCGCTCACCTCGCCCGTGCTCCCGTCGACGCCGCTGGCGATGTCCACGCTCACGACCGGCGCCGGCGTCATGTTGATGAGCTCTATGGCCTCCGCGGCCGGGCCCCGCGCCGCGCCGGCGAAGCCGGTGCCGAAGACGGCGTCGACCACAAGGTCCGGGAACAGCGCCTCGTCGGCCTGATCCGGCAGGCCGTCGCGGATGTCCACGCCCAGGCGCTCGAGCACCTGCAGGTTGAGCAGGGCGTCGCCCTTGTAGCCGTCGCGGCCGGCGACGGCGAAGACGGTGACGTCGACGCCCGCGCTCGCCAGTTCGCGGGCGATCACGAAGCCGTCGCCGCCGTTGTTGCCCTTGCCGCAGTAGACGACCGCCGACTCCGGGTCGAAGCGCTCGAGGATCTCCTGCGCCACGCCCACGCCGGCGCGCTCCATGAGATGGCCGCCGGGAATGCCGAGTCCCTCGATCGCCGCCTGGTCCATGGCGCGCATCTGCGCGGCCGTGTAGAGCCCACCCAGCAGCGGGTCGATCATGATGCGCCTCCCTCTGCGATCTCGGCCGTTCCGTTCGTTGGCGCCGCTGGCCCGCCGGCGGCCGCCTCCTGTGTCGTGGCGTTGTAGCTCGCATCCACACGCGCTGAGGATCCTTCGCCGGCGGCGGGCCGTTTCCCGACCGCCACCGCCACCGCCGCAGCCTGGGCGGCCGTGTGGGTCAGCGAGAGCTCGATGCGTTGCACACCGAGCTCTCGCGCCGCCTGCTCGGTCCTTCCCGAGAGCCGCACCCGCGGCTTGCCGCCGCCCCACACTTCAACCTCACGCCAGCCGACGATCCCACTGCCCAGAGCCTTGCCGACCGCCTCCTTGGCGGCCACACGGACCGCGTACCGCTCGGCGGACGCGTGGAAACGGCGGCAGTAGGCGCGCTCCCGCTCCGTGAACAGGCGCGCCTCCGCCGCCGGCCTGCGCGCCAGCAGACCGCCCACGCGATCCACGTCCACTAGGTCGATGCCCACACCGAGCACCTCACCCGCTGTGGACATCTGGCGGGACTCGGGCACGCCGCCCGCTTCGAGCACGTCGCCCACGAGCCGCTACTCCACCGTGACAGTCTTGGCGAGGTTGCGCGGCTGGTCGACGTCGCAACCGGTGAGCCGCGCGATGCGATACGCAAGGAGCTGCAGCGGCAGCACAGCCAGCAGCGGTGAGACCCACTGGTCGCAGGCCGGCACGCGCAGCACGGCCGCCGCCAGCTCGTCGATGTCACTGTTGCCCTCGCTCGCCACCGCGATCACGTCGGCGTTGCGGGCCCGGACCTCTTCGATGTTCGATACCACCTTGGCATACACCGGCCCGTCGGTGGCCACGACCACGACCGGCGACCCCTTGTCCAGAAGCGCGATGGGACCGTGCTTCATCTCACCGGCGGCGTACGCCTCCGTGGGGATGTAGCTGATCTCCTTGAGCTTGAGGGCCCCCTCCAGGCAGACGCCGTAGCCCACGTGCCGCCCCAGGTACAGGAAGAACCGCTCGGCCTTGTAGCGCTCGGCGACCTCGTCGAGGCCGCTGTGGTCGTCGAGGTAAGCCCGCACGAGGCCGGGGGCTTCACGCAGGGCGCGGCCTATGCGCAGCAGTTCCTCAGCGTCGCCCGTGTTGCGCACCCTGGCCAGGTGAAGGACGAAGAGCAGGAGGGCGGCGACCTGGGCCGTGTGCGTCTTGGTCGCCGCCCCGCCGCTCTCCTGGCCGGCGCGCGTGTACAGCACGGCGTCGGCGTCCCGCGTGGCCTGGCTGCCCATGATGTTCGTGAGAGCCATGACCGGCGCGCCCGCGGCACGTGAGAGACGCATCGCCACGAGCGTGTCCAGCGTCTCGCCGGACTGCGTGATGCCGATGACCAGCGTGTCCGGATCCAGGACGGGATCCTTGTAGCGGAACTCGCTGGCGAGCTCGATCTGCACCGGGATGCGCGCCAGTTGCTCAAAGGCATACGTCGCGATGAGGCCGGCGTGGTACGAGGTACCGCAGGCGACGATGGAGATGCGCCGCAGGCGGCGTAGCAGGTCGTCGCCCAGCCCCACCTCGGCGAGGTCCACGCTGCCGTCTTCGCGCAGCCGGCCGGCCAGCGTATCTGCGATGGCCGCAGGCTGCTCGCAAATCTCCTTCAGCATGAAGGTCTCGAAGCCGCCCTTCTCGGCCGCGTCGTCGTCCCAGGGCACGTCGTCGACCGGGCGCTCGAGGGGCGCGCCGCCGAGATCGCAGAACGCGGCGCCGTCTGCGGTGAGGCATACAACGTCGCCGTCCTCCAGGACCATCATCCGCTTGGTGTGCGAGAGGAACGCAGGGATGGCGCTGGCGAAGAACATCTCGCCATCCCCCACGCCGACCACGAGCGGCGCCTCGTGCCGCGTGCCGACGATGAGGTCCGGCTCATCGAGCGAGACGGCGCAGAAGGCGAAGTGACCCTCGAGCTTGGGGACGATGGCGAGCACCGCGTCACGCAGGCCGGCCCCCTTGTGCTCTTCGATGAGATGGGCGACCACCTCGGCGTCCGTCTCCGAGGTGAATCTGTGGCCGCGCGCGACGAGCTCCTCGCGGAGCGCCTTGTAGTTCTCGATGATGCCGTTGAGCACGATCGAGAGGCGGCCACTGCAGTCGCTGTGCGGGTGGGCGTTCTCCTCGCTGGGGCGCCCGTGCGTGGCCCAGCGCGTGTGTCCCAGGCCGATACATGACTCGGATGAGCTGTCACGCGAAGCGGCGAACAGCGCATCCAGGTTCCCCACCGCCCGCACGGTGCGGATGGCGCCGTCTTCGATCAGTGCGATGCCGGCCGAGTCGTAGCCGCGGTACTCGAGGCGCCGGAGGCCCTCGAGGATGATCTGCTGCCCCGGTCTACGCCCCACATAGCCGACGATGCCACACATACTTCCTCCTGGCGCATGAGGGCTTGGGGAACGGTGGGTCCGGCTCGTCTGCGCCGTTCTGCCCTGGTGGGATCTGTCCGCCGGCGATCGGATGCAGATGACCGCCGGACTCTGCGGTTGCCATTCTACCCGAGGCGGCGTGGAGGCGGAGCCGAGCCCTCGACCCCGGCCGGATACGAG
>CAZIGT010000209.1:0-5841 GCA_964538465.1 uncultured Thermoleophilia bacterium | reverse complement strand
CGAAGCGTGGGCCGATGGTGGTGCCGCACACATCCACCAAGCGAAAAGATGAGGTCGGCGACGAGGAGGCGCGAGCGGCGCCGTCTGGAGCGGAGCTCACCCACTCCCGGCCCGCGGTGAAGAGCACGGCCGCCCCGGTGGCCGCCACGACGAAGCCGGCGAGCACTACGATCCGACGCCACATGCTCCCTACTCTACACGCCGTTGTGGCGAGGGACGCTGGGCGTCCCGCGCGTGCTACACTCGCTTATCCGATTGGATAGTCGGAACGCTTGCCTTGAGACGAGAGACGGTGCCGATGCCTCGGGCCAATGACTCTGCCGATGAACGGATTCGCCTGTCAGGGGAGGCCGGCTCGTGAGCCGCGCCCCTCGCGAAGCGGCGGCGGCTGACGGCGGCGGCAGCCGCAGGCGTCGCGCCGCCGCGCCGGCCGTCACCATCCCCGTGGACGACCCCATCACTGCGCTGCCGGACACGGCCGTACGCGTGCTGCGGGCGGCTCAGCGGATCGTCGCCGAGCAGGGCTTCGCCGCTCTGACGCTGAGCACGGTCGCCGCCGAGTCCGGCGAGAACAAGGCCATGACTCGTTACTACTTCGGTAATAAGGCTGGCCTTGTGGCTACGCTCGTGGACGCGCTCGTGCACGACGAGGGCCTGGCCGCCGCCAGTCGCATGCGCGACGTGGGGGAGGGCGAACGGCTCGACCGCCTGGTAGCCGAACTGCAGAACATGAGCGAGGCTACGGAGGGCTTCACCACGCACTTCGAGCTTCTGCCGCACGTCATGCGCGACCCGGACCTACGCGAGCGCATGGCACTCCTCTACGAGTGGTACTTCGACCTCAAGCTGGACTGGCTGGGCCTAGACCGCGAGACCGACGCCGAGCGCCGCAGGGAGCTGCGGGGCTTGGGCCAGCTCCTTTCGGCGGTCATCGACGGGCTCGCCATGCAGGCCCTCATCGACCCTGAGCGTTTCGACATCACCGAGGCCTACGTGGTCTTCAAGAGGCTGCTGGCGGCCGGCCTGCCGGAGCTCCTCAGCGGGGCGGCCGACAGTCCGGCCCGCCCCGGTAGCATCCAGACCTGACCGAACGCCCGGCGTCCACCGACCGCCCGGCGCGCGCAGCCCTCACCAGCCGCTCAGCGTCCGCCGGTTGACCGGTCGGCTTCCTCCACGATCTGCCGCATCCGCGCCGCCACGTCGTCGGGCAGCGGATCGGGCCGGTGCTCCTCCAGGATCTGCCCGGCTTTGACCCGCGCGAGCGCGTACGCATCCTGTCCGCCGGCCGCCAGCCAGTCCTCGCGCACGCGACGGTCGAGCAGCGCCGGCTGGCTCTGCCCGCGCATGTGGCGCAGCGTGGAGTCGAGCGACAGAAAGTCGCCGAACGGTCCCACGGCGTGGATGTCGTCGACGGCCAGCATCTCGTCGCTCACCGGGATGCCGGCGATCACGTGCTTGACCATGCGCGCCAGCTCGTTGTCGAGAACGAACTGCGCGGCGTCGAAGGTGACGCCCGACTCGGTCATCCCCGCCCCGTAGATCAGGTTGGCCCCTGCCAACGCGGCCATGAGGGCGGTCAGGGTCTTCTCGTGACCGGCCTGGATGTCACTGAGCTTCGAATCCGCCTAGGCCCCGGCGACGAAGCTCGGCAGCATGTAGCGCTGCGCCAGCTGCGCCACGCACGCACTGAGAAGGCCGAGCTCCGGCGAGCCGACGGACGCCGCCGCGAGTCGCAGGTCGATGGCCGTGGTCGACGAGCCGTAGATGCTGGGCGCGCCGCGCTCGGTGAGCTGCCCCAGCGTGATGCTGGCCAGCACCTCGCAGTTGTGGGTGACAAGCGTGCCGGCCAGGGTGACCGGGGACGAGGCGCCCGCCATGGCCATGGAGATCACGTTGTTGGGGATACCGTGGCGCGCGGCGCCCATGATGACCTCGGCGGCGTCGCGCGTGATCTTCAACGGGCTGACCGGACACTCACAGAAGTAGACGAGCGGCCGCTCGCGCAGCTTGTCCTCGCCGCCCGCGACGGCCGCACCCATGCGCACTATGGCGTCGACGTCGTAGGTGGACAGTGCGCCGGTACCGACGCACTTGGTTGTGTTCTTCAGCGCGACGGCGCAGTCGCGGATCGCCAGCGTCTCTTCCGGCGCGTCGCGGCCCTCGACCGAGTGCTCGTAGGTGTCGATCTCCTCAAGGTAGTCGGTCATGCGCGCCAGGTCGGCCACGTCCTCGACCCGCGACTCACGGTATTCGTCTGTGCGCGGGTCGATGACCATGATGCCGGCGCTGAAGTTGGTGAAGCCCACGCGGCTGCCTTCGAGAACGATGTCGTTCTCGGGCACACGGCCGCACAGCCGCACACTGCTCGGCGCCGAGCGGATGGCGTCTTCGACGATGTGGGGCGGGATCTTCACGACTTTGGTCTGACGGTCGACCCGGCAGCCGCCGTCGGCGAAGACGTCGAGCGCCTCGTCGCTCTCCACGAACACGCCGGTGCGCTCGAGCACCTCCAGTGTGGCACGATGGATGTCGTCGAGGTCCGCATCGGTGAAGACCTCGAGGCGCAAGGCGGCGTTCCGCCGCACTCCCGCCTGCAGATTGCGTTTCATAGGCCTCACTCCATTCCTCGGTCGCTCCGCCGTCACCCGGGCTAAGAGAGAGGGAGACGGGACAGAACGGCGGTTGACTGGGTCGGCGCCCCTTCCTCCTTGGCCTCGTTCCGCGGGGTCGCCGGACGCTGCAGGACCGATGGTACTCGAAGTGCGGGCCCCTGCCGACCCTGCCGTATCAGAGGGTCGGCGCGTACTGCTTGAAGCCCTGCTTCTCGAAGTGCCGATCGGCCGCCAGACACTCGCGGATGCCGAGGCGCCTCATCATCGCGAAGCTGACGCAATCCACCAGACTCAGCTGGCGCCGGCCGGCGGTCAGCATGGCGGTCATGCCGGCCGCGTGGTCTTTCTCCACGACCCATTCCAAGGTCATGAGTGGCACGAGCGTGTCGACGAGGTCTCTCGTGGCCTCCATCCCGAGCCGTCGCTGCGCGACCGCGCAGGCCTCGACCACTGAGTAGTCGCTCGTGACGAACCCCTCACCCTGATCGAAGCCAGCAGCCCATGCCTCACGTATCCGGGCGGACTCGGGCTCGTCGCTGTCCAGCGCGGCGATCATCGCAGAGGTGTCGACGAAGACGCTCATGAGTCGATCGCCTCTGCGATAAAGTCATCGTGCCGACTCGCCAGATGGCCGAGTCCCGATGAATACTTGCCCATCACGGCCTTGGCCCGCGCCACTGCGGCCGCGCGGTCGCGAGAACCCTGCCGCACCACGTTCGCTTCAACGGCCTCGCGCACCACGGCCGATATCGAGACGTGCCGCTCGGCTGCCGTCCGGCGAAGAGCCGTCACCTCTTCCTCGCTGAACTGGACCTGCATACGGACCATGTGCGGTCCGTCCTCGACGGAGGTCCGGACCTTTCCGCTGGCTGCTGCTTCGGGCCGGCTCTTGGACGCGGCAGGCCGCGGGTCAGTTCAAGCCCGTCCGCTCCTTGAAGCGCTCCACGCAGTTGATGGGGATGTCCAGCGCCCGGCTGATGTTGAACTTGGCCTCGATGAAGTTCGCCTGGGCCGGGTGACTGATGGCGTAGCTGTGGATGCGGCCGAAGTCGAAGTCGTTGCGGACGTCGGTCATCACGGCCGGGTCCGAGAGGTCGGCCGGCGAGACGCCCAGCTTGCCCGCCACGTACTCCTTGGCTTCCTTGAGGCGCATACCCCGGGTCATCTGCATCCGGGCCACCAGATCTCCGGCTGCCCGCATACCGCCCATGCCCGCGGCCTGCGTGTGGGTGCCCTGCATACCGAGCGGGTCACCCGAACCCACCTACAACCCGTCGATGCGCAGCAGCTCGACGAACGCCTTGCTCGCCCGGCAGACCGCGTCTACGACCGGATGTACGAACATCGGCACGCCTCCCACACCCATGCCCACGTTCGGATGGATGGGGATCCGCGCGTCTGCCATGCACGGCTTGATCAGAGTGATGGCGCGGGACATGTTCCAGGCACAACTCCTGCCGGTGTTGATGTTCACGACCGGGCCGAACATGGTGGCGCCTGCCTTCTGCGCCAGGAGCATCTGCTCGTGCGGCCACAGGCCCGCCAGCCGCACGCCGTCGTACTCGAGCTCGCCGTGCATGCCCAAGACGAACTCCCCGGCCATGCCCAGCTCGATGCCCATGTCCGGGTACTTCTTCCGCAGGATCTCGGTAGCGCGCAGAGCGGCCAGGAACTCCGGGTCGCCCGAGGCCCCGGTGGTGTCCCAGTCGAGGCCGTCGGCGCCGGCCTCCCACATGGCGTCGCCGAGCCTGACCATGTCTTCCACCGCCAGCTCCACGGCCTCTTCCTCGGCCGCCCGCGCCTCGTCGAAGCGGCCGAGCGGCAGCAGCTCGCTCCAGTTGTCGCACGGGCCGTCCGGCTTGGCGTAGAGGCCCAGGTTGGGCATGACGCCGTACTGCATGGGGACGACCATCTGCAGCTGGGCGTCGTGCAGGCACTGGGCCTCGTACGGGATGATCGTGCGCACCACCTTGAGCGAGTAGTCGCCCACGCAGAGCTCGACGAGGTCCGCCCCCATCCACTGCTCGTAGCTCTGCATGTCCTGCTGGCGAGTGGCGTGCGTCTTCATGCCGGTGCCGTCGCAGGAGAGGACGACCTCATCGCCGATTTCGACGCCCACGAAGCGCGCCGGCGAGGCGTAGATATCCAGCAGGTGTGCCTGCTCGTCTGCAGTAAGTGGCGGCACCTTGGCGCGCTTCGCCGCCAGGGCGCTGCCAGCCTCGATGTCGGCACGCAGCTCGCTCTTCGTCATCTGGGCGAGCGTGCCGTCGCCCATGCGAGTGGGAATGCGCCGTTCGTTCCCCATCGGTTCCCCCGTCCCGGATGCGGCGATCGAGCCGCAGGATTATCCAGTTGGTTAGTCAGGATACTTCGCCCGGCCGGCGGCCTCAAGAGTCCGGGCGACGGCCTAGTGGATGAAGCGCATGAGCTGCGTCCACCGGAAGTGGTTCTCCGGCGTCACGAGCATCCCCGTCGAGTCAGCGGGGACCATGTACCACGGACTGACGTCGGGATCCCCCCGATCACGCAGCACCTGGGCTTGCTGGGCCGGGTTGGCACCCTGGACCAGGAGGAAGCACGTCTTGCCGGTCGACGGTTGGCGGGCCATGTCGGCGACGAGCACCACATGGCCTCGGTGGATGAACACGTCACCGATCCGCATTTGGTGAAGCGGGACCGCGGTGAGCTCATGGGCGATCAGCGACCGGGTCGATGCGTAGGCGAACACAGTGTCCAAGTACTCGCGGAACGAACCGCGCGAGCTGTCCAGAGAGCCCGTCCCGACCCATGTGACCGCGTCCCCGTCGACCTGCACCCGGTTGCCGGAGCGCCACGTGTCCCAGTCGCAGAGGAAGCCCGATTCGAAGTGGTACGCGATCTCGCTGTGCTCACCGCGGGCGTAGTGGTACTCCGCTTCGAGCCTGATGACCGTGTCCGCGCACTGCTGCAGGTCGCGTTCGCCGACGGAGAGGTCCAGGACCGCGCAGTACGCTCGTGGCTTCTTGACGTGACCGTTGTAGTAGTGGACGGCGGCGCCGTCGGGTTCGAGACGGAAGTCGCGCAACCAGGCGGCAAAGGAGCCGCGCCGCGCCGCGACACGGACGTACCCCGGTGGCGGCGCGAAGCGTGTGCCGATGGTGGTGCCGCACACATCCACCAAGGGAGAAGATGAGGCCGGCGACGAGGAGGCGCGAGCGGCGCCGTCTGGAGCGGAGCTCACCCACTCCCG
>CAZIGT010000208.1:0-5853 GCA_964538465.1 uncultured Thermoleophilia bacterium | reverse complement strand
GACCCGGAGGGTCGCCCTCCACACGCTCAAGCTCGTCTGTTGGTCCTCGTCCATGGCTATCGGCCTAGCCGCGACGGGACCTCGACGCCCGAGTGGCCTTTGTCACTCTGCGGGCGTGCACGAAGGAGACCCATCCCATCTGGTCACACCTCCCTTCTAAAGATCGACTGCCGTTCGGACGGGTCGCGACACGGCTGTGAGCTGAAAGCCCGTCATCGCGACCCGTATGTGATTATAACCACACACATAGTGTAAATAACAACCTCGGGCCCGATCGGACCGGACGAACACACCGACACTCCATGCGCCGTTCTGTACAAGCGCCGGCACGCATGTTTGCCAGCGTTCCGACTTTCGCCGTTTGCCGACGCGGCATGCCTCTGGGACGATGAATCGGCAGTCACTCGCGGCTTCGCGCGGCCGGACACGAGACTGTGGAGCACCTTGAGGATCCGTATCGACCGCAATACCATAGGCAACCTGCTCGCCGGCGCCGGCATAGACGCCTGGGGCGTAGCCGGGAACCCCCCTGAGGACAGTCTCCCTCTCTCGCCGGACCTGCCGACAGCCATCGTGGTCGTGCGCCGGCTGCCCGCGGAAGGGTTGGAGGGCCTTCAGAACGGCCCCACTCCGGCCTATCGCGCGGCGTACAGGAGCCTGAACACCGCGCTCAATGAAGCCACCGCGGTGCTGGCCGGCATGCTGACGTCGCACGGCCATGCCGCTGAGCGCATACCGGCGACTATGGACAAGGCCAGCGCGGCCGTGCCGCAGTTCTCGCACAAGTCGGCGGCCACCCGGGCCGGCCTCGGCTGGATCGGTAAGACCGCCCTCTTCGTCTCAAAGGAGTTCGGAACCGGCGTACGGCTGGCCACGGTGTTCACCGACCTCGAGCTGCCGCCTGGCCGTCCGGTGACGTCCAGCCTCTGCGGGAAATGCCGGGTCTGCGTGAACGTCTGTCCGGCCGGCGCCGGGCGAGACGTGGATTGGATCCCCGGCATGCCCCGCGACGAGCTCTTCGACGCCTGCGCCTGCGAGGAGCACATGAGGCAGGCCGGCTTCGGCGATCACGGCGTGTGCGGCATCTGCGTGGGGGCGTGCCCGCGCACGCAGGCCGCGCTGCGGCGCACCAGCCGCAGCGAACGAAGCTAGATCCGGCTCGTACGCCCCGCGCTCAGCGTTCGCGCCGGGTTGAGCACCCGCCCGCGCCGCGGATCAGCGCCCGCACGCCAGCAGCGTGCATGCGGGCAACTCACCGTCCACTTCGACCTGCAGCGTGCTGTGCTCGATCCGGAAGTCGTCGTGCAGCAGCTCGGCGGCCGCTGTGCGGCAGCAGACGGCGTCCGCCGTCTCGTCGATCACCAGATGCGCCGAGACCGACGGGAACCCGGACGTGATGGTCCACACGTGCAGGTCGTGGACGCCGGCCACGCCGGGCAGCTCGAGCAGGCGCTTCTCCACGGCCGCCACGTCGATGCCAGCCGGCGCGGCCTCGAGCAGGATGCGCACCGAGTCGCGAAGCACGGACCACGAGGTGCTCACGATGAGGAGCGCTATCAGCACGCCGGCGATCGGGTCGGCGTAGAGCCACCCGGTCGCCAGGATGACGGCGGCAGCCGCCAGCGTGCCGACCGATCCGGCCAGATCGCCGAGCACGTGGCGGAACGCGGCCTCCATGTTGAGGTTGCCGCGCCGCGGGCCCATCAGCACCAGCGCAGCGGCCACGTTCACGAAGAGGCCGATCACGGCCACGACCAGCATCCAGCCGCCCAGCACCGGAGGCGGGTCGCGGAAGCGCTGGGCCGCCTCCATGAAGACCCAGACGGCCACGGCGACCAGCGCTATGCCGTTGGCCAGCGCGGCGAGCACCTCGGCCCGTTTCAGACCGAAGCTGCGCTGCGGCGTCGCCGGCCGGGCCGAGAGCCACACCGCCACCAGGGCGAGAGCCAGGGAAACGTTGTCCGAGACCATGTGTCCGGCGTCGGCCAGCAGAGCGAGGCTGCCGGTGAGCAGCCCGGCCACGATCTCCACGGCCGTATAGCCTACGGTGAGGGCGAGCGCGGCGGTCAGCGCCTTGCGCCGCGCCCCCGGGGTGGCGTGCGAGCCCATATGTGCGTGGTCGTGCTGATGAGCCATATGCGCGTGGTCGTGCTGAGGCGTCATGGACGCACAGCTGCGTTGATGAGCGGTTCTCGCCCCCTGATACTACCGGGGCTACGGTGGAAAGGGTTCGGGGAACCGTATGCCCCCGGCGAGGCTTCGTCGGCTTCGGCGTCAGCGGCAGCCGTCGCCGCCGCGGCGCTTCACCCGGGACACCGCCCGCTCGGCGAAGGCCACGAGCTCCTCCGCGCCGGCGCCGTCGTGGGGGTAGGTGGCGAGACCTATGCTGATGGTCGGCGTCGGCCGTGCCGCCGTCCGCAGAGCCGCCACGCGCTCGCGGATGCGCTCGGACACGCGCAGGGCGTCCTTGTGCCCTGTCTGCGCCAGAAGGACCACGAATTCGTCGCCGTCGTACCTGGCTGCCACATCCTGATGGCGCAGGGCGCCGGCCGTCGCGACGGCGACCTCGCGTAGCACCTCGTCGCCCGCCTCTCGCCCCGCCAGGTCGTTGAACGTCTTGAAGCCGTCCAAGTTCCCCACGAGCACGGTCATCTGACCGCCGTGGAGACGGCAGCGCGCGATCTCTTCTTCCAGGCGCTCGTCGACGTAGTGGCGGTTATAGAGGCCGGTGAGCGTGTCGGTCACAGCCTCTATGCCCGCCCGGTCGAGTCCCTGGGTCGCGGTGTGCACAAGGTCCACGAGCGTGTGTGCCAAGTCGCTGCGCAGCCCCTCGAGCTCGATCGCGTCAGAGGGCGGCATGAGCGTGGTCACGAGGAAGAGCGGCTCGCCGTCCCGGCCCCTCGCGACCGCACTGGCCGAGACCCAGGCGCCCGATTCATCCACTACCAGGACGTTGGTCATGGGCTCGCGTCCCGCGACAAGCTCAGACACCTCGTCCGTGAGCGGCAGGGTCTCACCTAGACGTGATCGCTTCTTGGGGTCCTCCACGGAGTCGACGACCATGCGCAGGATCCCGTCGCCGTCGAGCCGGGCGGTGTGTATGGAATACACCGGCGCATGCTCCTCGCGCACAGCCTTGAGGATCGCTGAGACCTCCGTATACTCCGGTACGGCTTCATCCGTCTCCGACTGCAGACGCTCGTGCGTATCGGCGTCGATGCGGCGGATGACCTCTTCCGTGGCCACGAGCGCCTGCCGCCGTCGCTCGCGCATACCTTCGAGCACCCTGACGAACGCGTCCACCACGCGCGGCTCGAACTGCGATCCCCGGCACCGCTCCAGCTCCTGAAGACAGTCCGAGTAGGTCGCCGTGTTGCGGTAGGGCCTCTTCGACGACATGGCGTCGTACGCGTCGGCCACGGCCAGGGCACGGGCGACCTCGGGGATGTCCTCTCCGGCAAGCCCGTCGGGATACCCCGACCCATCCCAGCGCTCGTGATGGTGGCGCACGCCGGCCACCAGGCGCGGCTCGAACAGCGTGTGGATGATCTCGGCGCTGAACACCGAGTGGCGGCGCATGAGGTTCCACTCGGGACCCGTGAGGCCCGTCGGTTTGAGCAGCACGCGATCGGATACCGCCAGCTTGCCGATGTCGTGCAGATACACGACCTCAGGGACCCTGCCGAGGATCTCCGGGGTCCAGCCGAGCTCGTGCCCCAGCAGCACGACGTAGGCGGCCACGCGCACCGCGTGGCCCAGCGTGTACGGGTCCTTGGCGCTCAAGGCCGAGCTCAATGCCTTGAGGTTGGCGACGTGCATCTTGCGCACGCGTTCGAACAGCAGGGCGTTGTTGACGGCCAGAGACAGCTGGACCCCGAGTCGGAACAGCAGCCTTATGTCCACCCAGCCGAACGCCGACGAGCGGCGGCTGCCGAGCAGGAGTGCCCCGACCGTCGTGCCGGATCCTTCCAGAGCTACCACGGCCGCCGACCGCAACCCCCGGACCCAGGGGTGATCGAGAGCCACGGGGCACTGGTCGGGAAGGGCCAGAAGCAGCACCTTCTCCTTTTCCAGGGAGTCGAGGAACCCCGGCTGCATCGTCGAGAGGAACTCCTCGCCGGCATCGGTCTCCTCGATGCCCCGCATATAGGGCACCGACATGCCATCGGCGCCGTTCAGGATCAGGGCGGCACGATCGAACGGGAGCAGACTGGAGAGCTCGTCCGCGCAGGCATCCGCTATCTCGGGCAAGCTGATGGTGGACATGACCCGGCGGGCGATCTGGTTGAGCGCCTCGGCCTCGCGGTGGGCGGCGGCGTTCGCCATGGCGCGCGCCGCCAGCTGACCGAGGCCGTGCAGCAGACTTCTGCTCTGCATCTCGCGCGGCTCCGCGTCGGTGAGCAGCACCAGGCCGATCACCTGCCCGCCGGCAACGAGCGGCATGCACATGCCGGACCGCTGGCCGTGTCGCGCGAAGAACGAGCGTTCCGAAGGACTCAGGCCAGCGTCGTCCTGCGCGTCGACCACCCAGCGTGGCTCGACCCTGTCCACCACGCTCCTGCACATGTGCGTATCCGCAAGCGGCCATGTCTCGTCGGAGCACTCCGAGACTATGGCATCACCGGACACGCACGCCTGGCTGCGCAGCTCGTCGCCGACCAGGGTGAAGATGTCGCAGCGCTGTGCGTCGGCCACGCGGCACATGCGCCTCGCGCTGGCCACGATGACCTCGTGCAGGTCGAGGGTGGCGCTGAACTCAAGACCCGCGTCCACCAACCGACGCAGGTCACTGTTGCTGCGTGTCAGCTCGGAGTTGGCCGATCCGATGTCTTCGTAGGCTTCGGAGAGGTTACGGTTCAGGACCGCGAGTCGATCGTTGGCCCGCGCCAGGTCCGCGTTGGCGTTGCCGAGCTCCCGGTTGGCGCGTTCAAGCCGCTCCACGAGCTGCGTCTTCTCGAACAAGGCCCCGACCATGCGGGCCACTGTCGCCACGAAGTGCGAGGACACCTCCAGGCGTTCTGCCTTGTCCGCATACACGTCGAGCCCGCCGATCACACGCCCGTTCGCGGGCATCGGCACGGTGAGCATCGCGCCGAGGCCGTAGTCCTTCAAGTCGCGTCGCTCGCCCGGTCCCGCTCGTTCGTCATCGATCCCCCTGAGGCATGTGGACGTGCCGCGGTGGAGGACGTGCTGGGCAGTGTGGAAGACCTTCAGCGGGTAGATCTGGTTCTCGGTGGTCTCGTCGAAGCCGCCGCGGACGCGGCTGGCGATGAGGCGCAGATTCTCTCCCTCCACGACCCAGATGTCGCAGCGGTCAGCATCGAGGATCTCACGCAGCCGGTGCACGGTCTGCCTGGCGAACTGGCGCACGCCGGCCGCGCAGGACATGGCGCCGGCCAGTTCGTCCAGGGCCTTGAGGAGGTCTGTCTCGCGCGCGCTGACAGGCGCCGCGCCCCTCTCACTCGGGGCCGTGGCATTCCCCTTGCCGTTACCGCCGGCTGCGGCGCCGCGGCGTCCGTTCCCGGCTCCTCTGCCGTTCCCGGCCCCCTCGCCGTGTCCACCGTCCCGGCCCGCGTGGTCTGTGCCAGCCTGCACGCCGGATACGGCATCACGGGCCGCCCCCGGCTCAGACACGCGGCGGACTCGCCGCCGCTTCGCCGACGTCAGATCGTCAGTCATCGCGCTCCGGCCCCCGCTCCCATACGTTGGCTTGCGATCCTCTATGGTCACGTTCATCGCGTGCAGAACGCGGCCCACGGATTCCTACTCTGTATCGGCGCGAGGGCGGGATTGAGCATGTTCTGCGCCGCTGCTAGACGAACGTTCCATGCGGAAGGGGAGGCGGCGCCGGGT
>CAZIGT010000207.1:0-5922 GCA_964538465.1 uncultured Thermoleophilia bacterium | reverse complement strand
GCCCGGACCGCCGGCCTCTCCTCGATCGCCGTCGCCCTCATGCACGGTCACCGCTACCCCGAGCACGAGCGGATCGTCGGCCGCCTGGCCCGCGCGGAAGGGTTCACCCAAGTCTCCCTGTCACACGAGACGATCGCACTGATGAAGCTGGTGAGCCGCGCCGAGACGACCGTGGTCGACGCTTACCTCTCACCCGTCCTCCGCAGCTACGTGCAGGCAGTGAGCGCCGCGCTCGGCGGCGCGCCGGGCGGCGCCGAGGGCCGCGCTGCCTCGCTCGGCGGCGCGCCCGAAGCCTCTCCTCGCGCCGCCGGCCCCTCCCTTCTCTTCATGCAGTCGCACGGCGGGCTCACCGACGCACGCGGCTTCCGCGGCAAGGACTGTATCCTCTCCGGCCCCGCCGGCGGCATCGTCGGCGCGGCCGAGACGTGCCGCCGCGCCGGCTTCGAGCGTATCGTCTCCTTCGACATGGGCGGCACCTCGACCGACGTGGCCCACCACGCCGGCGTCTACGAGCGCTCCCTGGAGTCGACCGTGGGCGGCGTCCGCCTGCGTTCGCCGATGCTGCGCATCCACACGGTGGCTGCCGGCGGCGGGTCCGTCTGCTCGTTCGAAGAGGGCCGCTACAGGGTCGGCCCGCGCTCCGCCGGGGCCGACCCCGGCCCGGCGTGCTACCTCCGCGGCGGCCCGCTCACCGTCACCGACTGCAACGTCGTGCTCGGGAAGGTGCTGCCGGAGCACTTCCCGCATGTCTTCGGCCCTCGTGGCGACCAGACCATTGACCCCGTCGCCTCGCGCGCTCGGCTCGACGAGGTCGCGGATGCCATGCGCGCCGCCGGCCTCGACCCAGGCTCTTCCGAGAAAGTCGCCGACGACTTCGTCCGCGTGGCCGTCGACAACATGGCCCGAGCCATACGGCAGATCTCGACCCACCGCGGCTACGACATCGCCGGCTATACGCTGAGCTGCTTCGGCGCCGCGGCCGGGCAGCACGCCTGCCTCGTCGCCGAGAGCCTCGGCATGGCCTCCGTGCTCATCCATCCGCTCGCCGGCGTGCTCTCCGCCTACGGCCTGGGCCTGGCGAGCGTGCGTGCCCTGCGGCAACGCGGCGTGGAGGCGTTGCTCGAGGAGGCGCACGCCTCCGCCGCCGCCGTCCTGGACGAGCTCGCGGCCGACGCCGCCGCCGAGCTCGTCGCCCACGGCGCCCCGCCGGGCCGCATCGTGGTGAAGCGACGCCTCTTGCTCAAGTACCGCGGCACGGACATGACCATCCCCGTCGACTGGGACTCCGTCGCCGCGATGAGCGCCTTCTTCGCGGGGATCCACCGCGAGCGCTATGGCTTCACCATGGACGAGACGCCCCTCGTGATCGACGCCGCCGAGGCGGAGGCGATCGACGGCGGCGACGCGGAGGCCGCCGCGATCCGGGCTACCTCAGCGCGCCCCGCTGAGATTGCCGCGGCTCCGGCTCCGACCCCGATCGCCCGCCGCATGGTCTTCACCGGCGGACGCCGTCGGCGAACGGCCGTCTTCCGCCGCGACGACCTGCCGGCCGGGACGGCCCTCACCGGACCGGCCGTCATCGTGGAACCCGCCAGCACCACCATCGTCGAGCCCGGCTGGCAGGCGCAGGTCCTCCCAGGCGGCGAGCTGCTGCTCACACGCCGCCGCCCAGAGAGCGCGAGCCAGAGCGGGGGCGAGCCCGCGGACCTTACCCAACCGTCCACGCACCACTCCACGCATCGCTCCACGCGCCGCTCCCCACTGCAGCTCGAGATCTTCAACAACCTGTTCATGTCGTGCGCGGAGCAGATGGGCACCATGCTGGCCAACACAGCCCGCTCCGTGAACGTCAAGGAGCGCCTGGACTTCTCCTGCGCCATCTTCGACGACCAGGGCCGCTTGGTCGCCAACGCTCCGCACCTGCCGGTGCACCTCGGCTCCATGGGCGAGACGGTGCGCGCCGTGCTGCGCAGCCACGACGGCGCGCTGCCTCCGGGCGAATCCGCGCTCGTCAACTCGCCCTATCACGGCGGCACGCACCTGCCCGACCTCACCGTGGTCACACCGGTCTGGCCCCAGACGCCCGACGCACCTGACGCGATCCCTGCGCGCGGTGCACGGCACGCGCCCGCCGTCCCCCTCTTCTACGTCGCCTCCCGCGCACACCACGCCGACATCGGCGGCACCACGCCCGGCTCGATGCCGCCCGACAGCCGCACCATCCACGACGAGGGCGTCCTCATCGACGACTTCACGCTCGTGCGCGACGGGCAGTTCCGCGAAGCCGAGCTCGTCGCGCTGCTCGCCGCCGCCGCCCACCCCGCGCGCAACATCCCCCAAAACGTGGCCGACCTCAAGGCGCAGGTGGCGGCCAACGCCCGCGGCGCCGCCGAGCTGCGCCGCACGGTCGAGCGCTACGGCGAACCGACCGTGCGCGCCTACATCGGCCACATGCGCGAGCACGCGGAGGACTGCGTGCGGCAGGCGCTGCGCAAGGCCCCCGGCGGGGCCTTCACCTGCGCCCTCGACGACGGCGACCGCATCGTCGTGTCGGTCGCCGTCGATCGAGCGGCCGGCACGGCTCGCATCGACTTCACCGGCACCTCACCCCAGCGGCCGGACAACTTCAACGCGCCGCGGGCGGTCACCGTGGCCGCGGTGCTCTATGCCGTGCGCACTCTCGTCGACGTCGACATCCCACTCAACGAGGGCTGCCTGGCACCGCTCGAGCTGGTGATCCCGGACGGCTGCCTGCTGGCGGCCGCCTACCCTGCGGCGGTGGTGGCCGGCAACGTCGAGATCTCGCAGCTTGTGACCGACGCCCTCCTTGGAGCCTTCGGCGTCCTCGCGGGATCCCAGGGAACGATGAACAACGTGACCTTCGGCGACGGCGGCCGGCAGTACTACGAGACCATCTGCGGCGGCGTGGGAGCAGGTCCCGGCTGGCCCGGCTGCGGCGCCGTGCACAGCCACATGACCAATTCGCGGCTCACGGACCCGGAGGTGCTGGAGTGGCGGCATCCCGTGGTAGTTGATGAGTTCGCCGTGCGGCGCGGGAGCGGCGGCCGCGGCCGGTGGCCGGGTGGAGACGGGGCCAGGCGGCGCCTGCGCTCCCTGGCCCCCATGACCGCGGCCATCGTCTCCGGCCGCCGCGTGGTGCCGCCGCACGGTCTGGGCGGCGGGGAACCGGGCGCGCCCGGCCGCAACGCGGTGCTGCGCGCCGATGGGACGATCGAAGAGCTCGGCGGCGTCGCCCGACTGGAACTCGCCCCCGGCGACGCCCTGCTCATCGAGACGCCGGGCGGCGGCGGCTTCGGCCCGCCGCCCTGACTGTCACCAACGCGGGCGGCGGCGGCTTCGGCCCGCCGCCCACACAGCTCTAGCGGCGCCGACAGCGTCGCCCGCGTCGTCGGCGCAAGCCCGGCGATCCTACGCGCGCAGCGAGCGAGACTTCAGCGATCCCACGCGCGTCGCCGGCGAGACCTCAGCGCCCCTGCAGACGCCGGCGCCGGCTGCGCCGCCCCCCGATGACCAGGCCGGCCAGGCCGCCCCCGACGAAGCTGATGAGGAACATGGCCCACCTCTGCGCGCGGAAGTCCAGCCACAGGAACTTCAGGGGCACCTTCTGCGTGTTCTGGAAGATGAAGATCAGCGCTAGCACCACCAGGATGCCTACGAAGCCGTACTTCGTGTACTGCCGCCAATCGCCGCGCTTCTGCGGCGTCGGCCCCGCCTGAGCACTCCCCACGTCTGCTGCCATGCTCGCCCGCTCCTTCCGCTGGACACCGATCTGAGACGACCGCGCAGGATCCGGCAACGCCCGGACCTTCGCTCACGCGGTTCGTACCCGGGTGCCCGGAGGGGCAACCGTTCGGGGCTGATCGACCGACGACAAGACCACCGACCGGCCCATGAACGACCGCCTGGCCGATGACTGACTGACCGGCGGCCGGCGGCTCCGCATTTGCTCCGGATCGGCGCCTCGCTCCGCTCCGCACGTGCTCCGGATCGGCGCCTCGCCCGGCTCCGCACTGACTCCGGACCGGCGCCTCGCCCCGCTCAGCGCCTTGTCTTCCGGGCCCTGACCCCCAGGAAGAAGCCGACGATGACCCCCAGGATCATCACGATCAGCAGCATGAGCCACAACGGTGCGCTGAAGTCGGCCGAGAGGAAGGCCATGCTGATCCGCTTCGTGTTCTGGAACACGAAGACCAGCACGAACACCACGATCAGCCCGATGATGCCCAGTCGGATGTAGGCGCCGGTACGCGACTTCCTGGCCCTCTGCCTGGCCGCCGGTTGCGCGGGCGGCGGCATCTGAGGCCCAGCGGACGCGTGAGGTTGCTCGGCCACGGCTCTCCTTCCCTGCGGGCTGGTCTACCGACTGAGGTTTCTGCCTCGCGCCGCCGGTTCCTTGCGCGGCGCGTTGCTCGCGACCGGCCTTTCGCGAGACGAGCTGACGAACGGGCGCTTCGAGACCGGACCTGCGCGCATCGCGCTGACCGACCAGCGCCCCGTGACAGGCCGCCTCGCGCGCCACGGATTCGCACCCGCGGCACTCGGCACACGGACCGCCCGCCTCGCGTGGCAAGCCGCCCGCGCCACAGGCCGCCACCCGTCGCCGCCCGCGTCACCCGCGGCGGCAACACTCATCTCGTACGTCGTTCGGCACAGAGCCCGGCGCCAGATAGACTCTCACGCAGCCTGGCCCCGCCGCCGGCGTTCTCGCCGGTGGCCGTTTCCCAGTGCGCCGTCCCAGCAGCCCGGCAAGGAGGAGACGAGTGGAACCCACCTACACTCCCAAGCCCGGCGCCGCCATGGCGGACATCGACACGCCCGCCCTGCTGCTCGACCACGACAAGCTCCTCGGCAACATCCGCCGCATGGCCGAGTTCTTCGCCACCAGGCCGGCGGAGCTCCGCCCGCACTTCAAGACCCACAAGTGCGTGGAGATCGCCAAGCTCCAGCTCGAGCACGGCGCCAAGGGCATCACCTGCGCCAAGCTCGGCGAGGCGGAGGTGCTGGCCGCCGGCGGCATCCGCGACATCCTCGTCGCCAACCAGGTGGTAGGACCCATCAAGATCCGCCGCCTCATCAAGCTGGCCCGCCGGCGCACGCTCTCGGTCACCATAGCGGTCGACGACGCCGACAACGTCGGCCAGATCTCGGCGGCGGCGACGGCGGCCAACGTCACTGTCCGCTGCCTCGTGGAAGTGGACATCGGCATGGGCCGCTGCGGCGTCGACCCCGGCAAGCCGGCCCTCGAGATGGCCCGGCTCGTCCAGGCCAGCCCCGGCCTCGAGTTCGCCGGACTGCAGGCCTACGAAGGACACCTGCAGAACGTGGTGCCGTACGACCAGAGGCGCCAGCGGGCGCGCGCGGACATGCAGCTCGCTCTCGACACGCGCAAGCTCATCGAAGACGCGGGCATCCCCGTGGGCGTCATCAGCGGCTGCGGCACGGGCACGCACGCCATCACCGGCGTGCTCAAGGGCGTCGACGAGGTGCAGGCCGGCTCCTACGCCACCATGGACGGCCAGTACCGCAAGGTCGGGGCGCCATTCGAGAACGCCCTCACGCTGCTCACCACCGTCGTCAGCCGACCGCGCGTGGAGACGGCCGTCGTGGACGCCGGCCTCAAGACCCTGTCATCGGAGTTCGGCGAGCCCACCGTGGTCGCCGGCGGCGCCACCTACACCGAGTTCAGTGAGGAGCACGGCACGCTGCAGCTCGTCGGCGCCGCGCGCGACCTCAAGGTCGGCGACAAGATAGAGCTCATCCCCGCTCACGGGTGCACCACGATCAACCTGCACGACCGCCTGCACGTCATGAGAGACGGCAAGCTCGCGGAGATCTGGGCGGTCGCCGCCCGCGGCAACAGCCAGTAGCAGATGCACAAGGGGGGCGGGGCGCTGCTACGGG
>CAZIGT010000206.1:0-5940 GCA_964538465.1 uncultured Thermoleophilia bacterium | reverse complement strand
CGGCCGGTCTACTCGGCCTCGGCCTTCGGCCGCCGGCGTCGCAGGATGAGCCACGCGACCACGCCGACGACCACCACCCCGGCCACGATGCCCCCGACGATGGCGCCGATGTTGCCCCCGCCTTCCTCGACGACCGCCTTCGGGTGCACGAACAGGTAGGAATCGATGTTGTCGGAGGTGAACAGCACACCGCCGGTCTTGGCCGGCGAGTGCACCCATCCGGCCCACTTGCCGGTGTTGTACGCCTCGAGCATCTTGGGATAGACGAGGAAGATGACCGGGCTCTCCTCGTACATAATCTCCTGCATGCGCCAGAACATTTCCTTGCGGGCCTGCGGGTCCATCTCGGTCATCTGGTCCGTGTAGAGCTGGTCGAACTCCGCATTCGACCAGTAGCAGGCGCTCCAGTCGCCGATCTGGTCCGTCGTGAAGATGGAGAAGATCCAGTTGGGGTCGACATCGCCGGTCCAGGGACCCCAAAGGCAGAGGTCGTAGCGCGGGGCGCACTTGTCGCCCTTCTTGTTCCAGAGCATGTCGTAGAGGCTGCCGTCGTCGGGGACCTCGTAGTCGACCTTGATGCCCACGTTCTGCAGCCATCCGGCCACGAGCTTGCCCATCTTGGTCGCGTGCACGTCGTTGCTGATGGCGATCAGGCTGAGCTCGATCGGCTCGCCCTTGTACTCACGGATGCCGTCGCCGTCAGTGTCCTTGTAGCCCGCCGCGTCGAGCGCCTCCTTGGCCTTCTCCGGATCGTAGGTGTACTCGTCACCGGGAGCGGGATCCCAGTGATAGTCCAGCGGCTCCTGGTAGTAGCCCGACGGCAGGAGGCTCGTGGCCGGCGTGGCGTAGCCGGCCCAGGCGATCTTGGCGATGGACTCACGGTCCATCGCCCACTGCAGCGCGTTGCGGAACGCTGGGTCCTTCAAGGCGGGATGCCCCTCGCTGTCCGGGCTGTCGTAGGCGTTGATGCTGAGCTCGACGAAGCCCTTCTGCACGAAGGCCACGGTGCTCACGCCGCTCGTCTTCGTCAGGGCGGGGAACTGCGCCTCCGGGATGTTGACCGCGGCGGCCAGCGTTCCGTTGCGCATCTGCTGGACCATCGTGTCGGGGTTCTTGAACGTCTCGAAGATGATCTCGTCTACCTTGGGCGCCCCTCGCCAGTAGCCCTTGTTGGCGACCATGCGCACGTAGTTGTCCTTCTTCCATTCCATCACCTGGAACGGGCCGGTCCCGACGATGGGCGGTTCGTTGACGAACGTGGATTGGGCGTCCTTGCCGGACACTTTCTCCCAGATGTGCTTGGGGAAGATCGGCACCCACAACCCGAGCATGTTGGCCTTCGCCTGGGAGCAGTGGAACTCCACGGTGTAGTCGTCGACGGCCACGACCTCGTCGATGTAGGTCGTGTAGCTCGTGAAGTTGCCCATGTCGTTGTCGATGATGTACATGAACGTGAAGACCACGTCGTCTGCCGTGAACGGCTCGCCGTCCTGCCACTTGACGCCCTTGCGCAGCTTGAACGTCCAGGTCTTGCCGTCCGCCGAGTGCTCCCAGCTGGTGGCCAGCTCCGGAGTGGGCTGAAGGGTGGCGGCGTCGTAGCCCGTGAGCATGTCGTAGTTGAGACGCCACACCTCGTAGGCCTCTGTGGTGTAGCCGATGAAGGGGTTGAGGTTGTCGGGGTCGCGCACCCAGCCCACGCGCAGCACCGTCTTGGCCTGCGGCGAAGCCGTGTCGGCGGAAGCCGCCACGGGCAGCAGGAGCAGCAGAAGAACGGTCAGCACGACCCCGAGCACCAGCGGCAGGACTCGGGCACGTACGTGTTTGCCGGACAGACGCGACGATGACATCCCCTACCCCCTCGCGAGACGTTGCGCAGCCGGTCCGGAGGCTGCAGCGCCTACTCTACGGGGAGGCCGACGTGTGTCAACGGCCGTACGGCACCCGGAGAGGCGCGGGGCGGAGCGTTACGGACGGTTGCGATCCCGGGGCGCCAGCCGAGGGGCGGCCGGTGTGCCGAGGCGCGGTGGGTCAGGGGCGGCCGCGATGCCGGGGCGCGGCGGCTGGTCGCGGCCGCTCAGGGCCGGCCGCGGCGCAGGACACGGCCGGGCCGCGCCCCGGTGTGCGCGCCGTCGTCGATGACCAGTTCGCCGTTGACGCACACGTAGTCGATGCCTTCCGGGTAGCGCGGAGGGATGTTGACGAACGGCTTGGTGTGCGGGAAGGGATTGGTGGCCCGGTCGCGCAGACGGTCGAGGTCGAAGACCACCAGGTCGGCGCACAGGCCGGGGCGAAGCACGCCACGATCGAGCAGGCCGAACCGCTGGGCGGGGAACGACGTCATCTTGCGGATGGCTTCCTCCAGCGAGAGGACCGGCTGGTCGCGCACGAAGCGCTCGAGGATGCCGGGGTACTCCCCGTAGCCGCAGGGCCAGTACAGGTCCGGCGTCCACGCCTCGTCCGGCGGCGCCGAGACGAACCCGTCCGAGCAGCACATGGTGAGCGGGTGACGCAGCAGCGCCAGGATGTTCTCCGGGTCGATGTAGTCGAAGATGCCCACGACCCTGTCCTCCTCCTCGACGATCAGGTCGAGGAAGGTGTCGAACGGATCGGCACCGCGCTGCGCGGCGATGGCGGCGACCGACATGCCTTCGATCTGCGGCTGACGTGGTGCGTGCAGGATGACTATGCGGTCGTAGGCGTCGTGGCGCAGGAGACCGGCGTAGCCGGCGCCGGGCCGCGGCTCCTCCAGCACGTCGCGACGCAGCGTGGCGCGCCGGGCTGGGTCGCTCAGCACCTCGACGAGCTCCGCCACACTGAGCTCGTGGAGCGGCTGGGGAAGCGCCCGGGAGAGGCGCGGCGCCAGGTCTGTGTGGACGTCGTTGTCTGCCGTCACGTCCAGACCCTCGCGACGAGCCTCTTCCATGAGGCCGAGGTTCGCCGCCGCGCCCTCTGGCGCGCCCCACTTGGGAGCGTTATGCGAGACCTCCACCGCAACGCCCCCGCGACGGCCGATCTCTATGGCCTCGGCCACCGCCTTGAGGATGGTCTCGCGCTCGCCGCGGACGTGTGACGTGTAGATGCCGTTGTAGCGGGCCACCACACGGCACAGCGCCACGATCTCGTCGGTTTCCGCATAGCACCCGGGAGGATAGACGAGACCCGTCGAGAGCCCGTACGCGCCGGCCGCCATGCTCTCGTCGAGCAGCCGCTCCATGCGCTCCTGCTCGGCCGCCGTCGGCGGCCGCTGCTCGAACCCGAGGACGGCCGCCCGCACGGTGCCGTGGCCCACGAGGCCGGCCATGTTGATGGAGACGCCCGCGGACTCGAGAGTGTCGAGGTACTCGGCGAACGTGCGCCACCGCCAGGAGACGCGCTCATCGGTGAGACCGTACTCCTCCCACTGCGTTTGGACGTCGGCGATGTGCTCGTCTGTGAGCGGAGCCGGCGACATGCCGCAGTTGCCGTTCACGTGCGTGGTGACGCCCTGGCGCACGACCGTCTCAGCAGTGGGATGAGCAAGCGCCGTGAGGTCGCTGTGCGTGTGCGGGTCGACGAATCCCGGCGTCACGTAGCGACCACCCACATCCACGACCCGCGCGCCGTTCAGCGAATGCGGTGGACCCATGGCGCTGATGCGACCGTCGGCTATGGCCAAGTCCCCGCGGTACCAGGGATTGCCGCAGCCATCGACGATGCGCGCGTTGGCGAAGACGAGGTCGTTGGCTGCCGGCTCTACGGGCGTCAAAGGGAGACCTCCGTGTACGCGCTCTCGCAGGGCGGGCCGGCGCAGACGTGCATGACTCCGGCCGTGACGTCCCAGACCTGGCTGGCGCACGTCATCTCGCGGTCCACCTCGGGCAGCGTCATGTCCGGGTGCGAGCAGATGGAGTCCGGCGCCGAGGCGTGGTCGCGGAGCACGCGGCCCGCCACCGCGACGAGATCGGCGCCGGGCGACATCTCGGCCGCCAGCAGCTCCCGTGCCCGCTCCAGCCGCCGAACCGAGTTCGTGGACGTGGAGATCTCGTAGCCCAGCATCGCCGGCTCCAGGTAGCGGTTGGTGTGCGCATACCACGTCGGCTCTTCCCCGGGCAGCACCCAGCGCTCCGCGTGAGCGGTTGCCGACGTCTCGATGTCGAGGATACGGCCGGCCGCGTCGACGAACAGGTGGTTGCAGCCGCGCGCCCGCTCCGGATGGCAGGCGCGCCTGCACGCCTCCTCAAGCGTCTCGGCTTCGAGGACCCAGCGACGGATCACCAGGTTCGGCACGCCCGTGCGCACGTCGTTCGAGAACAGCGTGTTCGCGCCGCCGGCGATTCCGTGCGAGGAGATGCCGGTGGACGGCAGATACCCGGCGGCGGTCATCGCCAGGAAGTGCGTTCCGTCGGGCAAGGTGGCGTCGATGAGCACGGTCGCATCCCCGTCACCCGCGTACCACTCATCGTAGTGGCCGGCCACGGCGTGTCCGGCCGAAACAAGCGCGACACCGGTACAGTGCTGCTGCGCGGGGTCGGTGAGGCACGTGAACTCCTCGCCGCACGTGAGCACCGCGATCTCCTCGAGGGACACGCCGGCCCCCTCGGCCATGCCCTCCATCTCACCGACGAGGTGGGGCACCACGCGGCGGGCGGAGTCGAGGTAGTCGACCACCCGCCGTTCGGCTTCCATGAAGGTGACGCCGGCCATCGAGGGAAAGCCGGCGCGATAGAACTCGATCGCCCGCCGTACCTGCTCCCGGCTCGCCTCGCCGACCGCCCTGCCCACTTCGCGGTGAGTGCCCTTCACCTCGACACGCACGAACGGATGACCCATCGCTCCCGCCTTCAGAAGGTGTATGTACGGTAGGGGTTGCTGCACGGCGGACCCGCGCAAACGTGCACACGCATCTCATCGAGATCGCAGATCATGCTAGCGACCGTGATGGACTTGTCTGGCGGGGGGTCGCCCTCCATGTGGCCGCAGATGGCATCCGGAGCGCCGGCATGGTCGCGCAGCACGCGCGTGACCAGGTCCACGGGATCCTCGTCGCGCGCCAGGCCTTCCTTCAGCAACATCTCCGCGCGGCACAGGCGGTTGCGCGACTCCGCTGCCCACGAGCCCTCGAAGCGCTCCATCTCCGCGGCCGCGTAGTGGTTCGTGTGCGCGCAACCCAACCGTTCGGATCCCGCCGGCGCGCCGGCGGGACCGTCCACGACGAACGGCTCCCAGGAGGCGGCGGCCGTGGCACTCGTCTCAAGGTCGTACACAGTCCCGCCGCGGTCGCTCCAGAGATGGTTGGAGCCGCGGGCGCGGGCCGGCATGGTCGCCCGCGCCCGCGCCGCGTCGCTGCTGCCCGCCGCGAGCGCCCAACCGCGTACGCACGCCTTCGGCACGCCCAGGCGCGCGTCGGCCGAGTAGACGGAGTTGCCCACGTACGCTACCCCGTGTGAGTTGAGGCCCAGGATGGGCAGGTACGGCACGCCGGCGATCGTGAGGAACCGCGTGCCGTCTGGTCCGGTCACGTCGAACAGCACATTCTTGTCGACGTCCACGGCATACCAGTCCATGTTGTGGCCCACCACGTGGCGCCCGCCCGCGCAGACCGCCACCCCGGTACAGCCGGGGGCCGCGCCGCGGTGCCGCGACTCCTGGGCAGGACTGCCGCCCGTGCCGCCCGTGGCGTCTCCGCCCCCAGACCGCTGCGGCGGCGCGGGGTCGACCGGGCAGGTGAACTCCTCGCCACAGTTGGGCACCATCAGATCGAGGAACGGCTGTCCCGAGCCCTCCGCCATGCCCTCCAGTTCGTTCACGTACTCAGGCAGGTAGCGCCGCGCGAACGCCAAGTACGCGGTCGCCTGCTGCCTCGCCGTGGCGAAATCGATGCCGGACATCTCCGTGAAGTGCTCCTTATAGTAGGCGACGGCCTCCGCGATGATCGGCCGGGCGGCCTCTCCGACCGCCCGG
>CAZIGT010000205.1:0-5999 GCA_964538465.1 uncultured Thermoleophilia bacterium | reverse complement strand
CGAGCCCGGCTGCACAGGCGTACGTCGCCGCCCGTCAGCGCGGCCGCATGCTCCATCCGCGCTCGTCACGTGGCGGCGGCGGGCGGCGCGGCGCGCGATACGCACCCGCCGCGCGCGTCGCCAGCGGCCCGAGGATGGCTGTGGCCAGAACATACGTCACAGCGAGCGGGCCGAGCCGTGATTGCACGCCGGCCATCACGCCCAGATCCGCTATGACTACCGAGAACTCGCCCCTCGCCATGAGCGCGGTGCCGGCACGTAGCCGGCCGGGAGCCGTGCAGCCGCGGGCCGCGCGCCAGCCGGTCGCGCGCTTGGTGAGGATCGTGAACGCGGCAAGCCCGAGCGCCGGGGCCAGCACGCCCGGGATCTGGCCAAGGTCGACCTGCAGGCCGAAGAGCACGAAGAAGGCGGCCGCGGCGATGTCCCGCAGGGGGCCCATCAGCCGCCTGGTACGCTCCACGAGCGGCCCCGACAAGGCGATACCCACCAGGAAGGCGCCTACCGCCGCCGAGAACTGCAGCAGATTACCCAGGGCGGCGACCAGCAGCAGCAGTCCCAGCACCGTGAGCAAGACCACCTCGTCGGACGAATGAATGAGGACCCCGCTGACGGCCCGCCCGTGACGCATCGCCACATACAGTGCCAGCGTCACCACCGCGAGGGCGATGGCCACCGATCCCAGACCGCTGAGCAGCTCGCCGCCCGCCAGCGCCACAGCCACCACGGGCAGGTAGACGGCCATGACGAGATCCTCGGTCACCAGCAGTGACAGGACAGAGGGTGTCTCCCGGTTGCCGAGCCTGTCCAGGTCGTCGAGGACCTTGGCGATGATGCCCGAAGACGAGATGTAGGTGACCCCTCCGAGGAGCACGCACACCAGCCAGGACCAGCCCAGAAGTATGCCCGCGACGAATCCGGGCGCGAAGTTCAGGAGGAAGTCGTACGCACCGGCAGCGGCGCCGCCACGCAGGCTGTCGCGGAGTTCCTCGCCGGTGTACTCGAGGCCGAGCATGAAGAGGAGCAGAGCGACCGCGAGCTCGGACTCGAAGCGCACGGCCTCGGGCGACAGCTGCGGTGCCTGCAGCGCCGCCAGCCCGAGGCCGGTGATCAGATAAAGCGGTATGGGCGAGAAGCCGGTGCGCGCCGCCAGGCGCGCCAGCAGGGCAAGAGCGAGGACGATGGCGGCCAGTTCCAGGAAGACATACGCCACGCCCGCCGCCCCGTCAGCCGCCGGTGAGCAACGCCGTGAGGATGTCGACCCCCTCGCGCGTGCCGACCAGCACGACAGTGTCGCCCGCCCGCATCGCGAACGTCGACGGCGGCGAGGCGATCTTCTCCCCGTCGCGCATGACGGCCACGATCGAAGCGTCGGCCTGCTCGAGGTGCTCCACGTCGTAGACGGTGTGTGCATCCCCCTTGGAGCCGGCGGCGACTTCCACCCACTGGATGCTCAGGCCGCCCAGGGCCAGCTGCAGCCGCGCGGCCTCTTCCGTGACATGAGAGACACCCAAAGCCTCCACGAGGGCGTGCGCCTCGTCCTCCTCGAGGTGGAGGATCTCCTGGCAGGAGTCGGGATCGTCGCTCGTGCAGACCACCAGATCGCGGCGACCGCTGCGGTGCACGATGACGCCCACACGCTCGCCGGTGCGGATGGTGAACTCCAGATGCATGCCGACTCCCGGCAGCCTCGTCTCGCGGATGTCCGGCATCATGCTGCTACCCGTTCGCCTGCCACCCGGACAGCGGGCGGCCTTCTGTGCTGAGCGCGACTGCGCTGATGGGAGACGGCACGGTGTCCGCATCGATACGCCCGGTGCACAGCACCTGTCAGGCGCCAATGATACCCGCTCCGATTCAGATGTAGCGCGATCGCAGCGATCGGGCGGCGTCCAGCATGTCCCGTGTCACAGTGTCGTCACCCTGATCACCGGACCCGGGGCCGCCGATGCCGATCTGCGCGGCCAGCAGGTCGCGCCGCCGCGCATCGTCCAGGTCGGCCAGGCGCCGGTAGATGCCCAGCCGGGCGCCGAGGGCGAACTCGGCCCGCTCTCGAGAGGGCAGCGCCAGGAAGCGTTCGAGCAGCGCGAGCAAGCGGTCGCGATCGCGCGGCAGGGTGCCCTCCAGCTCAGGGAGCAGGTTGAGCGCATGGTCAGAGCGCAGCTCGAAGGGAGCGTTGCCGACCTGCTCGAGAAGCCCCGCCACCTCTGCCGCGATCTCGACGTCGTCCGGCAGCTCGAATCCGCCGACCCGTTCTGTCTCGGCGAGCGGGGTACCAGGCGCCACGGCGACCGTGCGCAGCCGCACCACGAGCGGCCGCCGCGGCTCGGCCGCCACAGCCACCGCTCTGATCACCGCCGCGGTGCCCCGCACGTGGGAGTCGCGCAGCCGGGTCCCGCCGATGCCTGGCATAACGTAGAAGCACAGCTCCATTCCGGCCTGGAGCACGTGGCGGCCGGCCGTTACGCACTCGTCCGCGGTGGCGCCCTTGCGGATCTCGCGCAGCACCTCGTCGGACCCAGACTCAAGCCCTAGATGCACGCGCGTGAGTCCTTCTGACGCCAGCACCGCCAGATCGGTCGGCCGGCGCCGCGCCAACGTCGCCACGCGGCCGTAGGTGGTGACCCTGTCCACGCTCGGGAAGTGGCCACGCACGTGGGCCAGCACGCGGACCAGCTTGTCGGGGTGCACGGCGCACGGGTCGGCGTCCTGCAGGAACACGTGCCGCGCGCCGCCGCGCAGGAACAGCGCCACCTGCATGGCCTCGCGCGGCACCTCCCCCGCGTCCAGCGCCGCCAGCATGCTATCTGCGCTCGCCTCCACCCCGCCGAGCACGCGCGCGGCAGCGGCCATGGCATCGACGTCCGAGATGATCTCGCCGAGTTCCCGCTGCGACGCCCGCGTCCCCTTGTACACCGGGCAGAAGGTGCAGCGGTTCCAGGTGCAGTTGCGCATGACACGCACCAGCAGGCTCTGCGCTTCGCTGGGTGGGCGGATGGGTCCTTGCTCGAAGCCGGAGGTGGTCACAGGACGTCTCCAGGCGTCGCGGAGTCAGCCGCCCGACGCCGGTCGTAGGCATTCTGGACAGCCTTCACCGCCTCTATGAGCAGGAACGCGCCCACACCCACGGCCAGGATGCGCAGCCACTCCCCCGCCGAGAGCGGCGCGCTGTGGAAGGCCGTGTTCATGAAGGGGACGTATGTGTAGACGACCTGCAACAGCACCATGACCGCTACGCCGACGAGCAGCATGCGATTCGAGAGCGGGTTCAGGCGGAACGCACTCAGCGCGAGTGAGCGGCAGTTGAAGAGGTAGAAGGTCTGGACGGCCATGAACGTGTTGACCGCGATGGTGCGCGCCTCGTCGATCGGCACGCCGCGCTCGCGAGCCACTTCGAAGAGGACGAACGCCCCGGCTAGGAGGATCAGACCTACCGCGACGATCAATACGTTCACCTGCCGGGTTAGGATGGGCGCCCGCGGAGGACGGGGCGGGCGCTGCATGAGACCCGACTCCTTGGGCTCGAAGGCCAGACCCAGCCCCAGGAAGACCGCCGTGGTCATATTGATCCAGAGGATCTGTAGCGGCAGGATCGGAAGAGTGAGACCGGCGAAGACCGCTGCCAGAAGCACCAGACCCTGCCCCAGGTTCGTGGGCAGGGCATACGTGATGAACTTGACCATGTTGTCGAAGACGCAGCGGCCCTCTTCGACGGCCGCCTCCACAGAGGCGAAGTTGTCGTCCGTGAGGACCATGTCGGCCGCTTCCTTGGCCACATCCGTTCCGGTGACACCCATCGCGACGCCGATGTCCGCCTGCTTGAGTGCCGGCGCGTCGTTCACCCCGTCGCCGGTCATGGCGACCACCGCCCCGCGAGCCTGCACCGCCTCAACGAGACGCAGCTTCTGCTCGGGAGAGACGCGAGCGAAGACCGACACGCGCTGCACCGCAGTGATCAGGTCGGCGTCGTGCAGGGCGCCGATATCCGCGCCGGTGAGGACCTCGGGTGGCTCGCGGTCCCGCTCGCCCGCCGATCGCCACGCGCCGACTGACCGGGCACCAGCCGCCCCATCTTCGCCTGCGTGCGGCCCTTCTCCGCTGCCCATGCGGGCGGCGATCGCCGCCGCCGTGACGGCATGGTCGCCGGTGATCATCTTGACGGTGATCCCCGCGGACCGGCAGGCAGCCACCGCCGCGATCGCCTCTGGGCGCGGCGGGTCGATCATCGCCTGCAGCCCGAGGAAGGTGAGACCGTGTCGCACGTCGTCGTGATGGAGGTGCTCCTCTTCCGCTTCCAGCTCACCGCGGGCCAGCGCCAGCACGCGCAGGCCGGCCGCCGCCAACTCCTCCACTTGGGCAGTGACGGCGCGCTTGTCCAACAGCTGCGCCGTCCCGCTCGAAGACAAGGACCGCGAACAGCGAGCGAGCACCGCTTCCGCCGACCCCTTGAGATACACGATCTGGGGTCCCACGTCCGCCCGATGTAGCGTGGCCATGTACTGGTAGCGGGACTCGAAAGGGATGGCGTCACGGCGTGGCAGGCGTGCCTCTTCCCTCTGACGATCGAGGCCCGCCTTCCATGCCGCCACTTCCAGGGCGCCCTCAGTAGGATCGCCCTCGACCATCCAGCGCCCGTCGACGGTCACCACCCGGCTGTCGTTACACAGGAGACCCGCTACCAGGCATTCGCGCAGCGCAACATCATCGGCTGCCCGGACGGCGCGGCCCGCGGTGAGGGTCGCGCCGTCGCCTTCCCGAGCATCCCCGTGATCGACGACGATCTCCCCCTCAGGCGAATACCCACCCCCTCGGACGACGAAGACCCGCCCTCCGGCGTACACGGCCTGTACGGTCATCTGGTTCTCGGTGAGCGTGCCGGTCTTGTCCGTGCAGATGACGGAGGTACTGCCCAGCGTCTCCACGGCCGGCAGCTTGCGGATGATCGCCCGCCGGCGCGCCATGCGCGACACGCCGATCGCCAAGGTGATGGTGACGGCCGCCGGAAGCCCCTCCGGAACGGCGGCCACGGCCAGGGCGATCGCCGCTTGGAACATCTCGAGCACGCCTTCACCGCGCAGCAGCCCGACGATGAACGTCACCGCGCCCACTGCCAGGATGATCACGAGCAGCAGCTTGCTGAGTTGGGCGAGCTTGCGGGTGAGCGGCGTCTGCAGATCATCGGCCTGGGCGATCAGCTCTGAGATGCGGCCCACCTCAGTCCTGTCACCCGTGGCGACCACGATGCCCCTGCCGGCCCCGTAGGTGACGAGGCTCGAGGCGAACGCCATGCTGTGCCTGTCGGCGAGCGTGGTCTCACGCGCCACCGGGTGAGCGTCCTTCGCCACCGGCAGGGACTCTCCGGTGAGAGCTGATTCGTCGATCTGCAGATCGCGTGTGTGAGACAGCCGCAGATCGGCCGGCACCTTGTCGCCTGACTGCAGGAGCACCAGGTCCCCGGGGACCAGCTCAGAGGCGGCCACCCGCCGCCGCTCGCCCGCACGGATGACGGTGGCCTCCGTGGTCATGGACTGGGCGAGCGCGCGCAGGGCCGCCACAGCCTTGGATTCCTGGAAGTAGCCGATCAGCGCATTGAGGAGCACGACGCCGAAGATGACTGCCGCGTCGACCCAGTCACGAAGGTAGAGGGTCACGGCGACCGCCGCCAGCAGGATGTATATCAGTGGCTGGTGGAACTGCAGCAGGAAGCGCAGCCACGCACTCTGCCCCTTGCGCGGCGTGAGCTCGTTGGGACCGCAGCGCTGGCGACGGTGCGACACCGCGAAGAGGTCGAGTCCCTCGTCGGCATGCGTCTCCAGCAACTCCACTGTCTGGCCGACGCTCAGATGGTGCCAGTGCTCAACGAGGGGATCTGACGGCATCAGGTGCATCTCCGAGGTTGCGTGCGGGGCCATATGATATGTGCCCGTGGAGGAGCGGAACGAGGCTCGCCAGGGGGGTATAGTGGCTCGCCCCGGGTTCCGCGTCGGCTGAGCTACTTGGGA
>CAZIGT010000204.1:0-6067 GCA_964538465.1 uncultured Thermoleophilia bacterium | reverse complement strand
GGCGGGGCGGGCGGCGGCTGCGCCGCCCGCCCCGCCGGCTTCTTCGTCTCGGTCGCTCGCCCGGCGGCGCTCAGTCGCCCGTCCAGCTCCGCTCAGGCGCCTGCCTCGATCCGCTGCGCAAGCTTCGTGCGTGCGGAGTCGAAGACGCTCATGGAAGTCGTGTATTGCGGGAACTTGAGCACGTGACCGTACTTGATGGGGTACGGATACCAGGTCACCGTCTTGAGCACGGAGTCGACGAAGGCCCCGCCGCCGCGGGTGGCTGCCGCGAGCTTGAGATACTCATGATCCTCGAAGCCATCGCGCAGGGCCTCCAACCGCAAGGAAGACACCGGCGCCGCGTAGCCGTCCTTGAGGCCGTAGCGGGGGTAGTAGCCCGGGTATACCAGCATCGCCTCGCCGTTGACCACCCGGCCGTCGCGCTTGCGATACGAGATGGGGTCCTGGTACGGGTCTCGCAGGCCCACCCCCGTGAGAGCGTTGCCCCAACGGTTGATGCCCCAGTAGAGCATGCCGTCGACCTTCCACTCGTGCATGAGCCAGCCCCACACACGTGCGTCGGCCAGGGACTTCTCGATGACGAAGCCCGGGAGCTTGCGTGTGGCCGTGTTGGCGTAGGGATACCACCAGACCTCTTTACCGTCGCTCTTCAGGTTACGCAGCGTGGGCACGCGGCCGAAGAAGTAGTAGTAGCGCGTGCACCAGATGTCCACGTCGTCGAAGAGAAACCTGTTCGCCGGGTGGCTTGTCACCGCCGTCGGCCGCGGGTCGTCAGTGAGCAGGAAGCGCATGCGGTAGCCGGCGCGCGCCGACGCCTTGTGCAGCACGCGGGCGTACCGTTCGGCGGCTCGCTCCTCGCTGGTGCCGTTCGGCTCGTCGACGATGAAGGCGTAGGCCTTGTCCTGCCAGCCGTGCTTCTTGTAGAACTGCGCGATGTTGGCGAGGTACGTCACCAGCGTGGGGCTGCCGCTCGCGTTGCCCCACGATGTCTTCGGGAACCAGTTGTTCCAGGGGATCTGGGCATCGGTCAGGTCGAGACCGTTCGCACCGAGGTACGGGGAGATCGCCGCGTAGTAGCGGCTCTCGCTGAAGCTGCCACTGGACGTCACGTTGGGCATCACGTTGGGCATCATCGGGGTGACCCCGTGCTGCTGCATCATGGTGTAGAAGTTGGTGAGGATGGTCTGCGCGTTCGCGCTGCTCCACGGAACGTCGGCCTTCTTGGCCGTGGCGCTCAGGTTGCGCAGATTGACCACGAAGGCCGTTCGGGTCGAGAGCTTCTTCCAGCCGAAACCCCACACGCGCAGCGTCACGTCGAGGTTGACCGACTCGGAGCCGTTCGTCACCTGAAGCGCCCCGGTGTAGGTGCCGGCCCTGGTGCCGTACGGCACGTGGAACAGCACGTACAGCGACGAGCTGCCGCCCGGCACCGAGATCGCCGTGCCGAACTGCCGCGGCACGATGGGGTCCGGATACAGGCCGGCCTTGCCGCCCGAGTCGGTACTGACCTTGCGGATGCGCACGTACATGACCTGATGCAGCGTGGCGTTGTTCGTGAGCAGCGGGTTGCTGCGGGGCAGCCAGCTGGCGGTCACGGATCGGCTGCTGCTGCCGCGCAGACCGATGAGAACCCCTTCGTACTCGCCCTGCGCGGCGCTCACCGAGATGGCCTGACTGCCTCCCGCGCCGGTGGCCGGGAAGATCCGGTCGCCGGCACGAGCTGTCCAGACGGACGCCTCGGCGACGGGAGTCAAGGCCCGCGGGGCGGCGGCGCAGACGAGGACGGCCGCCGCCAGAAGCATCACGGCGGCCGTGGCCCCTGCAGCTCCTGAGCAGGAATGACTACGGCGCGTTGCGGTTCGATACATCGGATCTGCAAGCTGGTTGCGGGTTCGGCGCGGCCACGCCGTGGCTACGATGCCCTACTCTGATGCGGGGCGGCCCAGGTCGTCCAGTCGGACCACCAGGGAACCCGGCGTGGCCGCCCCTCACTGCGCCCAGTACGGTTCTATGCGCTCGGCCAGGGCCTCGCGAGCCACTGTGTAGTGGCTGGCCGTGCGGCGGTAGCGCGGATACGTGAAGATGTGCCCGTAGCGCAGCTTGTACGGGTACCAGGTGATACCGTCGACCACCGAGTCCACCCACTTCCTGGCACCGCTGCCGCACTTGGCTGCCATCTTCAAATACTCGTAGTCTTCGAGGCCGTCGCGCAAGCTCTCGAGGCGCAGTGAAGACACCGGCTCCGCGAAGGGGTCGGTGAGACCGTACGCGGGGTAGTACCCGGGATAGACCAGGCATCCCTCGCCGTTGCACCCGCGCACGCCCTCCACGCAGTACGACAGGGGGTCCTGGTACGGGGCGCGCCAGCCCTTGGCCGTCTTGGCGTTGCCCCAGCGGTTGGTGGCCCAGTACAGCATGCCGTCGATCTTCCACTCGTAGTTGAGCCACCCCCACACGCGCTGGTCGGCGAGTGACTTCTCCAGCACGAAGTTGGGCATCTGCTTCACCTTGCTGTTGGTGTATGTGTACCACCACGACTTGATGCCCCTCTTCTGCAGCCGCCTGATGACGGGGACGCGGCCGAAGTAGTAGTAGTAACGACTGGCCCAGATGTCCACGTCGTTGAAGAGGAACTTGTTGGCCGGCAGGACGCCGTGCAGCTTCTTCGGTCGCGGGTCGTCGGTGAGCAGGAACGGCGCCCGATAGCCCGCTCGCGCCGATCCCTTGTGCAGGGTGATCGCCAGCGCCTCGGCGTACTTCTCCTCCAGCGTGTTGATGGGTTCGTCGATGTAGAAGCCGTATGCGCGCTTGGCCCAGCCGTTGGCTTTGTAGAACGCGGCCAGGTTCCCCAGGTAGTTGATGAGACTGGGATCGAGCGGCGTGCGTCGCCAGATCTGGTACGGGTACCAGGTGGCCCAGGGGAACTGCGTGGTCGGCAGGTTCAGGCCGCTGGTCCCCAGGTAGGGCTCCACGGCGCTGCGGTAGGCGGCCGCGTCGAAGCTGCCGTCCGCCTTCACCTTGGGCAGCGTGTCGAGCATGAACGGCGTTATGCCGTGCTCCGCGAGCATCTTGTAGGCAGCCAGCACGATGCGCTGGCGGTTCTGCTTCTTGAACGCCACGCCCGAGCCCTCGATGCTCTTGCCCAGGTTGTTCACCGAGACCACGAAGGCGGTCTTGGTGCTGAGACGTTGCCAGCCGAAGCTCCAGACGCGCAAGGTGACCGGTATGTCGACCACCTCGGCGCTGCCGTTGGTCACTCGCAGGACGCCCGTGTAGGTGCCGGCGTTGGCCGTGAACGGCACATGGAAGAGCACGTACAGAGGAGTGTTCTTCGGCGTCGCCGGTTCGTACGGCGAGAGCGGTGTGCTGCCGACCGTGAACGCCTGGCCGAAGGTACGCGGCACGAGCGGGTCGGGGTAGTAGCCGGCCTTGTCGCCCAGCCCGGTGGTGGTGCGTGTCACCTTGACGTACTTCTCTTCGTGGAGCTTGGAGTTGGCGACAAGCAGGGGATGACTGCCGGGCAGCCACTCGACGATGACCTGGCGCTGCCAGGCGCTACGCAACCCGATCTGCACGCCCTCGTACTCGTTGCGGGCTGCGGTGAGGTCGATCGACTGGCTGGTGCCCGGTTCTGTTGACGAGAAGATGCGCACGCCGCTGGGCGTCACCCACACCTCGGCCTTCGCGGAGGACAGGAGGACGGCTGGAGCCGCTGACCAGACCGTGAGGACTGCCAGCGCTGCGAGAGCGACGGTCGCGAGACCGGCCGCTGCGCGCGCCGGTAACGCGATGGTGCTGAGGACAGCCGATGCGACCCGAAGGGCGGCGGATCCACGTCGTGCAGCTGTCCGGAGGCTGTGGCGTCGGGCTCCTGCTGACGGTGTGCTCGGCATCTGCCGTCTCCTCTCGTCGGGGGCGCGCGGCGTAGGTACAGGCCGGACCGCCTGAAACGGCTCACAGCGATGGGACGCTTTGAGCCGGGCCGTCCGGGCCGGCCCTAGAGCCTTCGTCGTCTCCGTGGGCGAGTCCCACTAGGGTAGGTAACGTGATGGAGGCGGTCAAACCCACGCCGCCTCACGCTAGAATCGCGTCGCCGCCGGCGGTCTCGCTGCGGGATCCTTCGAACATGAAGCGTGGGGGTGGAGAGTGGTACGTGATCATCGGGCTGCCGGGGAGGCGGCAAGTGCTGGGACGACGAGAGCCGGGAGAGCAAGTGCCGGGGCGGTTGCGAGCGCCCGGACGGGGGCGAGCGTGGTGCTGGCAGTCACGGTGGTCGCGGGCTTGGCAGTGGCGATCGTGGGCTTGGTCGCGGCCGGGCGAGCGCTGGCCGCGGCACCGGCGCTGACGTTGTCGGCGGCGCCGACGCAGGTCGTGTACGGCAAGACGGCCACGCTGACGGTGAAGGGTGCGGTTCCGGGGTCGGCGCTCCCGCTCAGCCGGATGGCCGCCGGCGAAGCGGCATTCACGGTGGTCACGACGCTCACTGCGGACTCGCAGGGCAGCGTCACGTACCGGGTAGAGCCCGATCGCAACACGACGTACCGCGTCGAGTTCGCCGGGGATGCCACATGGGAGGCGGCCGCCGCCGAGACGGTCGTCGCGGTGAGCCCGCGCCTGGCGCTCGTGGCATCAGCGAAGAAGGCGTACCCGCAGCAGCGCGTGCGCTGGCGGGTGGCGGCCTTCCCCAGGCAGCCCGGCGCCATGGTGACCATCGAGACGCGCGTGGACGGCGAGTGGGCCCCGTGGAAGACGCTCACGCTCGGCAAGGATGGGCGGGCCGCCGCTACGTGGCGGCCCGCAAAGCGCGGCCGCTATACCTTCCGGGTCACGACGGCTGCCGGCGAGAGCTTCGCGGCCGGCGTCGGCAAGCAGAAGACGGTGAGGGTGAAGCGGGCCAACCCCTACGGAGTGCCCGTTGGCCCGCCGCACTTCATCCTCACCGACCGGTCGCAATACAAGCTCTACTACTTCGAGCACGGGGTGATCGTCCGTGTCTTCAACTGCGTACTCGGGCGCCCTGGTCTGGAGACCCCTCTCGGCCACTTCCGTGTCTACGGCCGGGGTGTGAATCCCGGCGGGGCCTTCGGCGTCCGCGTGCTCTGGTACCACGGCGGGCACGGAATCCACGGCACCAACCAGCCTTGGCTGCTCAGCCGCTTCCCACGCAACTTCTCGCACGGCTGCACGCGGCTGCTCAACAAGAACGCCCTCTGGCTGTTCAACCGCTGTCCCACGGGCACGCCAGTCTGGAACGTGCTCTGACGGGGCCGGATGCGCGGCGAGATCATCGTCCACCTCTGCGGCACGACAACGTCAACCATCGTCGCCTGTCGCAAACAATGTAAACTCACAGCGGAGGTGGCAGCATGAGCAACGTTGTGGCTACCAGGTTCCCGCAAGAGGTCATAGACGAGCTCGACGAGGTGGCGCGCGAGCGCAAGAGGACGCGCGCCGAGATCATCCGCGAGGCCGTGCAGGTCTACCTGGCCGAGTGGGCCGACTACGCCATCGCTCTCGACCGGCTGAACGATCCCAACGACGCGATCATCAGCGAAGAAGAGGCGTGGGCCGTGCTGCGTCTGACGGACGAAGACGAGGAGGGCGAGGGCGGACCGAGCACGGCCGCCGAGACGGACGAGGACCGTGCCTGACCGGCGATACGACCTGCGTCTGAAGGTCTCCGCCGTTCGCGATCTGGAGTGCCTGGACCGGACGGTCGCCAGACGTGTCCGGCGGGCGCTGCGTGAGCGGCTGGTTGTGCATCCGCGTCAAGGCAAACGTCTCGTCGGCCTGCGGGACAAGGGAACCAGCCGGCCGTTGTGGAGCTTCCGGGCCGGCGACTACCGCGTCATCTACGTCTTCAGCGACGCGGAGGTCTGGGTGCTCGTGGTGCGGGTCGGGCACCGCCGGGGTGCGTACCGCGACCTGTAGCTGAGTGAGGCAGCGCGTCCGCTGCGGGCGGAGCGGCAGGCGGCAGTCGTATGGGATGGCCGACCGTCGCGAATGCGGCCGGCCGCTCAGCCGCTGTGGGCGCGGCGGTCGCGGCCGGCCGCTCCGCCGCCGCGCG
>CAZIGT010000203.1:0-6099 GCA_964538465.1 uncultured Thermoleophilia bacterium | reverse complement strand
CGCCCGGGGGCGGAGCCGGGGCACCGCCCCCGGGCGCTCGCATATACTGCCGTGCATCAGTCCTACCTCGGCTCACGCCGCCGGGCAGCGACCCCATCCCGGCCATGCCCCGCTCAACCACGCGCCAGGAGAACGGGTGGAACAGGCGCAGATCGTCTCAGGACGCACCGAGCGTGTCATCGTTGATCCCAGCGGATTGCGGCCCTCTCTGGAAGACGTCACGCGCTGCGCGGCCAGTCCCGACTACAAGCCGCGCGAGTCCATCCGCGCGGCGATCGAGCGCATGCTCCAGAGTGACGTCATAGGTCAGATCGAGCCGCAGTTCTGCTACGCGGGCTTCGCCGTGGCCGGCCCGTCTCCCGTCGGTGTGCGGCTGGTCGACGGCCGCGACGTGGAGATCACTCCTGCAGAGTCCGATGCCGCGCCTGCTGTGCTGGTGGCGGCCATCTGCACGGTGGGCGAGGTGGACGACCGGCTGGAAGGGCTCGTCGAGTCGCAGGGCCCGCTCGACGCCTGGATAGGCCAAGGAATCGCGCTCGCGCAGCTCGAGCTGCTCGAGCGCGCGTGCATGAGGCACATCGTCGGTTCGGCGGCCGCAGTCGGGCTGGACGCCCGGGACTACATCGAGCCGAACATCGGCAGCCGCTCGCAGCAGGACCTGTTCTCGCTGCTCGACGCGGCGCTCACGCCGGTGCGGCTCACCCAATACGGCACCATGCGGCCGCGCATGAGCTACAGCTTCTGGGTCCCGTTGTCCCGGGCGGCCAAGTAGGAGCGTCGGCAGCCACGGATTTGGCTACAGTGGCCGCCAAGACACTAGCCCATGCCCGTCGCAACACGAAATAATGCGCGCAAGCGATAGTGCCAACAACGAATCCTGCCAACCACGGGGAGAACGGAGGAGGGGTTGGGGACCATAGGCTTCCTGATGGTGTTCCCACTCGTCGTGGCCGGGGTCCTACTGGTCGTCCGCAACGACGGCGCCAGAGGGATCATCGTAGGCGTGGCAAGCCTCGCGATCGCCGTCGCGTCCATCGTGCTTGCCGCCTCATACCTGACCGGGGGGACACACTACTTCCATTTCGAGAGCGAGGCGGTCAGCATCATCGCCCTCGTGGTCGATGTGGCGATCGGCCTGTACGCCATCGCGGTGAGCGTGAAGTACAGGAAGTACCTCGTCACCGCGCTGGCCCTTGTCCAGACAGTACTCGTCACATGGTTCGAACTGGGACCGGCACGCTCCATCGAAGCCGGGTTCAACGTCTACACGGACACGCTCAGCATCATCATGGTGCTGATCATCGGCATCGTGGGCAGTGGCATCTGCCTCTACGCAGTCGGGTACATGCGCGACTTCGCGGCGCACAGCAAGGACGTTCCGGATCGGCGGCCGGTCTTCTTCGCCGTGATGTTCGCCTTCCTTTCGGGCATGTTCGCCGTGGTCTTGGCCAACAACCTCGCCTGGCTCTTCTGCGGCTGGGAGATCACGACCATCTGCTCGTTCCTGCTGATCGGCTACACGAAGACGGCCGAGGCGACGAAGAACGCGTTCCTGCAGTTGGTCATGAACCTCGCCGGAGGCCTGGCCTTCGCCATCGCGATGGCCTGGGTGGGAGTCAAGTACGACACGATCGAACTGAGCACGCTCATCGACCTCGGGCTCACGGGCGCGGCGGTCGCGGTGCCGGTCCTGCTGATCGCCATCGCCGGGCTGGTCAAGGCGGCCCAGATGCCCACCCACTCGTGGCTACTGGGCGCCATGGTCGCGCCAACGCCTACGTCCGCGCTACTCCACTCGTCCACCATGGTCAAGGCGGGCGTGTTCATCCTGATCAAGCTCTCCCCGCTCATGGGCGTGGGTACGGCTCTGGGCTTCAATGCCGTGGGATGGACCGTCATGCTCGTAGGCGGCGTCACGTTCATGCTCGCGTCCATGATGGCGATCACCCAGACCAACGCCAAGCGCGTCCTGGCCTACTCCACGGTCGCCAATCTGGGCCTCATCACCGCGTGTGCCGGCATCGGGACGGCGGAGGCCATCTGGGCGGCCATCTTCCTCATCATCTTCCACGCCGTGGCCAAGGCCCTCTTGTTCCAGTGCGTCGGCACCGCGGAGCACCACATCGGCTCGCGCGACATCGAGGATATGGACGCACTCTTCGTGCGCATGCCGATCCTCGCCCGTCTCATGGCGCTCGGCATGGCCGGCATGTTCATCGCGCCTTTCGGAATGCTGGTGTCCAAGTGGGGCGCGCTGGCGGCGTTCGTCGACTCAGACAACATCGTGCTGGTGTTCCTGCTCATCTACGGCTCGGCGGCCACGTTCTTCTTCTGGGCCAAGTGGCTCGGCAAGGTGAGTGCGGTCGCCGGCGCCAAGAGCGATCTCGAGAAGACCGTCTCGGCCTCGGAGTGGGGCGCCAACGGCATCATGGCGGCGCTCACGGTGGGCGTGGCGCTCTTCTTCCCGGTGGTGTCCTCCGAGGCGGTGGTCCCGTACCTGGGCGAGATGTTCAGAAGGGTCAGCGTGGCGATCACCACCGACAACCTCTACCTCATGACGGCGGTCACCGCCTTCCTGATCTTGGTGCTGGCGCCCGCGCTCGTCCGGCGTCGCGCCTCCGAGCGTGACCTGCCGGTGTACATGGCGGGCGTCGGTACGTCAGAGGAGGAGTCTGCGTTCTATGGCCCCATGCACACGGTGACGGTCGCCTCACAGCGCAACTGGTACATGCGTGACTGGTTCGGCGAGGAGAAGCTCGGCAGGTGGGGCGTCGTCGTCTCGCTCGTCATCCTGGTCGTCGGACTCATCCTCGCGGCATTCTCGGGGGGGATGGCGAATTGACTGTGTACGCGATCATCGGTTGCCTGGCATTCCTCGTACTGGCTCCGGTCGCCGGGTGTCTGCTCGCAGGCATCGACCGCAAGATCACCGCTCAGATGCAGGGCCGCGTGGGTCCGCCCATCATCCAGCCCTACTACGACGTCCGGAAGCTCCTGGCCAAGGACAAGCGCAGCGTGAACTCGCTCCAGGGCATCTACACGCTGCTGTATCTGCTGTTCGCGGTGCTCGCCGGATGCATCTTCTTCGCCGGCGGCAACGTGCTGCTGTCCGTGTTCGTCCTCACGCTCTCCAGCCTGTTCTTCGTGGTCGCCGGCTACTGCACGCGCTCGCCGTACGCGGAAGTCGGTGCTGAGCGCGAGATGCTGCAGGTCATGGCCTACGAGCCCATGATCCTGCTCATGGCCATCGGCTTCTACCTGGCCGGCGGCACGTTCGACGCCGGCGCGCTGGCGAACGGCGATTCGCCTCTCATCTACCAACTGCCGGCCGTGTTCCTCGGCTACGTCTTCGTGCTCACCATCAAGTTCCGCAAGTCGCCGTTCGACCTCTCCACGTCGCACCACGCGCACCAGGAGCTTGTGAAGGGGATCACCACAGAGATGAGTGGCCGCACGCTGGCCCTCGTTGAAATCACCCACTGGTACGAGAACGTCATGTTCCTCGGCTGGCTGGCGCTCTTCATGGTCATGCAGAGCTGGATCAGCGTGGTGATCGCCGTCGTCGTCTGCCTCGCCGTCTACTTCTTCGAGGTCTGGATCGACAACAACTTCGCCCGCGTCAAGTGGCAGCGGATGCTCTCCTCTGCGTGGCTGGTCGCGCTCGTCTTCGGGTTCGTGAACCTCATCTTCTTCTACGTTCTCTAAGGGAGAGGCGCAGACATGTCCGGATCGACAAAGTCACCATGGATCATCCACTACGCAGCCACTAGCTGTAACGGATGCGACATCGAGGTCCTCGCTTGCCTGACGCCCTACTACGACGTCGAGCGGTTCGGCATCATCAACGCTGGCAACCCCAAGCACGCAGATGTCTTCTTAGTGACAGGCAGCGTCAACGAGCAGAACCTCCCGGTGGTCCGCCAGATCTATGAGCAGATGCTCGAGCCCAAGGTCGTGATCGCCGTCGGCATCTGCGCCACCTCCGGAGGAGTGTTCCGGGAGTGCTACAACACCTACGGCGGCGTGGACACGGCGATCCCCGTCGACGTCTACGTGCCCGGTTGCGCCGCGCGCCCCCAGGCCATCATCGACGGCGTCGTGATGGCCCTGGGGATCCTCGAGCAGAAGCGCGTGGAGCTCAAAGCGAACAAGGGGAGAGTTCCCGTGAGTCCATTGCCAGAAGCTGGGGATTGAGGGGGGTCGCACGGCAGATGAGAGTAGAAGCACAGAACTTCACGACCATCGAGCCCTCCGAGCTCCTCGACACCGCGCGCAGGTACAAGGAAGACGGCTACCGCTTCGTGCAGTGCTGCGCGGACCGCGTTGAAGACGGGCTCGAGCTCACGTACTCGTTCGACAAGGACCGGGTGCTGCAGAACGTGCACCTGCGGGTGCCGGAGGGCGCGGGGGTGGAGAGCATCAGCGCCCTCTTCCCCGCGGCGTTCGTGTTCGAGAACGAGACGCACGACCTGTTCGGCATCGAGATAGCCAACATCTCCATCGACTTCCACGGCACCTTCTACCAGGTCCGCGAGGAGACTCCGATGACGGCCACCGACAGCTCAGAGACGGAATAGGAAGCGGAGGCGAACGTGGGAAAGAAGACCTACATCCCGTTCGGCCCGCAGCATCCCGTGCTCCCCGAACCGGTACATCTCAACCTCGTCCTCGAGGACGAGGTCGTCGTCCAGGCCATCCCGCAGATAGGCTTCGTCCACCGCGGCCTCGAGAAGCTCGTCGAGAAGAGGGACTACAAGCAGTTCGTCTACATCGCCGAGCGCATCTGCGGCATCTGCGCTTTCGGCCACAGCCTGGGCTACTCGCAGACGGCCGAGGCCCTCATGGACATTGAGGTCCCCAAGCGGGCCCAGTACCTGCGCGTCATCTGGCACGAGCTCTCCAGGGTCCACAGCCACCTGCTGTGGCTCGGCCTCCTTGCCGACGGGTTCGGCTACGAGGCCCTGTTCATGCACTGCTGGCGCCTGCGCGAACGCATCCTCGACATCTTCGAGAAGACCACCGGCGGCCGCGTCATCTTCTCGGCCTGCTGCGTGGGCGGCGTGGTGCACGACATCGAGGATTCGGAGCTCAAGGGCATCGTCGAGGTACTCGAGGGCCTCGGCAAGGAGTACGCCGAGATCTCCGGCGCTTTCCTTCGCGATCATTCGGTGAAGAACCGCCTCGTCGGCAGCGGGGTGCTCTCGAAGCAGCAGGCCCACGACCTCTCGACCGTGGGCCCCTTCGCGCGAGCCTCCGGTCTCAGGCAGGACATCCGCCTGCTCGGATACGGCGCCTACTCGGAACTGACCGAGTTCGAGCCGATCACCTCAGACCAGGGCGACAACTACGCACGCTGTGAGGTCAGGATCAAGGAAGTCCACCAGTCCATAGAGATCATCAAGGAGCTCGTCGCCAAGATCCCCGCCGGCGAGATCGCCGTGAAGGTCAAGGGCAGCCCGGCCGAGGGCGCTGAAGTGGCCACCCGTCTCGAGCAGCCCCGCGGCGAGGCGTTCTACTATGCCAAGGGCAACGGCACCAAGTACCTGCAGCGCTTCAGGGTGCGCACGCCCACGAGCATCAACATCCCGGGCATGGTGACCGCCCTGGCGGGATGCCAGCTGGCAGACGTGCCCATGATCGTGTTGACGATCGACCCCTGCATCAGCTGCACGGAAAGGTAGGAGGGGAGCTCATGGGATTCTTCAAGCTCGGGCACATGACGCTCTCCAGCCTGTTCAAGAAGCCGGCCACCACCATGTACCCGGTCGTCACGCCCACGTACTTCGAGAACACCAAGGGCCACATCGAGATAGACATCGACTGCTGCATCTTCTGCAGGCTGTGCGAGCGCGCGTGCCCCTCAGAGGCCATCACGGTAGACAAGGAGACCCGTTCCTGGACGATCGACCCGTTCCGGTGCGTCCAGTGCCGCGCCTGCGTGCTCGCCTGCAACAAGGACTGCCTCGCCATGGTCAACACGTACTCGCCGCCGGCGACCTCCAAGGAGCCGCTGGTCTTCGTGCAGGCGGAGGCCGCGCCGCAGGAGAGCTGAAGCACCGCGGCGCCGGCGCGGGCCGGCGTGTTCGTGGCGATGCGCCA
>CAZIGT010000202.1:0-6113 GCA_964538465.1 uncultured Thermoleophilia bacterium | reverse complement strand
GCCGCTTCCGGCGGGGAGGCAGTCCGACGAAGGGGAGTACCGTGAAACCAAGACAGAGAAGAGCCTTTGGTTTGACCGTGGCGCTGGTGATCGTGGCCGCCGTGGCCGTGATCCTGGTGGGAACAGCGGCCGCGGAGACCACCAGCTACGACAAGACGCCCGGCGCGACCAAGGCGCAGATGCAGGCGTCGATCTTCTACATCGCCGTCGACTACGGCACCAACGGGACTGGCGATCGCCTGTACTACTACTTCTCTCTGGACGAGCTGAAGCAGAAGTACGGCGTAGAGACGCGCGACTTCAACTACACGAACCACACCGTGGGGACCACGACGTCCGCCCACGGTTTCTCCATCACGACGCTGCTGGACAGCCTCGTTGACGACTGCGGGGGTGACCATCTGAATCTCCCCGAGAGCTGGATCATCCAGTACCTCGAGGACGACGCGTACCATGCGACCGGGGCGAGCTATAAGGACACCATCGAGGCGGCCCGCAACACGACCAAGCCGATGCTCACGTACGAGATCAAGAGCACGTACGTGACGCCCACGAAGTACAACGTCAACGACACCGCCTACAAGTGGGCCGAGGATCTGTATCCGGAGTACCTGCGCGTGTACCGCCAGACGGACTCCGCGAATTCGGCCGTCATGAAGATGATGATGGGCATCGTCGTGTCCTCGGACGGTCTAGCCTTCAACAAGGACACGGCCGGCGCTTACAACCTGAAGGGCACCGACGCCGCCGGCACCGAAGTGGTCATGAACAGCAAGGGCAAGCCTGGGCGCATCGTGTACGGCGTGCTTGCCAATATGAAGATCGGTGTCCAGCCGCCGACAGTGCCGGCATACACGCCGAATGAGGCCTGCCAGGTCATCACCGTGGAGCCCAAGGCGACGTTCACGCAGACGGTGCTGTTCACCTACGGGCAGGCGGCCGACTACCTCTACGCCAAGGACTGCGTCGCCCACAAGGCGGCCAGGTATACCCAGAGCCAGGTCGCCAATGCAGGCGGCAACTGGCAGGCGCCGCTCGACCTGGCGACCGTCCAGGGCCTTGTCGCCAGCGGCCAGGCGGCTGAGGTCACTGCCGCGTCGATCGATCCCGCCACGGCGGAGTTCACGATCCCCATTCCGACGCGCAAGCTGTTCGTGGACACGCGCGAGTCGTCGACACCGTATGGCTACACGGACCTGAACCTGTATCGCTACTTCGGCAACTACGCCGCCGAGTTCGCCGGCGTGGCTCACGCCTCGGCGACCAACATCGTCGCAACCGACACCGAGGGTGCGATGAGCCTGCTCACCGGCACCGACGCGGTGAACGCTTTCATCGCCTACAAGGACAGCCACTCGAAGGCGTGCCCGAACAACACGGCCGAGGGCAAGCGCTTCACCTGGGTCTATAACCACCCAAAGCTCATCGACGAGTACGACGGCGACGTCCTTGTGACGTCCCTGGCGCGCATCGACGTGAACGCCCCGCTCGTCACGGCCCTCAAGGTGACCACGTACAAGCACAAGAGCTCCAAGATCAAGAAGGGCAAGAACGTCCTGCTTGTGGCCAAGACCACCCCGACTCGTACTGTGGAGAAGATCACCTGGGCGTCCTCGAACAAGAAGGTCGCCACGGTGAACTCGAAGGGCCGTGTGTTCGGCAAGAAGCGCGGCAAGGTCACGATCACGGCCACGTCGACGTTCGGCAAGACGGCGACCATCAGAATCCGGGTGAAGTGACCCCCGGCCTCCGCCGCGCCCGGTGCAGGACGCGGACGGGGTCAGCCCGGTCGTGGCCGGCGTGCCGTTCTCGGCGACCGAGCTGACGATCGCCCGGCAGGCCCTCTGTTGGCCTGCCGGGCGACGCAGGTTGATGCGTGAGGCGTCGCAGGCTCGTCGTACCAGCGCGTTGCGGGCGCCGGCCGGCCGGGCGGTGTAGTGGAGGTCGTGTGAGACAGATGGTGAGAGCACGGGATCTTGCTTGCGCCCTGATGTGTATGGCGGTCCTTATCGGGAGCGTAGGCGCGGCAGCGGCGCGCGGCGTCCCATCCCATGTGCGGGGCGGCGGCCCGGAGGCGGGTGGCGGCGAACCTGTCGGTCGGCTGACTGCCACGGCGCACGACGACATCGGTGTGATCGTCACCGGCGATGCCGTTGATGCGCCCGCTACGATGAAGACCTACAGCGGTGACGCGTACTGGATCACCAAAGCGGAACTGGCCGAGCTGCGATCATCCAAGGGCACCGCGGGCCCGTTCACCGGTCTCTGGTTCACCGAGAAGTACTCCTACTGCGAGAACCACGGCACACCGGTCTACGGGTACTGCACCGCGGCCGGGGTGTCGTTCGACCGGCTGTTCGCGGACGCCGGCCTGGACGCGGCTGAGATCGCGGCCCTGGATCTCGTGACGGTTGGCGCCCATGACGGTTCGTTCTCAGCGGGCTTCGTGCCGAGTGAGGCGCGCTATGTGTTCGTCACCCCCGACGCTACGACAGGGACCATCGTGGCGCCGATGCTCGCTCTCTACGAGGACGACAAGGATTCGTTCGCCGAACTGCCTGCCGAAGCCACGACGGTCGTCGAAGGCGACTACACGAGGCTGTTGCTGGGGCAGGCCACTCCATCCGAGAGCAACAGGTGCGTCGAGGTGCAGGACGCGAGCCAGATCTCCCTGCCGGCCGCATCACCGGCGTTCCTGATCGATGCTCCCGATGCGAGCAGCGCGGATGCGTCTGCCCGACAGAAGAATCCCTACACGCTGGCCAGACTGGTGGCGGACGGCAACGTGACCAGGACCTATGTGGTCGGCGGGCGGACATTTGTGTGTCACGGCATCGATCTCAAGACGCTGCTCGACGGCGCTCGCGGCACGATCTCGTCCGCCGACAGGTTGGTCTTCACGACGAGCAGCGGCACCGTTGACTTCGATCTCCACGTGGCGGATGTGACCTTCGGCGCCTACCTGCTTGCCTACTACTCTGAGGACGCGAGCGGCACGAAGCCAGCCAACGCCACGCAGGTCATGCTCTACGGCGACGGCGTCGCCGTGGGCAACGTCGTCTCTGCGACCGTCGTTGCGGCTGACACGACGAAGACCGCCAAGCTCACGCTCACTTCGCCGACGGCGTCGCAGTCCAGGGCCACGATGGCCAAGGGAACGAAGCTGGCCCTGCGAGCGACCGCCACGAAGGCGGAGGGCGCCGCGTCGGCTGAACCCATCACGTGGAAGAGTAGCGCCGCGAACGTGGCCGCGGTCGCGGTCAACGGCACCGTCACGGCCAGGAGGACGGGCAACGCGGTGATCACCGCGTCGAGTGGGTCGCTCAGTGCGCGCTTCAGGGTCAAGGTGGTGGCGTCACGGCGCAACGCGACGAGGGTCGGGCTGCCGAAGTCCCGGGCGGTGACCGTTGGTGCGCGCCTCCGATTGCCGGTCTCGGTGTCGCCTGCCGGCGCCACCAGCACCATCTCGTGGCGGAGCAGCGCGACGAAGGTCGCCACTGTCGATCGGGGTGGCTGGATCGTGGCCCAGGCCAAGGGCGCCGCGGTCGTCACCGTGACGACGAGCAATGGGAAGAAGGCCGCATGCCGGCTGACCGTGCGTGCCGCCTCTTCCACCCGCGACCGGAGTGGAGCTCGCCACAGCGGTGTGTCCACCGCCGACTCCATGCGGCCCGCTGTGCCCGCCACCCGGGCGGCCGTCGCCCGCGACAGTGACGTCACCGCCACCTCGGCCTCGCTGCCTGGCGCCGTGTGGAAAATCAGGCTGAGCAGTGCGCTGGAGGGGCGACGGAGGCGCTGTCGGGAGCTCGACCAGGCGGCCTTCGCGGCGCTCAAGGCCCGGCATCGCGCCACCTACCTCGACGAGACCGAGGGCACGCTCTACAGCGGCGTGGCACTCAGGCGCCTGGTGGGTCTGATCGACGACGGCCGTCCGGGCTCGTTCGACCAGCGCCTGGCGACCACCGCCCCGGGCTACCTCGTGCGCCTGGTGGCTCTCGACGGCTACGCAGTGACGCTGCCGAGCGCCGCGGTCGCCACCGACGACTACTTGGTCGCCGACGGCTTGGCGGTCCGCGGCGGCGCGGCCACCGCCCTGCCTCTGGGCAGCATGACCTACTACGCACTGGCCCGGACGGTCGGCTACACGCCCTGGTGGCCGCTGCGCATCAGCGGCGCCGCCGTGGCCACGCAGCGCAGGCTGCGCATCGGCGGCATCAACCGCATCGAGCTGCTGCCGGCGGCGGCGGGCGACGACGGATCCACCGCCGACTCCATGCGGCCCGCTGTGCCCGCCACCCGGGCGGCCGTCGCCCGCGACAGTGACGTCACCGCCACCTCGGCCTCGCTGCCTGGCGCCGTGTGGAAAATCAGGCTGAGCAGTGCGCTGGAGGGGCGACGGAGGCGCTGTCGGGAGCTCGACCAGGCGGCCTTCGCGGCGCTCAAGGCCCGGCATCGCGCCACCTACCTCGACGAGACCGAGGGCACGCTCTACAGCGGCGTGGCACTCAGGCGCCTGGTGGGTCTGATCGACGACGGCCGTCCGGGCTCGTTCGACCAGCGCCTGGCGACCACCGCCCCGGGCTACCTCGTGCGCCTGGTGGCTCTCGACGGCTACGCAGTGACGCTGCCGAGCGCCGCGGTCGCCACCGACGACTACTTGGTCGCCGACGGCTTGGCGGTCCGCGGCGGCGCGGCCACCGCCCTGCCTCTGGGCAGCATGACCTACTACGCACTGGCCCGGACGGTCGGCTACACGCCCTGGTGGCCGCTGCGCATCAGCGGCGCCGCCGTGGCCACGCAGCGCAGGCTGCGCATCGGCGGCATCAACCGCATCGAGCTGCTGCCGGCGGTCGACCGAAGTATCGGAAGCTCAGGACGCGAGTCCTTGTGAACGCACGCTCGGAACACAGGAAGGGGTCGAAGATGAAGAAGCGCCTGCTCTCGATGGGGATGCTGCTGGGGGCGATCCTGCTGGCGGCAGTCCCCGCTGCCTCCGCCGTCGGTTCGCCCACGGCGAACGGGCTACGTGCCGACGCCACTGTCCTCACGGTCACCGGTGCCGACGGCACCGCCCTCAAATACACATTGCAGCAGTTGAAGGACCAGTTCAGGCCCTTCGTGGGGTACGCGGGCTACGTCAAGAGCGGCCTGGTCGCCATGCAGGCGCCGCGTCCGGTAAAGGGCGTGCTCCTGACCGATCTCCTGAAGAAGGTCGGCTACGACTCTGCCGCCAACGTCACCATCGCGGCTGAAGACGACTACTCGCAGCTTCTCTCGGCCGGCAACGTCGCCGGCCAGGACGTGAACGTCCGCCTGGCCTCGCCGCCGGACTACCCGACGGTCACCATGCCTGCCGGCAATCCCCTCACGCCTATCCTGGTCTACCAGGAGAAGACCGTGGCGGGGGCCAAGGTCGACGACGCCAATCCCTGGGAGGACTACTCGACATCCGCCACCGCGGGCATGGAGGCCGACGGTCCGCTGCGGTTCTGGTATGGCTATCCCAACTACTCCGAGCCCGGTTACGTGACCAACGCCAGCGGCTGCGTGCGCATGGTCAACCGTGTCAACGTGCAGGGGGCGATGGCACCGGAGTGGACGGTCGCGGTGAAGGGCCCCAAGCGCTCCTTCAGTCTCACGCAGAGCCAGTTCCGGACCTGGACCGCCAAGGGATCGTACGGCGAGAGGACAGTCACCGTGGCCGGGCACACGTACACCGGCCTGCCTCTCTACATCGTGGTCGGCACGGTGGACGACGGCAAGAAGCTCACCTTCAATGCGCGGCTTGCGCGCAAGGGCTACAAGATCGATGTGCGCAACTCGACGCGCAAGGCGACGATCGGTTCGAAGTCCCTCGCCGGGCGGACCAAGAAGATCATCCTGGCCTGGAAGAAGGATGGGACACTGCTGACGGGCGACGACAGCCCTCTGTGGCTGGTCGGGGGACCGATCGTCAAGGCAAAGCGGATCTCCGGCATCACGAGCATCACGCTCCGCGGTGTGCCGAAGTGAGCGACGGCAGCTGACCGATCAGAGACCGGCGATCGGATGTGAACGATCGGGCGTGAGCGATCGGATGTGAGCGACCGCCGGCAGACGTAGCGGAGGGGGGC
>CAZIGT010000201.1:5766-6122 GCA_964538465.1 uncultured Thermoleophilia bacterium | reverse complement strand
TCGCGGGGGGGGTCGGCCCAAGCGGCCTTTTTTTGGGGGCGGCGGGGCCCTTTCTGGCGCGGGGGCCGGCCAGGTTCTCGTAGTCGATCGGCGTGTCGAGGAACTCCTCGCCCAGGCAGCCGCCGGACGGGCCGCCGGTCTGCACGGCCTTGAACTCCTTGGCGAGGCCGCCGCCGATGTCGTAGATCACGCGGCGCAGCGTGGTGCCGAAGGGCACCTCGATGAGGCCGGTGCGGCGCACCTTGCCCACCAGGCTGAACGTCTTGGTGCCCTTGGCCGACTCGGTCCCGAAGCGGCTGTACCAGTCGGGACCCTCGCGCAGGATGTTCGGCAGCGTCGCCAGGCTCTGGCCGTTG
>CAZIGT010000201.1:0-5756 GCA_964538465.1 uncultured Thermoleophilia bacterium | reverse complement strand
GGGAACGGCGGCCGCGTGCGCGGCATGCCGCGCCGGCCCTCGATGCTGGCGATGAGGGCCGTCTCCTCGCCGCACACGAACGCGCCGGCCCCCTCCTTGAGCGTGATGTCGAAGGAGAAGCCGCTGCTCAGGATGTCCTCGCCGAGCAGGCCGAGCTTCTTCATGGCGGCCAGGGCGCCGCGCAGGCGCTTGATGGCCAGGGGATACTCGGCGCGGATGTAGATGTAGCCGTGGGAGGCGCCGATGGCGTAGGCGGCGATCAGCATGCCCTCCAGGAGGGCGTGTGGATCGCCCTCGATCAGCGAGCGGTTCATGAACGCGCCCGGGTCGCCCTCGGCGGCGTTGCAAATGAGGGCGCGCCGGTCGCTCTCCGTCTGGCGGCAGAAGGCCCACTTCTGCCAGGTGGGGAAGCCGGCGCCGCCGCGCCCGCGCAGGCCGGCCGCCTTCACCTCGTCGATCACGTCTTGCCACGGCATGGTCAGGCAGCGCTCCAGGGCGCGGTACCCGCCGCGCGCCAGGTAGTGGTCGACCTCGTCGGGGTCTATCAGGCCGCAGTTGCGCAGCACGATGCGCGTCTGGTGCTTGAGCATCGGATGCTCGGCGAAGGGCGGCACGCCGTCGAGGGCGGCGGTCGCGGTGCCGGGTTCCGTCGCATTCCTCATGCCGCCCTGCGCGCCCGGCGCGGGCGCTGCGCCGGGTCCCGCCGCACCGCTCGTGGCGCTCTGCGCGCCCGCTTCTGGGGCTGTGCCGGCGGGCGCTGCGCCGGCTTCTGCCGCGCCCGTCGCGCCGCCCGGCCGGAAGGGCCAGCCGCCGTCGGCGTGGCCCTCACCGAGGTGCCCCACCAAGTGCCGCTTGGGCACCTCGCCGCCCAGTAGCGCGTCGAGCGTCTGGACCGCCGTCTCCGCCGTCATGTTCGAGTAGCTCACCCGCGGCTTGCCGGGGAGCTGCACGTCGACGAGCGGCTCCAGGTAGCAGGGCCCTATGCAACCCACCTGGACGATCCGCGCGTCGATCTGCCGCTCCCGCAGGTGGGCTTCCAGGCCGGCGAGCACGTCGCCGGCGCCGGCCGCCAGCCCGCATGAGCCCGTGCCCACGTAGATGACCGGCTGCGGGCTCGCCGCCAGCGCCGCCCAGCGCGCCTCGGCGCGCTTGCGCCGTCGCTCAAGTGTCGTCACGGCCATGCTCCGCGCCTCCGGCACGCTCGTCGAGGATCCCCTGCAGCTTCAGTACGCTCATCTGCCCGTAGATGGTCTCGTCGAGCGTGAACACGGGGGCGAGCGCGCAGCAGCCCAGGCAGGCCACGCGCTCCAGGTCGTACTCGCCGTCCGGCGTGGTCTGGCCGGCCTCGATCCCCAGCCGCCGCTCGAGTGTCTGCAGCATCTGCACGCCGCCCTTCACGTGGCAGGCGGTGCCCAGGCAGACGCGCAGGCGATGGCGGCCGGGCGGCGTGAAGCGGAACTGCGAGTAGAACGTCGCCACGCCGAAGACCTCGTTCTCGGAGATCTTCAGCCAGCGGGCGATCCGGCGCACGGCGTCCGGTGACACGTAGCCGAGCTCCGCCTGCGCCCGCTGCAGCACGGGCACCAGGTCGGAGTGCTCACCCTCGAACCCCCGGGTGATGGCCGCCCAGGAGTCGGCCGCGGTCGTCACCGTCACCCCCCGATACCGTGAGGACCTACTTCATGCCGAGCTCGAACAGCTTCACGCAGTACGCCCACGTGTGGTCGGCGGACGTGAACAAGGGCACGCCGGCTCTGTCGGCCAGCTCGATCACGTCGTCCGGCGGCACCTTGTCGTGGGCGAACACGACCATCCCCACGTCCACCAGGTTGGCCGCGGCGATCAGGTTCTTGTGCGTCTGCAACGTCACCAGCATGTTGCCGCTCTGGGCGCCGGTGATGATGTCCGAGACCATGTCCGAGACGTAGACCCCGGAGACGTCGGCGTCCTCCCACTTGTTGAGCGACTTCACGCCGGTCTTCTCGACAAGCTCGGAGATCCTCATGGAGTGTCCCCCTCCTCTGCGGTCTGATGGTTGACGGTGGCTGCGAACAGAGTCCTTGCAGGTCGTGTCGACGGCGGTCAGAAGTCGGTGAGCCCGGTGTCGGTGAGCACGATGCCCCGGCAGCAGTCCAGGTTGCTGCACATGCTGCAGGGCACTACGACGATGCGGCGGCGGCCGGAGCGGAGCCGCTGGTTGAAGTACTGGGTGAGCGCCTCCACGCCGGCGTCGCTCACGCACGTCCCGTTCTCGTGGCTGGAGTCCGAGCACATGGCCACGTAGATCGAGGTGTGGGGGCCGAGTTCCTCGGCCAGGCTCCCGACCCGGCAGTCCGGGTCGTCGCACAGGGACAGCATGAGTCCGGTCATGTCGCTCAGGTCGACCTTCTTGCCGCAGCGGTCGCAGCGTAGGTTGAATGTGACCGCCTGCGAGCTGCCCCGGTACTCCCAGAAGTGCTCGCCCTCGCGGTACTCGTCGATGGGCGCCACCGGCTCGGTGGAGAAGAAGGAGCTGCGAGCTCCGCAGTGGTAGCACCCCTCGGCTACCAAGTAGCCGCTGCGGATGTCGGTCATGGACCAGTGATGCTCGCACGTGCCGCTCATCGATCCTCCTGTGGCTCGGTACGGTCGGATGCTGCGGGGTCGCCGGCGGGCGCCCACGAACGCCGCCGGACGGCCGGAGTGATGGGGAAGACGTGAGGGGAAGCGGACCGCATGGGACCGTCGGCGCGCCAGCGGCGCGTCGCTCGCTCGCCTGCCACGGCGTTACCACGTGATTGGAGAACGACCGCGAGGTTCATGACCTGCGCTCCTTCGCTCTCCGGTGCGGGCCTGGTGGCCCGCAGGCCGAGCCGAGTTCTGGGCGCAGGGTACATCACTGTCAAGGACCCTGCCAGAACTCCGTTTGCGAACGGCGGCCGCTCGTCGTGCGAAGGCGGCCGGGCCGCCGTAGGGACGGCCCGGCCGCGGGCCACTCCTCGTCCGCGGCGGGCTTCCGCCGTCGCCACGGTCGCCACCGGTCGCACGTTGAGATGCGTGTCCGGCATGGCGATGAAGAAGGCCGGACCCTTCCCGTTGAACACCCGGACCCACCTCGTCCGCCGCGACGTGTTGTAGGCCTGGAAGTACTGCGGGTAGGTCAGCACGATCTCGGGGGTCTGCTCGTACATGATCTACTGCATCTTCCACATCATCTTGTGGCGTTCTTCGGTATCGAGCGTGACCGCTGCTCCTCCCACAGCGTGTCGAACGTGCCGTTCGACCGGGCCTCCTCGTTCCGGTTCTCCACCTGAGCGGACGTGAAGTAGCCGAGCGTCGCCTCGGCCGTGATCGCTTCCACGGTCAGTCCGGAGAAGTCGTCTCGGGCGAGCACGCGGCGAGTGGCCGCGTACATGACCTACTGTGCGGCCCCCGATCCGCTACCCGCCCACTACAGGCGCGCACGGCGCGCCGTGCGGGCTCGGTCGGCTGCTCGCGCCGAGCCATGCGGGCTGCCGTCGGACGCCCGTATGGTGTAGCGTGCAAGGTGCGCGCGCCGACGCAGACGCTGTTCCAGAGGAAGTCACACCCGCGCGCACATGCGCCCACTCAGGCACGAGAGGAGGCTCCGTGACCAAGCGCAACCCGCTCGCCGGCGAGGCGGTGGGCACCGGCTTCGGCCTGGCGCCCATGAGCGCCGGCGACTTCCGCCAGATCCACCTGGCCACGCTCGAGGTCCTCGAGCGCACCGGCGTGTGGGTCGAGGACGACGAAGCGCTCGACCTCTACGCGGACGGCGGCTGTCACGTCGACCGCGGGACGCACGTGGTCAAGGCGCCGCCGGAGATCGTCGAAGACGCCGTGTCGGCGGCGCCCGAGCGCATTCTTCTGTACGGCCGTGGAAACCCGAAGCACGACGTCATCCTCGAGCCCGGCCGTGTTGGCTTCACCAACTTCAGCGAGGGCCTGCAGTTCGTCGACCCGCGCAGCGGGGAGCGACGCGACTCCACCAAGGCAGACCTGGCCGGCATCGCCCGCCTGGCAGACCACCTCAGCGAGATCGACACGGTGGGCGTGGCGGTGGGCGCGCACGACGTGCCGCCACAGACGGCCGCGGTGCACAACGCCGAGGCGCAACTGCTCAACACGACGAAGCCGGTGGACGCCGGGCCGCTCAACCGTGAGGACGTGCGCGACATCGTCGCCATGGCGGCGGCCGTCGTCGGCGGGGAGGACGAGCTGCGCGAGCGGCCCATCCTCTTCATGGGCGTCTGCCCCGTCAGCCCGCTCAAGATCCCCCGGGAGGCGAGCGAGGTCACCATCGAGCTCGCTCGCCACGGCATAGCCAACAACATGCTCTCCATGGCCATGTCCGGCGCCTCGTCCCCGGTCACCATGGCCGGTACGCTGGTCGTGCACAACGCCGAGGTGCTCGCCGGCCTGCTGCTCGCTCAGCTCGCCGAGCGCGGCGCTCCCATCATCTACGGCAGTTCCACCACCTCCATGGACCTACGACTCGCTTCAGCCTCCGTGGGCTCGCCCGAGTGCGCCATGATCGGTGGCCTCATCGCCTACATGGCCCGGCAGTACCGCCTGCCGAGCTTCGTCGCCGGCGCCTAGGGCGACAGCAAGGTGAGTGACGAGCAGCTCGGTCACGAGAAGACCCTCACCGCCCTCGTACCCGCGCTGGCAGGGGCCAGCCTGATCTACGGGGCCGGCATGACCGAGTCGGGCGTCACCTTCGACTGCGGGCAGTTCGTCATGGACAACGAGTTCGCGCGCCTCATCAAGTACGTGGTCCGCGGCATGCCCGTGACCGACGACACGCTTCTGGTCGACGACATCCATTCAGTAGGGCCGTTCAGCGACTTCCTGAGCCTGGACAGCACGCTGGCGCGTATGCGCGAGCCGTCCACCAGCGTGCTGCTCGACCGCAGCGTCCGTGAGGACTGGGAGGCCGCGGGCGCGCGCGACGCCTACGCCCTCGCGCGCGAGAAGGCCGTGGAGATCCTGGACGGCCATCAGCCCACGCCGGTCGACCCCGACGCGCTGGCGCAGGTGCGTCGCATCGTCGACGAGGCCGACCGCACCCGTGGCTGATTCTTGCCTCGCCGACGAGACCGGGCGCAGGCGCGGCCGAGTCGATGGGTGTCCAGTGCGGACACGCTCCCGCCCCCGCGGAGACGGCGCGGCAGCACCGCTGTGTCTTAGGTCCCCGAAGAGGCGCAGCGCCAGGCGGCCAAGCGCCGTAGCGCCTCGGTCCCCATCGCCATCAAGGGCAAAGGTCGGTAGCTGAGGCGACGCAACTCCTCACTTACCCCGGTGGACACTGGTCGGGAGCCTTCGGTTCGTCGTCCGCAGCTGCGAGCTTGCAGACAGCAACAGAGGCGGGTAGCCGGAAGCGAACCCGTGGACCTTGGAAAGCGCGCGACCGTCGCCTGATTCCATGCTCCGACCGCATCGGTTTCCCGCAACGTAGGTCGATCCCGGCAGTCTTCGTCGTATCACCATGCGGCCATCGAAACTACCGCATTCCTACTCAGAGATTGACAGGCGGGGGGGGTGCCATGATGAACTGCGCGCGGTTCCATCTACGGGACGGCGAGTGGACACCCAGGAGACTCGCGCGTTCCAGGGGAGAGGGCAGTGAAACGGACGCAGCAGCGGCGAGCACCTACCAGGTCCCCAGCGGCCCCCAACGCGTGAGCGGCACCTTCTCGATCTACCTCAAGGGTGAGAGCAGCGGCTGTGAGCCGAAGCTCGGCCTGCGGATACGG
>CAZIGT010000200.1:2323-6163 GCA_964538465.1 uncultured Thermoleophilia bacterium | reverse complement strand
CCGCACCTCACGAGGTTGATAGACTACGTCCCCGGACTGCGGCGGCCAGGTGCCGCCGCTCTGTTCCGCAGGCGATCCCGGCCCGTGTTCCGTCTGTCCAGACCACAGGCGCCCGGCGTCGCCCGCGCGCCGGCGGAGGACACGTGGAAGCACCCACCTATCAGCAGATCATTTCGCGGCTGCAGTCCTACTGGGAGCAGCAGGGCTGCGTCGTCCTGCAGCCCTACCATACGGAGGTCGGCGCAGGAACGTTCAACCCCGCCACCTTCCTGCGCTGCCTGGGCGCCAAGCCTTGGCGGGCCGCATATGTGGAACCCAGCATGCGGCCCGCCGACGGCCGATACGGAGAGAACCCGTATCGACTGGGCCACTACTACCAGTACCAGGTGGTCATCAAGCCATCGCCGCAGAACATCCAGGACCTATACCTGCAGTCGTTGGAGGCGCTGGGGGTCAAGCTCGCCGACCACGACGTACGCTTCGTGGAAGACAACTGGGAAGGTCCCACCCTCGGCGCTTGGGGCCTCGGCTGGGAAGTCTGGATAGACGGCATGGAAGCCACCCAGTTCACGTACTTCCAGCAGCTGGGGGGCATAGACCTCGATCCCATCACCGTGGAGCTCACCTACGGCCTGGAGCGTTTGGGGATGTACCTTCAGGGTGTGGACAGCGTGTTCGACCTGGTCTGGTCGCGTTGGGAGGAGCAGGGCAAACCGGTCACCGTCACCTACGGAGACGTCTACAAGGAGAACGAGCGGGAGTTCAGCGCCTACGGCTTCGAGGTCAGCGACGCCGAGATGCTGCAGCAGCACTTCCGTGAATACGAGGCCGAGGCCGGGCGCTGCATCGCCGCGCGGCTGCCGGTTCCAGCCTACGACTACGTCCTCAAGTGCAGCCACACGTTCAACCTGCTGGATGCTCGCGGTGTGGTCAGCGTCACGGAACGCACGGCCTACATAGCGCGTGTTCGCGACATGGCGCGCAAGGTCGCCGAGCTCTATCTGGAGGTCACCGGCGAGCGTCCCGGGCCAGATCGAGCCGAAGAAGAGGCACGGGCGGGCGGAGGATCTGCGGCGGACGAGGGAGGCGCCGCATGAGCACCTTCCTGTTCGAGATAGGTTGCGAGGAGCTGCCGGCCAAGGTCTGCGAGTCCATCGAGCGGCAGCTTCTGGGCGACGGGCCGGCCGCCGGGCAGCCGACCGGTGGCGGCCTGGTGCGGCGCCTGCTGCAGGAGCAGCGCCTCTGGCCGCAGGCCGGTGGCGCTGAAGACGGTACGGGCGCCGCGGGCGCGGCCTCTGGAGATGCGGCGGCAACGGCCGCCGACGCGGCCGCCGACGAAGCCGGCCGCGTGCGGGTGCTCATCTCGCCGCGCCGCATCGCCATACAGGTGGACGGCGTGCCGGCCGAGCAGACGCGGCGCGTGCAGAGCTTCCGTGGCCCGCGCGTGAGCGCGGCCTTCGACGAGGCCGGCGCGCCCACCAAGGCCGGCCTTGGCTTCGCCCGCTCGCGCGGGCTGACCCCGGACCAACTCGGCCGCGAGATGGTCGACGGCACCGAGTTCGTGTGCGCCGAGATCGAGGAGGAGCGCCGGCCGGCCGTCGATGTCCTGCCGGCGCTCTGCGCGGCCATCCTCGAGCAGCTCCACGTGCCACGCGGCCAGCGCTGGGGCGCGCGGCCCGCCGACGCCGAAGAGTTCCTGCGCTTCTCGCGCCCCATCCGCTGGCTCACGTGCAAGCTGGACGAGCAGACGGTGCGCTTCCGCTACTACGATATGGAGGCTGGCGACGTCTCGCTCGGGCACCGCGTGCTCGGCGGCCCGGCCACCATCACCTCCGCCCAGGACTACGAACGTCTCCTGGAAGAGCAGTGCGTCGTCGTCGACCAGAGTCGCCGGCGGGCGCTCATCGAGCAGGGGCTGGACGAGCAGGCGAAGCGGCTGGGCGGAGCGTGGTTCGACCCCGGCGATGTGCTCGCCGAGGCCACGTACCTGGTCGAGTGGCCCACCGTCTGTGCTGGCTCGTTCGGCAAGGGCAAGCTGCGGCTGCCGGCCGACGTCCTCATCACGGCCATGCAGAGCCACCAGCGCTACTTCCCGCTACGCGACGGCCAGGGTGCCCTCATGCCGCTGTTCCTCTACGTGAGCAACGCCGATCCGCGGCGCGAGAAGCTCATCACCGCCGGCAACGAGCGCGTGCTCGAGGGCCGGCTCGACGACGCCGAGTTCGCGTACGACCGCGACATCGCCGAGGGCCTCGAGGCCATGGCCGGCAAGCTCGGGGCGATCGTCTTCCACGAGAAGCTGGGCACCTTGGCGGACAAGACGGCTCGTCTGGAGGCCCTGGCGGCCTGGCTGGTGAACGGAGCGGGCGCCGGCCCGGCCGGCGTAACCGCCGCCGGCGCTTCGCAGGCGCAGGCCGCGGCCGGCGCCGAGGCGCCGTTCGCGGCGCTCGCCGAACGGCTCGTGAGCGCCGCGCGGCTCGCCAAGGCAGATCTGGCCAGCGGCGTGGTCATCGAGTTCCCGGTGTTACAGGGCCGCATGGGCGAGCTTTACGCGCGGGCGGCCGGCCTTCCGGAGGAGGTCGCGGCCGCCATCGGCCAGCACTACCTGCCGCTCTCGGCCACGGCGCCGGTGCCCGGCACCCTGTCCGGTGCCCTGCTGGCCGTGGCCGACAAGACCGACAACATCGTCGGCGCCTGGGTCGCCGGCGAGAAGCCGAGCGGCTCGCGCGACCCGTACGGCCTGCGCCGCGCCGCCATGGGCATCGTGCGCATAGCACTCGAGTACAACCTGCGCGTGCCGTTGGCCACGCTGATCGAACAGGCTATGGACGGCTTCACGGGTCAGGGCCGCGTCTTCGACCGCGACGCCGTGGCCGCCGAGACCCAGGCGTTCATCCGCGAGCGCCTCGAGGTGCTGCTCCTGGACTCTGGGCTTGCCTACGAGTCCGTGGAGGCGGCGCTCGGTTCCACGGCGCCGGACGTACCCGGCCTGGCGGCCCGCGCACGCACCATCGATGCACTGCGCGGGCAGGACTACTTCGTCGACGTGGTCACTGCCTACAACCGCTGCGCGGCGCTGGCCGCCAAGGCAAAGGAAGCAACGGGCGCGGTGCGGCCGGAGCTGTTCGCCGCGCCCGCCGAGCAGACGCTGTTCGAGGCGCTCGGGGCGGCGGACGGCCTTGTGAAGCGCGAGCTCGCCAACGGCGAGATCGAGAGTGCCGTGCGGGCTGCCGCCGCGCTCCGCGCGCCGGTCGACACCTACTTCGACGACGTTCTGGTCATGGACGAAGACCCGGACGTGCGCAACAATCGGCTTTCGCAGCTCGCCGCCGTGCGCGACCTGCTGTTGGGCATAGGAGAATTGGGCCGCATCCCGGTATGAGACCCGGGCCGGGCGCGCCGTCGCGCACCCGGCCGCCACGGTTCGAGCAACGCCTGGGGTACCCTGGAGGCACACATGGCAGACAAGTACGTCTACGACTTCGCCGAGGGCAACAAGGACATGAAAGCCCTCCTCGGCGGCAAGGGAGCCAATCTGGCTGAGATGGTCGGCATCGGCCTCCCGGTGCCGCCCGGCTTCACCATCACCACCGAGGTCTGCAACTACTACTCGGCCAACCAGGCCTATCCCGACGGGCTCACGGAGCAGGTCGACACGGCCGTGAAGCACATGGAGCAGGCCACCGGGAAGAAGTTCGGCGACGCCGCCGACCCGCTGCTGCTCTCCGTACGCTCCGGCGCCCGCGCCAGCATGCCCGGGATGATGGCCACCAGTCTGAATCTGGGCCTCAACGCCACCACCATCCCGCGCATCCTCCAACTCATCGAGCAGGCTTCTAA
>CAZIGT010000200.1:0-2313 GCA_964538465.1 uncultured Thermoleophilia bacterium | reverse complement strand
CGGGATGATGGACACCCTTCTCAATCTGGTCCTCAACGACACCACCATCCAGGGCTTGATCGCCCAGACCGGGAATCCCCGTTTCGCCTACGACTGCTACCGCCGCTTCGTCGCGATGTACGGGGACGTGGTGCTCGGCTGCAAGCCGGTGCACAAGGACGAGATCGACCCCTTTGAAGAGATCCTCGAAGCGGCCAAGGAAGCCAAGGGCGTACGCTACGACACCGATCTCGACGCCGACGATCTCAAGGAGTTGGTCGCCAGGTTCAAGGCGGCCGTCAAGGAGCGCACCGGCCACGACTTCCCAGACGATCCGCGGCAGCAGCTCTGGGGCTCCATCGGGGCCGTGTTCCAGAGCTGGAACAACGACCGCGCCGTCGCTTACCGCCGCCTCTACGATATCCCCGACACGTGGGGTACGGCGGTCAACGTGCAGACCATGGTGTTCGGCAACGCGGGCGAAGACAGCGGCACCGGCGTCGGCTTCACACGCGACCCGGCCACCGGCGAGAACGTGTTCTACGGCGAGTTCCTGGTGAACGCGCAGGGCGAAGACGTGGTCGCCGGTGTGCGCACGCCGCGGCCGGTCGCCGAGCTGGAGCAGGTGTTCCCGGCCGCCTACAGGCAACTGGTCGAGGTGCGCGACACGCTGGAGCGCGAGCTGCGCGACATGCAGGACTTCGAGTTCACCGTGGAGCACGAGAAGCTCTACATGCTGCAGCCGCGCAACGGTAAGCGCACCGGCCTGGCGGCCATCCGCATAGCGGTCGACCAGGTCGAGGAGGGCCTCATCACTCCGCAGGAGGCCCTCCTGCGCGTGGAGCCGGACCAGCTTACGCAGCTGCTGCGGCCGATCTTCAGCCCGGCGGCCAAGCAGAAGGCCGTCGCCGAGAAGCGCGTGGTGGCCAGGGGGCTGGCGGCCGGTCCCGGCGCCGCCTCAGGGCGAATCGTCTTCAACGCGCCAGATGCCGAGGCGTGGGCGGCCCGCAAGGAGAAGGTCCTCCTGGTGCGCATAGAGACCAGCCCCGAGGACATCCGCGGCATGGACGCCTCGGAAGGCATCCTCACCGCGCGCGGCGGCATGACCAGCCACGCCGCGCTGGTCGCTCGCCAGATGGGCAAGGTGGCCGTGGTGGGCTGCGAGGCCCTCGACATCGACTACAGGGCGCGCACCATGACCATCGACTCGACCGTGGTGAAGGAGGGCGACTGGATCTCCATCGACGGCTTCACCGGCGAGGTCATCCTCGGCGAGCTGGAGACACGGCCCAGCGAGGTCCTGCAGGTCCTCATCGAGAAGTCGCTGGAGCCGCAGGCCGGAGGCGCCTACCACTACTACGAGCGCATGATGGCCTGGGCCGACGAAGCGCGGCGGCGCAAGGTGCGTGCCAACGCCGACCAGCCGGACCAGTCGGCCAACGCCGTGGCCTTCGGCGCCCAGGGCATCGGCCTCTGCCGCACCGAGCACCTGTTCTTCGGCGGTGAGCGCATCACGGCCGTGCGCGAGATGATCCTCGCCGAGAGCCTCGAGGAGCGCGAGAAGGCGCTCGCCAAGCTCGAGCCCATGCAGCGCGATGACTTCGCCGGTATCTTCCGCGTCATGGGCGGCCGGCCGGTCACGGTCCGCACGCTCGATCCGCCGCTGCACGAGTTCCTGCCGCACACGGCCAAGGATCAGGCCGAGGTGGCGGAGCAGATGGGCGTGCCCGCGGAGCGTATCGCCGCCAAGGTGGCCGAGCTGCACGAGTTCAACCCCATGCTCGGCCATCGCGGCTGCCGTCTCGGTGTGGTCTTCCCGGAGATCACCCGCATGCAGGCGCGCGCCATCCTCGAGGCCGCCTGCATGGTCAAGAAGGAAGGCGTCGACGTCCATCCCGAGATCATGATCCCGCTGGTGGGCACCAAGAAGGAGCTCGAGCACCAGGCCGCCCAGGTGCGAGCGGTGGCCGCTGAGGTCTTCGCCGAGCACGGTATCGAGGTCGACTACATGGTCGGCACCATGATCGAGATCCCGCGCGCGGCGCTCACGGCCGACCAGATCGCAGAGGTAGCCGAGTTCTTCAGCTTCGGTACCAACGACCTCACGCAGATGACCTTCGGCGTGAGCCGCGACGACGCCGGCAAGTTCATGTCTTACTACACCGGGGCCGATCTGGACATCTGGCCGGCCGACCCGTTCGCGGTGCTCGACCAGGAGGGTGTCGGCCAGCTCGTCGAGATGGGCGTGCGCAAGGGTCGCAGCACGCGGCCGGGTCTCAAGGTCGGCATCTGCGGCGAGCACGGCGGCGAACCGTCGTCGGTCAAGTTCTGCCA
>CAZIGT010000199.1:5700-6194 GCA_964538465.1 uncultured Thermoleophilia bacterium | reverse complement strand
CATAGCAGAGACGCGCGAGATATCTGCACTGGTTGGCGCAACTCAACATCCAGTCGGGGCTCTTGGTTTCGATCTCGGTCAGTTGTGCTCGGGTATAGGTGCGCTGATAGTGCTGTTCCTTGCCGCTGGTCATGTATCAGGAGAGTGGAGCCTACGGACGATCAAGGATGTTCTGATCGCCGACGGCCGGCGCGGCTACTTCGTTGCGTACAAGTCGGTCTCGGTGTTTGTAGCGTCGCTCTGGTTTTTCTTTTTCACTTGGGTCGTCCTCATTCTGTGGGGCTTGATCTCGCAGAGGATCTATCCGATCCCTGGCCGTGCTCCCACCAGTGCCGTTGCCGATTGGACACTCCCTCGACTCGAGGTAGCACCGCTCATCCTCGCCACGGTGAGCGTGGCCGCGGTGTTGCGGGCGATGCGGATGCGAAGCGTCCTGGGTACGGTGGTGGCGGGAACGATCGAGGAGGGCACCCTGCTTGCGCGCGGCCTGCCGC
>CAZIGT010000199.1:5361-5690 GCA_964538465.1 uncultured Thermoleophilia bacterium | reverse complement strand
GTGTGGCGCTACTCAACGTAGTGACGCGCTCCGCGGCACTGGACCGATACTCACCAGCCTCCTGGATCGCCTCGCTCATGGGCTATCAGAGGAGGCAGTATCTCATCGATCACGTCTGGGCCGAACAGTCAATCTCCCTGACAACCACTACCGCTGCAGTTGGTCTGGGGCTGGGGATGGTTGTCCTACTGTCGGTAGCAATCGTCTGGATGCGAAGAAGTGATGTTCTCTCGTAGATGCTCCTGAGCGTTCATACTAGGTAAATGGGCCAAGCTGCCGAATGGGAACCTGTCCGTGAGCACAGACGCGGTCCTTCGGCGCAACGTGTA
>CAZIGT010000199.1:2991-5351 GCA_964538465.1 uncultured Thermoleophilia bacterium | reverse complement strand
AACAGGGAGGTCGACGATGCAGTCGCGCAAGGTCCAGTAAGCGATTCTCCCCGTGGCCATCGCACTCGCTCTCGCCGCGTGCGGAGCTGCAGTGGCGATCGGCGCCGATCGCCGCATCGCGGCGACGGCCGATCCAGCAGAAGAGGCGGCGAGCACCGGCCTGCAGACGAACGCCAGAGGCCAGACGTACGGCACCGCCCTGGACAAGGAGGACGGGAGTGGACCCGATCTGGTTCGCGTGGTGGCCACGAACGGCGAGGAAGGCTACTGCCTGAGGTCGGACCTCGACGATTCGTACAACGGCCTCGGCCGTGACGCGACCGCCGCCGAGATGAACAATGCGGGGCAAAGGAGCCGGCCGACCCCCGTCTAAGAGTCTGCCGGCACGACCCGCATCGACGTCTTCACCTGCGGCGGTCCCGGCAGCCAGGCCGTGTTCGGAATAGCCAACGGTGTCACCGTCACCATGACGGCGTGCGAGGACGATGCCATCGTCACCACCACAAGGGATGCCGCCGGCACCATCACCGCGCATACCCTGGAAGCTCTAGACGGCACAGTCACGGTCGTCAAGTAGACGCGACTGAGGCCAGCGCACGCCCCCCGCAGGTCCTGTGCCGCGCTTGCGCGCCTTCCGCACAGTGCTCAAAGGCACGCGGGCGGATGCGGGCGCGCTCACCGGTCCGCCCGCGTGACGCCGGCACACCTTCCGCACAGTGCTCACAGAGACGCGGGCGGCGCGGGCGCCTTCGCGCCGGTGCCGCCCGCGCACCCAGACAGTACGTCACCCGCAGTACACGCGAACGTTGTCGCCGCTCTTGGCGTCGACGTTGATCTCCATGTCGTGCAGGTTGCCGATGAGCTCCTCGATGTCTTCCTTCTTGAGGTTGTTCAGGTCCACCGACATGCCGTGCTCGCGCATGCTGTCGTTGATCTGGTCCATGGCCTGCGGCGGGATGAGCGAGGTGAGTTTGAGCCCCGCTCGCACCAGGTTCAGCGGCACGCGCACGTCCACGTTGTCGCCGTTGACGCTCTGCACCTTCACGAACAGGTACTTGGGTGGCTGGCCAGGCTTCGCCGGCTCGCTGACCGGCGCGCTTGTGGGCTCCGCCCGCGACTCCAGCGCGTCCAGCAGTCGCTCCGCCTCCTCGGCGTTGATCTTGCCTTCGGCCAGAAGATTCAGGATACGGCTACGGTCTTCGCTCATGGGGTCTCCTCCTTCATCTGACCGTCAGGGCGACGGTCGAGTCTTTGTTGTCGACGGCCAGTGTGAGGCCGCGGGCCTTGCCGACAAGGTCCATGCCGCCTATCAGCAGCTGGGTGGAGTGGTGGTACCGGGAGCCGATGATGATCAGCACCACATCGGCGAGGATCGTCATGACCAGCACGACGATGGTGAGCGCCAGCAGCAGCGGCCAGAGCAGGAACACCGGCAGCCAGAGCCGCAGGTTGTGTTCCCCAGGCTTGACCACGCGCAGCTTGACGAACGCAGGTGGCAGGGTCATCTCGCCAGCCTTTCCGCCGCCTCGGCGGCCGTGATCTCGCCACGTTCCAGCAGGTCGAGCACCTCACTACGGTCCGGCGACAGCTCCACGCGGATGAGCTGGAGCTGCTCCGTGATGCGATTGAGGCGGTTCTTGACCGTGGGGTAGCTGATACCGAACGCCTTCTCCATGTGCTTGATGGAGCCGTGGCAGCGAACGAACTCGCTCACGAACACCTGGTCCTCGTGGCGAAGCTTGGCCAGCAGGGGCAGGTCGAACTCGCCCTGGATGGCGATCTGCCCCTCCTGCAGACGAACGCTGGTCACCACGAACGGCTTGTCGCCGGTGAGATCCGTGAGTTCGTGCCATTCACTCGTCATCTCGTCACCTCGTGTTGATTTTCGTGACGCAGTATGACGACTGGATGTAAGAAAGTCAAGCGCCGACTTAGAAATCTTCATCTGTAGTGCGGCGGCGACTTGAGATCCGTGGCCTGCGGCGCCAACATCGGATGCGTTTCCGGCGGCAGATCACCGGGTGTTGGCTGCAGAGACCCGTGGTCGCTCAGCCGCCGCCGAACGCGGCCAGAGCGAAGGATCGACGGCGCCCGGTACGAGCATCCTGGCCCCGCGGGCGCCGCCGCTTGCGGCGGGCGGGCGAAGATGCTGCAATTGCACTTCGCCGCGTACTCCCCGCCGACACAGCGGGAGTGCGGTGCCCGGCCGGCACAGCAGCCCGAAATGGTGCGGGCAGCAACCGGCGTGCAGCGCAGGGCGCGACCGGGGTGCGGTAGCCGCCCGGCCGGCGGGCGCTCGGCAAGCGCGGAGAGGTGTCCGAGTTGGCTTAAGGAGCGCGACTGGAAATCGCGTGGGCGGG
>CAZIGT010000199.1:0-2981 GCA_964538465.1 uncultured Thermoleophilia bacterium | reverse complement strand
CCCTGTCTCGAGGGTTCGAAGCCCTCCCGCTCCGCCACTATCACACCCCGGCCTCCCGAGCCTTCCCGACCTTCCGGCCGCCGGCGCGTCAGTAGTCCCAGCGGCTGCGGTCGCAGATCCGTTCCAGATACCGCGACTTCATCTGCCTGCTTGCCAGAGCCTGCTTGAACGGCGGCAGCTTCACGACCACGCCGAGGATGGCCGCCAGCGCGCGGTGTCCGGTCAGCCCCTGTTCATGGAACACGAGATACGGCAGCGTGTCCGTCTCGATGGCCTGGATGACCACGCGCTGCGCCGTATTGAGCGGCGTGAGGATCCGCTCCGGCCGGCGCACCAGGGTCAGATGTCCGTAGCCGCAGACGCGCGTGCAGAGACCGCAGCCAAGGCAGCGGTCCTCGTCGATCAGGGCGGCCGGCGGCTGCCGCTCGCCGCCCCTGCGGATGGTGACGGCCTCTATCGGACACACCTCGGCGCAGCGGCCGCAGGCGCGGCAGCGCTCGCCGGTACGCGCCGCCAGGAACCCTGTGGTGTGCACCGGGTGCAGGAAGCCGAACCTCCGCGCCGCCACCAGCGCCTCGCAGCAGCAGGAGCAGCAGTGGCACAGGAACTTGGGGCCGCGACGCACGTTCTCGGCGAACTGCAGCAGATAGGCATCGTGGGCGCGATCGAGGAGCTCCAGCGCCTCCTTCTCGTCGATCGCGCGCGCGTGGCCGTGGCGGACGAGCGAGTCGGCGGCGAAGTCGAACGACATGCAGATCTCGAGAGGGGCCGAGCATCCCTCGCCCACGTGAAGCATCTTGTGCCGGCAGTAGCAGGTGCCCACCCCACGGACGCGGGCGGCCGAGATCAGCCGGCTGGCGCGCTCGTGGTCCAGCAGAACGAGCGCATCGCGTGAGCCGTCCCCGTCGCCGTCCCCATCGCCCGCACCGCTACTCGAGCCGTCGTCATCACCATCGCCCGCGAGCGCTTCCAGCGCCCGTTCGCTGACCAGTGCCCGCCCTATCTGCGTGTCACCGGCGCCGAAGAGCTGGGTGACGAACTCGTCCTCGACGTTGATGTAGCGGTACAACAGCTCGGCGAGCGTCTCCTGATCGACGTCCGGCCGCGCCCGCATGAGGGAGAACTCGAAGAAGCCCGCCATCGGCGGCGGGAAGACATAGCGATGCTCCCCTTCGTACTCGCCGTCAAGAAGAAGGGCGCGCGAGGAGAAGCCGTCGAGCAAGCGACGCGCCTCGGCCGGCGACACCTTCCAGGCGCGCGCGGCCGCGGCTGCGGTGAACGGCCGCAGCGGCAGCTTCGCCAGCAGTCGCGCCTCCTGTTCGGTGAAGAGCAGCGCGAAGATGCGGTAGAGGAGCTCGGAGGGCGGCGCCCCTTGTGGGAACTTGTTGAGCCGCCCGGAGAGATGTGCGTATCCGGATGTGCCTGTGCGGTGGGCCACTGCAGCATGGGAGTCTAGCCCAAGGCTAGTAGAGCGTGACCGTTCGACCGCTCGGCTACGATGACGTGCGCGTGTTGCGCAGCCAGACGCCGCGCCCTGTGATCAGGACGGCGTCACACGGATGCGCACACGCGGCCGATGACCGAAGCTCCGGTCGCGTCTGCGAAGATGTTCAGCGGACAAGGCCCGGTGATGAGCCCCCGCGGGGGAGGGCTCAGGCGGTGTCCGATGCCTGGTCGTCGCCAGACCACTCGCTCCAGGAGCCCTGCGACCCCCAGTCGCGGCAGGCGCCGCTGCGCCAGGCCATGTACGCGCCGATGGCCGCGGCGCCCAGGCACAACACGATCATGATCTTGAAGAGCTTCTTCACGGTCCAGTCACCTCCGGGGCTTGCCCTGCCCAACGAACGGCCGGCAAGGCGCCGACCGCCGGCGGCGGGATGCGAATTGGTTCGTCAGCGAACGGTGGTTCCCTTGCGGGAACCGCCGCCCCCACTCTGCTTGGCCTGACTGCCGCCTCTGGAGCCGGTCGTCTTGCCGCCGGCGTTCCTGGCCGCACCGCTGCTCTTGCCGCTGCCCTTCGCGCGACTGCCGCCCTTGCCGCCGGCGGTCGCTGCGGCCGGTTCGCTCAGCCGCTCGCGCTTGAGCCGCTCCCACTGCTCCTTGGCCGCCTTGCGCTCGGCACGCTCCCGCTCCCAGTCCTCGCGCGCCTTCTCCGACCTCGTCTTCGTGTAGCGCCCTTCGGCGATGGCCTGCGCCTTGAGGCGCGGTCGCAGGACGAAGACCATGATGGCGATCGGCGGGATGAGGGCCGGTCCCATGATCAGCTGCCAGAACTTGCTGGCCATGACGATGGCGACGCAGATCAACCCGGTGCCGACGATGCCCCACATGAGGTACTGCTTGTTCACGGAGGGCAGGGGGTGGCCCTGGGGATCCAGGACGAACATGGACATCAGCAGGACCATGATGTTGCACAGGATGCCGCACACCATGCCGAGCAAGCTGAGGAACAGCGCACGGGGATCGGTCCCTCCCAGCATGCTGATGGCCAGGTAGATGCCGAAGCAGAACAGGCCCATACCTCCGTAGAGCGACATGTACACGGCCATCCTCATGCCGCGAGAGGCAGGCTCCGGGGTCTGGCTCTTCTGCCTCCGCTCCTGGCGCGCCTTCTGGCTGTAGTCGGCGGGGGCACTCTTGGCCGCGGACGCCCTGCGGGCTTCCTCGGCTCGTTGAGCGGGGGTCTTCCTGGTAGCCTGCCTCTTGCGGGCCTGCTTCGTGTAGTCCGGGGTCTTCTTGGCCACGGGCACCGCTCCGTTTCGTGTCGCTCGCGAAGCCCCCCTGGGCGTCCGCATGCCGGTGCGGTCAGTGTAACGCAGGGTGACAGCCGTCTGGAACCGCATCGGGAGACTCGATCGCAGATCCCCATGTGAGAAAGGACGGCGCCGTGAGCGTCCTGTTCGCGGCGACCACGGCCTTGGCCGCCAGGGCGATGCGGCTGATTTCCTCCTGGTCCAGGCCCATGCCCCCCGGCTTACAAA
>CAZIGT010000198.1:0-6262 GCA_964538465.1 uncultured Thermoleophilia bacterium | reverse complement strand
CGTCGCGGAACGCGACGCGGCCCTCGAGCTGCTTTGGAGCCTCGAACGGCTGCCGTACCTCGCCGAGCCGGGAGCCGATTCGCTGATCAGGCAGGTGTTTCCTCACGCGGTCTCGGCACGCAACTCGAACGATGCCTTCTACGTTGCCCAGCAGACCATGGACCTGCCGGCGGGATGCTTCGTGACCAACCGGAGCGCGGCTGGTCGCGATCTGCTGGTGGTCGCCCGCTTCCTCGGGCGCGACGCGCAGGGTGAATGGCAAGCCGCGGGTGACGGGGTGCTACACGGCCATGATTTCGCGATCGATCAGCCGCCACCGGAAGTGCAGGTGGCGGTGTGCCGGGCGAGCGGCGGTCGTGTCGTCATGATCACCGGCCGCGTGTATACCGCGGATGCCCCAGTTGAGGCGGATGAACCATGAGCGGAAGGCCCATGTCGCACTCGGCCGGCTTCAGTCTGGTGGAGATCCTCATCGTTCTAGCGGTGGGTGCGTGCGTGCTGGGCGGCGGCTGGTCGTGGGTTTGGGCCGTCACATCTGCGGGTGCACGTACCGCAGACGCGGTGGAGGCGCGCACGTCGCTGGCGTACGCCCGGCGCGTCCTGCTCGCAGACCTGCGCTGCGCCTCGGGGCTGGCGGCGGGGCGACCGTCCACGACGACGGGTCTAACGCTGACAGTGCCCTCGTGGCGACGCGCGGACGGTCTTGTGACCGTGAACTGGGACGAATCGCGCAGTGTGCTCTGGCGGGTCACGTCCGGGTGCCATCTTGCGGAGGATGTCGACGACTTCAGGGTGACCTACCTGGATGCGGGCGGCAACGAGGTGGCCTGCGGTGAGGACGCTCTGGGCGAGCCCGCGGCCGAAACCGTGCGCGGCGTCATCGTCGAGATGCGCGTCTGCGCCGATCGTGCCGTCGCCTGTGGGCGCTGGGCCGTGTGGTTCGAGCGGGTGAACGAATGACGCGCACAACGTGGATGGCTCGTCGGCAGGGCGGCTACGTCCTGCTCATTGTCATGGTGCTCACAGCGATGGGCATGGCGGCCGCGCTCGCTGCCTTCGGGCTCGCTGAGGCGAGCGGCCGGATCGCGGCTGCGGATGCAGTCGCGGAGAGAGCGCTCTTCGCCGCGCGGGCCGGGGTCCTGGACGCCGCCGACAGGCTCGTCTGGGGCGGCCTGCCAGGCCTGTGGGCCGGCGACACGGTCGGCTCGTTCGTTGCGGCACCAGGCGATTCATGCTCGGCGTCCGTAGTCGTGCGTCGTGTCACCACGGGTGCGGCGGGGACAAGTACTTTCGAGGTTACTGCGCGGGGAGCCAGCGGAGACGCCGCCGCGACCGTGCACAGCACTCTCGCGGTGAGGCCGCTGGGGCTGCCGCGCGGCATCACGGTCGCCGGAGACCTGCGGGCAGAGGCAGCGCTGTCTGTGTCCGGCTGCGGGCTCTACGCGGGCGGCGACGTCTACGGCCGTGAGCACGTGGATTTCTGCCGCGCTCTGGAAGACGTACCGGGTGCGGACGGCGCTCTTCCGCATGTGTGGCCCACAGCCGCCGTCCATGCCGCCGGCCGCATCTACGCAGCCGGAGCGGAGATCCACCAAGAAGGCATGGCCGAGGACGGCGACACCGACGCCTGCACCGGCGAGGCCACAGGGCAGGACGCATGGCCACCGAGCGCGGAAGTGCTGGACCTCCTGCGCGCGCATGCCGTCGAGGACGTCTTCGCGTCCACGGACGGCACGGTCGACCTTGCGGGCCTGGCTACACGTCTGCGCGCGCATGCTGTGGTGGCGCCACAGACCGGCTCAATCGTCGTGGTCACGTCCAGTCAGGAGCCGGTCGTCATCGAAGGGTGGTGGCCACAGTCGAAGGACTACCCGCAGGTCACCCTCGTAGTCGTGGGTGACGCCGTCATCGCGGGCGGCGGCGAGGACGCCGGTGTGGCCGTCCGTGGTGCTCTTATGGTCACGGGCCGTCTGCGCGTGCTCACACCCTCGCTGGTCGTCGGGCACGTGGCCGCCGGTCGACTCGAGGTGAGCGCGCCGCTGAGCGTTGTGCTGCCCTCCGACTGGTGCGAGGAGCCACCCCCTGGGTCGTTGACCACAAGGGGGATCACGGCAGGAACGGCAGCGATCGAGCCTGGGATGGTGCGGGATCACGCAGCACAACGCGTCGCCCGCCGCAGGAGCGGAGTGGCCGATGGAGAAGGGAAGACGCACGTGGGCGCACAGTGCCCGAACGACGCGTGCGGGTGCTATCGGCGCCTGAGGCCGACCCTGTCTGGTCGTGCAGGTGTGCCTGACGTCCAAGACAGGCGTGCGGGAGTGTTGTCAGAAGTGGCTACAATGGGAATCGTGCCATGAAGCAGTGCCGAGACTCGGCCACGATGCGGGCAGCCGAATGGCGCAGAAGTCTAAAGCATTGCTGCAGAGTTGCCGAAGTAGCCGCAGGCATGGCGAGGGGGCGGAGAGAGCACGGTGTTTGAAGCGAGTGCTTCCCGCATAGGGTTGGATATCGAGCAGACGCTGCTTGCCGGAGTCCAGGTCAAGGGCAGCCGGCAATCGCAGGTGCTCACGCATGCCGCGTTGCAGACCTTGCCCGAGGGCCTCGTGGCCGAGGGCGAGGTCGCCGACGTGGGCGGCCTCGCCTCGCAGCTCAAGTCGTTCTGGAAGCGCGCCGGCTTCCGCAGCCGGCGCGTCCTGCTCGGTATCGCCAACCAGAAGATCGTGGTGCGGGCGATGGAGTTCCCCGTCATAGACGAGAAGGAACTGCGCGCCGCCATCGAGTTCCAGGCGCAGGAGGCCATTCCCATCCCGGTCGAAGAGGCCGTCCTCGACTACCAGGTGATGACCACCTACACCGCCGAGGACGGTACCGCGCGGCAGCGGATCCTCCTCGTCGCCGCGCAGCGCGACATGATCCGTCAGTTCGTGGAGGTGGCGCGCAAGGCCAACCTGCAGGTAGACGGCATCGATCTGCAGGCATTTGCGCTTGCGCGTGCCCTGGCCGAGCCGCCGGACCTTGTATCCGAGACGCCCCAGACGGGGTCGGTGGCCATGGTGAACATCGGTTCCGGTATCACGAATCTGGTGGTGGTGTACAACGAGTCGCCGCAGTTCACGCGCGTCATCAGCCTTGGATCGGAGAGCATGATCGAGACGCTGGCCACCGACTGCGGTGTGGACATGGAGGAGGCCTGGAGACTGGCCGTGACGGTGGGCCTGCGTTCATCCGCGCCACCTCCGGCAGGAACCGAGCCTGGCCCGGGAGGCCTGCCCGAAGGCGTCTCCCCCGAGCTGGCCGAACAGGTACACGTAAGTCTGGATAACTCGTGTGAGACCTTCGCCGACGAGATACGACGCTCGATCGACTACTACCACAGCCAGGCGCACGAGTCAGAGGTCGCCCGACTGCTGATAACCGGCGACGGATCACTGGCGCGGCACCTGCCGGAGTATCTGGGCCAGGCGCTGCACCTGGAAGCCGTGCTCGGCGACCCGTTGCGGCGCCTCGCGGAGAACAAGTCGAAGCTGAGCGCGGCCGAGCTCGATGTCCTGGCTCCGCGTCTGGCCATCGCCGTCGGTCTGGCACTTGAGGATGCGGACTGATGGGCGCTCATCGCATCAACCTGCTGCCGCCCGAGGAGCGCGCCAAGGTCAAGCGCGAGCGCGGTCTTGTCTATGCCCTCCTGCTGCTGGTGCTGGTCGTGGCAGTGCTGGGAGTCCTCTACGTCCTCGCCACCAGGGAGAAAGCGAGCCTCGAGAGCGAGTTGGCCGGGAAGCAAGGGACGCTGACGTCATTGCAGGGCGAGATCGCCGGTCTGCAGATTTACGCGCAGCAGCAGTCGCAGCGCGCGACCATGACCGAGACTGCCAAGCAGATCTACGACTCACGCGTCATCTGGTCAAGCATCGCGGAAGAGATCAGCCTGCTGATCCCCGAGGAGTGCAGCCTGACGTCGATGACGGCCACCGTTCCCGCGTCCATGCTCGCGGGTAGTGCCATAGGGGCCACGGGTGGAGCGGCCACCCAGGGTGCAGATATCACCCTCGCTGGTGAGGCCTACACGCACCGTGACGTGGCCGAGTTCATGACGCGTCTGGGTCTCATGCCGCAGATCACCAACATCACGCTGGTCTCGGCCGCGAAGAGTAGCTCCGAAGAGACGGGCGACATCATCACGTTCCAGATCACTGCAAGCCTGCGGCCGTTCCAGAGTGCGGCGCCGAACGCTGCTGGCGCCGCTCCCGCGGCGGGAACGACAACGGGGACGTCAGGCCAATGAGGGCGCGCGGTAAAGAGGTCTACATCATCACCGGCGTGCTCGTCGTGGTCGTCTGCGTGGCGTGGTATCTCCTGCTCTACCACCCCCTGCGCAAGGACATCGGCAGCCTCAGCACTCAGGTAGACGAGACACAGCAGCAGATCTCCGCCGCGACCGCAGATCTCGCGCGTCTCCACTCGTATGAGGAGACCTCGCCGCAGACACGCGCCGACCTTCTGCGCCTCAACAAGATGCTGCCAAGCCAGGCGGGCATCCCCTCGATCATCATCGAGCTCACGCGCACCGCCGAGGAATCCGGCCTCGACTTCATCAGCATCCAGCCGGGACAGGTCATGGCCGGCCAGCCCTTCAGCGTGCAGTCGATAACCCTGACGTATGAAGGGCAGTACTTCGATCTCGAGGACTTCCTCTTCCGGCTGGAGAGCTACGTGGAGTACCGCAACAACGCGTTCCTCGTCACCGGACGCCTGCTCCAGGTGTCCAGCATGACCATCGGCCGCGGCTCGGAGGAAAGCGGCGGGGCGCTGGCCATCTCCCTCACGGTGAACTGCTACCTGTGGTCCGTGCAGCAGGCGAGCACAGCGAACACCACGCCGAGTGCGCCGTTGCCCACCGCCAGCCCCTCACCGAGCCTGACCGCCTCACCTTCACCCGGAGCCACGACGGGCACGCCCTCGCCGGGCGTGAACCCCACCGACACGTCCACGGCCACCCCGAGTACCACGTCCGGCGGCACCCCGTCCTCATCGGGGGCCACGCCGTCGACCGGCGCGACAAGCGCGGTGCCATGATGAACGGCCGTCGCATAGCGATCATCATCGTCGTGGCCGTGCTGCTTGCCGTCGGCGTCGCCATGATCGTGTTCGGCGGCCCGGATCACCCGGGGGCCACGTCGCTCGGTGTCTCCGGAGGCGGGGGCGATCTGCCCGCCGTGGCGGCAACCGATGCTGCCTCTCCTGGCACAGAGACCACAGATGAGGTGCTCGATCCGGCCAAGCAGGAGCCGGTGCTCGACCTCTTCGTTGCCAAGGACCCGTTCGTGCCGCTGGGTGGGGGCACTCCAACGATCGAGCCCACGGCCACTCCCACCGCCACTCCAACAGCCACCCCTACATCTACCCCGACGCCCAATCCGGTCAATGCTGACATCTCCATCGACGGCAAGGCCTACAAGGTGGCTGCAGGCGACGAGACGCCGAGCGCCGATCCCGCGTTCTATGTGAGCGGCATGACGGCGAGTGGCGTCACGTTCGAGCTCGCGGATGGCGGTGCCTTCGAGGATGGCAGCACGTCGGTCGAGGTGGCGGAGGGCCAGACGGTGATGGTCACGAACGCGGACACCGGCGAGTCCTACGAGCTGAAGGTCGTCAGTCTCAACTACACCGCCGATGATGGCAAGGACAACGAGCCGGCCAAGAACGGGCACAGCATCGAGCTGTTGAGCATCAACACGCGGAACGGCGTTGACACGGCCACTTTCAAGGTCGACGGAAGCACCTACGCGGACGAAGAGGTCGGGGCCGAGTTCGCCACCGATTGGGGCGAGATCAAGGTGCTGGCCATCGACGCGGGCGGTCAGACGGTCACGATCCTGCATGGCGACGATACGATCGTGCTGCACGTGGGGCAGATCGTGGAGAAGTGACCTGCGGGGCCCCCGGTCGCTATGGCCGGCTCCACCCCGTCTCCGTTGCCGGGGCGCGATGGCGTGCGGTACTGTAGGCGCCTATGAGCGGTCTGCGATTCCTCACAGCGGGCGAGTCACACGGCGCCCAGCTCACGGCCATCATCGAAGGCTGTCCCTCGGGGTTGCCGCTGATCACTGCGGACATCGACCGCGACCTGCGGCGTCGCCAGAGTGGGCACGGGCGCGGCGGCCGGCAGAGCATCGAGGTTGACCGCGTCGAGATCGTCGGTGGCGTGGGCGGGGGGGGGCCACCCCCCCCGCCCCCAAACACCCACCAGACCACCCCCAGTACCGCC
>CAZIGT010000197.1:0-6283 GCA_964538465.1 uncultured Thermoleophilia bacterium | reverse complement strand
ATAGGCGTTGCCAGCGAGGCCCACGGCGAAGCTGGCGATCCCCACGCCCATCGTGGTACCCAAGAGCGCGGCGCCGAAGCGGCTGCCCAGCGCCGCTATGCCCACCCCGATGAGGACCCAGCCCACATCGCGCTTGCGCGCGTTCTCGATCACCGCGAACCCGGCCGCCGCCACTGGCACGGAGACGGCCAGCATCCACGCCTCAGAGCCCTCTGCAGACACGGTCTTGGGCATGATGTCCAGCCCAACGAAGACGGCCGATACCAGCCCGACGCCTATGCCGAGGTTCATGAGGGTCATGCACGCGCCGCCCAGTCGCGCCACGCCGGACACCAGGTCGCCGGCGGCGAGCTCCGAGACGCTCTGGGTGATGCGCAGGCCGGGCAGGAACTGGACCACGGCGGCCAGGATGACGACCGTGAAGTCGAACTGTTTGAGGACATGCCCGAGGCTCAGGGCGATGATGCTGGCGAACACGGCCGATGAGAGCTCGAGGACCCCTTGGAAGCGGCGGCTGCGGCTGGTGATCAGGAAGAAGAGCCCCACCGCGAGGCCGGTGGGGAGGGCAGCCATGATCTCCCGCCAGCCGCCTCCGAGCAGGATCGCCACGGCGCCGGTGCACAGGAGGCCTGCCAGCAGGTTGAGGATCACCGGGAATCGGGGTGGCCTCATGACGAGCGTCTGGATGCGCAGGCGGCCCTCCTCCGGGGTCATACGCCCGTTGCCCACGTCGACCGCGATCTCCTGTAGCAGCGCCAGAATCTCGAGGTCGACGCGGTTGTTGCTGATGGGGATGAAAGCCGTGCGGCTGCCGCTGGGCGTCTCGAGGTTGAGCTGCACGGAAGTGGGCAGAACGAAAGACTCCACCTGCACGCCGAGGCCGGCGGCGCAGGCGGCTATCTGGTCCTGAAGCTCGCCCGAGGTCTGCCCGAGAGGAGCGAGCGCGCCGGCTAGAGCCTTGAGGAACTCGAACCGGATGTCCTCGGAGACATCGTGTGCATCGGTGACCATGGGTGCCTCGTCATCACGCAGCGTGATGCCCGGCGTCCGCGCAGCGCCTCGGGCCGGGCCGTCGTTCGTGGGTTTCGTCGCCGGGGGTCGCACTCCTCATACGCGCCCCTCACGTCTGCGGCGTCGCCTGAAAGGCGAGCACGATGATCCGCGGTGTCGGAGGGCTGCGCATGATCGCCCTGCGGCCCTGCCCAAGAGGCGGACGTTCGCCCTGCAGCTTCGCCGAGGGAGACGCGAGCGCACCCGTGTGTCGCCGGGGACTCGCGCACGGACGCCCCGCGGCGTTAGAACTGGAAGTAGAGGAACGGGCTGGGCGCGGCGATCGCCAGTACGGCCGCGCCTAGCATGACCCCGGCGAACACCGCGTACCGCCAGTTCGCCTTCGGCTCGAGCTGTGCCGTGCTCGGCGCCACGTTGACGAACACGAGCAGTCCCGCCAGGGCGACGGCGAACCAGATGCCGACGAGAGTCTGAAGCTGCGTCGCGGAATCGAAGCCGCGCACTCCGAACATGGCCGCGTACACGTCGCCGGCCACGCCCACGGACGGCGCTCTGAACAGGACCCACGCGAGCGTCACGAAGACGAAGGTGAGAAGGCGGTTGAGCCACGTCCATCGCGGCAGCTTGCCGAAGTCCTCGAGAGCCTTGTGCGTGGCGAGGCCGGCGCCGTGCATGCCGCCCCAGAGCACGAAGGTCCAGCCGGCGCCGTGCCAGAGGCCGCCGAGAAGGAAGGTGATCACGTAGTTGAGATACGTCCGTGTCCGGCCCTTGCGGTTGCCGCCGAGTGGTATGTAGAGGTAGTCGCGCAGCCAGGCGCCGAGTGTGATGTGCCAGCGGCGCCAAAAGTCCTGGATGCTCACCGACTTGTAGGGGGCGTCGAAGTTCTGCGGGAGCTTGAGTCCTAGGAGGAGCCCCGCCCCGATGGCCACGTCCGTGTAGCCGGAGAAGTCGAAGTAGAGCTGCAGGGTGTAGCCGAGGGCCGCCGCCCACCCGCCGGCCAGGCCCAGATGCTCGTGAGCAGCGAACAGCCCGTTGACGTGGGGAGCCAGCTGGTCGGCGACCAGCAGCTTCTTGAACAGGCCGCAGGCGATGAGGAAGAGGCCGCCGCCGGCGAGCCGCCAGGTGAGGCGCGGGGCCAAACGCTCGAGCTGGGGCTCGATCTGGCTCAGCCGCGCTATGGGTCCCGATACGAGCTTGGGGAACAGGGCGATGTAGCAGGCGTAGTGGAGGAGGCTGCGAGCCGGGGCGACGGTGCCGCGGTATACGTCGACCGTCGCCGAGACCGTGGGGAAGATGTAGAAGGAGATGCCCAGCGGCAGCAGGATGTCCGGCACGGGCAGCGGGTCGGTGGCGCCGAACCACGACGCGACGCCGTTCACTGAGTTCACTAGGAAGCCGGCGTACTTGAAGAAGCCCAGCAGCCCGAGGTCGATGACCAGGCTCACGACGAGCAGGGTGCGTCGGGCGCGGCGGCTGAGCGGCCGCGGTCCCACCGCCGCGCCACCCGAAGCGTCTGACTCGGGGGCGGCGTCGCCCGCCGTCGCGCCGGCCGCCAGCCGTCGCTGGATGAAATGGTCGATGACCGTGGGCGCGAGCAGCAGTGGCAGCGTGCGCCAGTCCCACCAGCAGTAGAAGAAGTACGACGCCAGCGTGAGCCACGCCAGCCGCCACAGAGGTGGGCGGATCAACCACCAGCCCAGCACGGCCACCGGCAGGAACGCGAAGAGGAAGATGTAGCTGCCGAAGACCATCAGTGTGCTCGTGTGTCCGCGTGCATGTCAGCTCACTGGGCCGGCTTGAGCGCGCCGGGGGCCTTCGCCATCACCGCGTCGATGAGGCGACGGGTGTTGGGAACGGTGAGGTGGTAGCCGTCGTAGTAGTCGTTGGGATCCCCGCCGAAGGCGGCGGTGTCGGTGAGATCGAGCACGGTGAAATCGTAGCGGCCCTGTAGGGAGCGGAGGTAGGCGAGCAGCTGGCGGTGGCGCGCGTTCCAGCCGAGCTTGCCGACCGCGGCCGTGACCTGCGGATGCTGCGGGCTCAGCACGATGACCGGGGCTGAGCCCTGCTCGTTCATGAGGGCCAGCGTCTTCTCGAAGTAGCGCTTGGCCTCCGGGTCCAGCCGGCGGTAGTCGCTGCGATACGTCGCCTGCGCCTGCCGTACGGTCTTGCGCAGCTCGGTGGCCAGGGGCACGCCCGCCGCGGCGCGCGCGTCGTGGTAGTCGCGGCGCCGGAAGCCGTCGGCGTCGAAGTCAGCGGATTCGGACGAGGCCTCACCGGAGGCGCCGCTCTCGCGCAGCTCCTTGCGGATGGCCCTGGCCGACATCTTGGCCGTGTCCAGCGAGACCAGCAGCTTGAGGTCCTTGAGGCGGGTGCTGCGGCGGAGCTCCTCCGGGAGGTAGCGAGCCAGCTCCGGCGTGTTGACGAGTCCCGGGTCGACCGGCCAGGAGCGGAAGGCCTCAACGTCCAGCAGCCACAGGTAGCCCGGGTCGGCTTCCGGGTACGTGTCCTCGATGAGGTTCGTGAACGCCCAGGCGTCCACCGGGCGACCGCTCGACACGCCGGCGTTGAAGGCCGTGTGGCCCGTGCGGGTCTCGATGTACGAGGGCTCGAACTTCATGGCGCGCGAGGAACCCAGGATCACGATGTCCGGCGGTTCGCTGAGCTCACCGATGAGGTCCGTCTTGAGCGACCTGTCCGACCAGGTGACGGTGGGGAAGAGGCCGGTGCCCACCGTGCCGTAGGGGTCGACGACCGCGTTGAAGCCGGCCGTCAAGGCGACCACCAGCACGGCGGCCGCAACGAGCAGCAGAACGAAACGGCGCAGCCGGCGCGGCTCGCCCTGCGGCAGCGGCGGCTGCGGCACTCCGGGTGTCTTGCGGCGCGCGCGGGCCGCCCCGGCGGCTCCCGCAGGCGACCCGTCCGCAGTGCGCGACCCGGGTCGGGCGAGCGCGTCCTCGGTGGATGCGGCGGTCGCGTCCCCATCGGCGACCCGTGGGGAGCTCTTCGGTCTGGGTTCGTCGGGCATGCGCTCGCTTGCGTGCGTGGTTGGACAAGGCGTGCTTGAAGAGGGTATCGCGCGCCATTATCCTGTGCTTGGCCGATTTCGCAAACGGCCGCCGGCCGGCGGTGCGACCCGTCCCGGGCCGCAAGTGCGCGGTCGGCGCCGGTCCTCGGAACGGAGCGCGCCATGGCACGAGCCCTGACCACGGACGAACAGCTGCGCTACCCGTGGGCGAGCTGCATCGTCGATTATGTGCCCGTGGGGCGTTGGCGCAGGGTAGCGCTGGCGGCCGGCCTGGGCGGGCTGGGACTCTACGTCGTCGGCATTATCTGCATCTACGTCTTCTCGCCGTACCTCAAGATCCGGCACGGCCTTCCGTATGGCGCCGCCGAGTACCTGGTGTGCATCCCAGCTTTCGCGGCGATGGCGGTGGGGTTCATCCTCGGCCTCGTCACGGCCGTCCAGGCGGCCGTCAAGCAGGCACGTCCGCCGCTTGCCTGGTCTGTCGCGGCCGTGCTGCCCGGCCTGATCATCGGCGTGGTGCTGCTCATCCTGAACTGAGCTGACCGGACCCGGCGCTTCGTTTCGTTCCGCGCCGTGTGCCCCTCGTATCTGATCCCCCCACGGGGGCGTCCGCGACGTCGTTCCGTTCGGGCCGCGTGATACGCTCGCGGCCGTCATGACCGCTGCCGGCGAACAGCATCAGGGTGTCGTGGTGAGCGGCCGTTTCCCGGAGCTGGAAGAGGCCCTCTGCGAACGCATCCGACAGCTTCGCCAGCACGATCCGCTACGGCCGCTCACCGTCGTCGTCGGCTCCTCATCCCTGCGCGTACATCTCGCGGACGCACTCGTTCGCGGTCTCGAGGGGGTGGCGAACGTCTCCATCGTCACGGTCTCCCGCTTCGCTTCGCGGCTCGTGGGGTCCGGCAGAGGCCTGCCGCCGGTCGCAGCGTCGAATCTCGTCTGCGAGCGGCTGGTGCGGCGTTGCGTGGCGCAGGCGCCGCACCTGCAGTACTTCGGCCCGGTCAGCGAGCGCCCGCACTTCGCTCAGGCGCTCATACGCACCTTCGCCGACCTCCGCGAGGCGCTGGTCGATCCGGCCGGGGAGTGGGCGGGCTGCATCGCGACTCCGGGCTCTGGTGTCGCCGCTGCGGCGGACCGCAGGTCCGCGGACCTGCGCGGGCTGTCTGCGGCCTCCAGCCGCGAGCTCGCTGACCGAGACCTCGTCGACGATGCCGCGGCGTACGCGCAGGCCGCCTCCGCGGTCACGCAGCTTATGCCCTCGGCGACGGAGGCGGAGGGATCTGCCGCCGCGCCCTCGGCACAGGCGAAAGCGTCCGCGGCCGTGCCCCCGGGCACGCACTTCCCAAGAACCGCCGCCCTCGTCGGCCACGTCATGATCTACGGCCTGTACGACCTCAACCAGGCTCAGGAAGGGCTTGTGACGGCCCTTCTGGCCGCGGGAGCCGACCTGTTCGTCCCGCTGCCGCGGGACGTGCCTGCGCAGGCGGCGCGCGCCCTGACGGCGGCTGAGAATGCGGGCAAGAGCACCGATCGCGTTGCGGCGCCGCATGCGGCGTCAGACCGTGACCGGATCGCCGACCTGTGGGGCGGCAGTGGGGCGCGCACGGCTTCGCCGCTGCGGCTCGTCGGCGACGGCTCCCTGCAGGTGCTATCGGTGCCGGACGAGCGCAGCGAAGTGCGCGAGGCGGCGCGCGCACTGCTCATGTGCGCCGGCGAGGGCACGCCGTTCAGGGACTGTGCGGTCGTCGTGCCTCACGGCGAAGACGTGGAGCTCATGGCCGCGGGTCTGCAGGCGCTGTACATCCCAGTGGCCTGCCGCGTGACGGACCGTTCACCCGGCTCTCGCGTCTTGCTGAGACTGCTGGATTGCCTGGCTCCTCTGGCCGGGCTGCCCTTCGGCCGCCGGGCGGTGGTCGACCTCGTCACTGCGGGGCCGCTGTGCGACTCGACCGTGCGGATGCAGGAGTCGGCGCTGTGGCTCGACGAGGCGCGGCAAGCCGGCGTCCTCGGCGGGCTCGACCAATGGGTCGAGCGCTTAGGCCGCCGGCGGAGGGGTCTCGAAGCGAGACTCGCCGAGATGGAGGCGGGCGATGCGGAAGCCGCGGCCTTCCGTGGCGACGATGACGAAGAGGGCGCGCGAACACTGCGGCTGCGGCTGGCCGCGGCGCGGGGGCTGGAGGTCGCCGTGGGCGCGCTTCAGCGCGCCTGCCGCGACTTCCCGGACCGCGCCTCATGGGGCGAGTGGGC
>CAZIGT010000196.1:0-6289 GCA_964538465.1 uncultured Thermoleophilia bacterium | reverse complement strand
GGCCGCCCTTGTAGGGGCCGATGGCGCTGTTCATCTCGACGCGGTAGCCCTTGTTGATCTGGATCTCGCCCTTGTCGTCGACCCACGGCACCCGGAACAGGATGACCCTCTCCGGCTCGGCGATGCGCTCGAGGATCTTCATCTTGCGGTACTGCGGGTTCTTCTCGATGACGGGGGCCAGGCTCTCGGCGACTTCCTGGGCGGCCTGATGGAACTCGGGCTCGCCGGGGTGCTGGGCCTTGAGCCCGGCCATGAACTCTTCGACATACGCGTTGCTCATGAGTCCTCCGGTGGACGGTTGTGGATCGGGGTCGACCTCTTGCGAGGGAGACGGCCGAAGGCGGTCGGCGCGGCGACGTGTCTGCCGACCGCGGCATCTGAAGACTATAGCGTGAGGCTATCAGCTGACACATGCGACAGGAGGCACAACGTTGTATGGGCACTTGGCCACCCGGTACAAGAGACCCCTACCAGGCTTGGGCCTGTTGGGCCCGGGGGTATCATTCGAGTCAGCATGAGCACACGGACGTCGCAAGTACCCTTCGACTCAGACGCCCTGCGGGCGAACATCGCGACCACCGCCCAGCAGGTGGTCATCCCGGACCGCTACCTCCCCCTCGTCGAGGCGGTCCAGGGCTACTACGGCGTGCGCACCCCGCTCACCGAGACTCTGGGCGAGTACTTCCACAGCTATCGCAACAACGACCTGCTCATCGAGGGTTTTCAGAACATACTGCTGCGCAACTGGACGTACTGCGCGCGGTCCGAGGCTCGCGCCGAGCGCTTCGGGCTCCTCTCGGAGCTGGTCCTACAGCTGCTGGACGGACCGCTCACCGACGAGCAGTACTCGCTCCTGCTACGCCAGCTCCTCATGTGGTGCACGGCGGTGCTGAACGGGCCGCACGGCGGCGACTACGACGATGGCCTGCGCACGATCGGCGAAGCCCTGGAGCGGAGCCTCCCGAAGCGGCCGATCCCCTTCATGGAGCGGGACGTGCTGCTGCGCAACCTGGTGGCGCGCGCCGCCACGCATCCTCCGGTGGCGCCGGTCTTCTTCGGTCTTTACCGCCCCCTCCTGTTGATCGGCTACGGCTGGACCCGGGAGCGTCTCGACATCCCCGGATGGGCCATAGGGCAGGGCGCCGAGCTCACCGCTCCGCAAGTGGTCGCCGAGCACTTCGCCTTCCTGGCAAGCGACCGCCTCTCGGAGCTGATCGCCAAGGCGAAGAGCGTCGCCGACCAGGAACTGCTCTCTTCCGACCTCCCGGCCTTCTCGGACATCCTGGGCCGGGTGATAGACCGGGTCTTCCAGATTGAGAACCTCGAAGACCGCTTCGCCGTGTGCCTCTACCTACTCAAGGACGACACGCTCGGCTACCGCCAGAACGAGGTGATGGCCGACCTCCTGGGAGTCGTCAAACAGATGATGGACCCGGGCAGGCACATGGACGCGGAGCGTATCCTGACCCGTCTCACCTCCTTCTTCCGCGACCGCGACAACCAGTTCCTCCTCATGCGCTTCCGCTGCTACGAGGCGATCGGCGTCGCCATCGGCGAGGCCGGCAACGTCCACGCCGCCGACCACCTGGTGGAAGACATCCTCTACTGGCGCTTCCAGTACCCCGAGATCAGCGGCGCCACCGATGAGTGGGAGACGGTGGTCAACCCCTACCACCTGCCCAAGATCCGCTGCTGGATGCACATCATCGAGTCGAACCCGGCCCTGTACGAACGGCTGGCGGCAGCCCTCAACGTCCAGCTGAGGCTGGGCGGCGTGTACATCGCCGACACGGACCTCTTCCAGCGCGACGTCACCCGCTTCCTCAACGCCGACATCCGGCCGATCTACTTCGTGGCCAAACAGCTCCTCCGCACCCTGCCGGTCTACTTCAACGAGGTGGGCGCGGAAGGCGAGCTGCGATCGGTCTCCACGGAGATCGACGAGATCTGCGGGCGGCGCGACACGCTCATGCACTTCCTGCGCAAGCAATCACACACCGAGTCGTCGAACAGGCTGGTCGCGTTCAGCCGCGCCGTGCTCCAGTACTGGATCACCCTCGATCCGTCGGGGTTGGAGCCGTACCTCTCGGCCAACACGATGGCCACCGTGAAGACGGAACTGGAGTGGGCGCAGGGGCCGCACATAGTGCTGCTCGCGCTGCGGGAGCGCCTTCGCGGGCAGGAGGCCGCCGTGCCCGGCGCGGAGCCGGGCGCCGGCGATGGCGGCGGCGCGAGCGCCTCCGACGGGGGCCGCGCCGAAGGCGGTACCCAAGGCACGGGCACGGCAGGCGCGGATGCCGCCTCGTCGGAGCTCGAAGCCTTTTTGGACCAGCTCCTGGCTCTCGCACCGGCCGCGCTGGAGACGCATCTCGCCGGCCTCGACACCGGGAGCGGCGACGGCCGCGGCGGCTCGACCGACCGGCGTCGCGTGGCCCTCATGCTCAGGACGTACCAGCTGCTAGCCCACAAGTACTCGCTGTCGGCCGACGACGTGGGAGATGCCGTCGGCAGGCATCTTCGCCTCGAGACCAAGGTCAGGCAGCGGTTCCGGCGCGCGTTCTCCGCCTGGCAGGCGAATCCCGCGCCGGCCACCCGCGACCGCCTGCTCGACGCTGCCCTCACGGTGCTGGAGGAGCTCAAGGCCATCGTGCTCGACCCCCACCCCTCCTCGGCCACCGAGAACATCTACCAGAAGCGCCACCTGGCAGCGGGCATCCCGTCCATCTACGGCAACTACAGCGAACCCAAGTTCGACGCGCTCGGGCTCTCCTTCCGGGTCGAGAACCTGGTGGGTAGGCTGCTCGACGACCTGGTCGCCGAGGGCGTCGAGCCATACGTCACCCGCGACTCCCTGCGCCGCATGGCGACCGCCATCGGCCGCTTCGAGCGGGCGCTGGCCGTCGACGGCGTGGACTCCCGCGCCCTGGCCGCCAACCTCAGCATGCTCGAGGCGAGCTTCAGCAGCCACAACTTCACCTTCCACCAGTACCAGAACGTGTTCCAGTTCCTCGTGAACAGCGTCACCGAGCTCTCCACGAGCGCGGTCCTCAGCCACGACCAGGTGCTGCACACGGTGCTTGTGCACGACTCGCGCCAGTGCGAGGCGCGCGGCATGTCCGTGGATGCGGTCGCCGAGATGGTGCTGCGGGAGGTACTGGTGTCGGCGCTGGGCATGCAGGCGCTCGACAGGTACGCCGCCGCCGCCCTACGTCAGATCTCGACGCTCCACGGGCGCCTGAGCAGCCAGGCCCTCACCCGCATGATGAACTACGACCCGGAGCGGCTGATATCACCCATCCACGAGCCCAAGCCCAGCACGGACGACCAGATGACCCTGGGTTTCAAGGGTCTTGGGCTCAAGCAGATGGCCCTGTACGGGCACAAGGTGCCGCCGGGCTTCATCCTCACGACCGAGCTGTTCGACGCCAGGCCGGCGCTGTCGTATCGGCCGCTCTACGACGACACCATCGAGCGCATACGCAGAGCCATCAGCCAACTGGAGAGGCACACCGGTCTGCGCTTGGGCGACCCCGCTCATGCGCTGCTCCTCTCCATCCGCTCGGGAGCGGCCATCTCCATGCCCGGCCTCATGACCACGTTCGTCAACGTGGGCCTCAACGACGAGCTCGCGGAGGCCCTTTCGAAGAGGCCGGGCTTCGAGTGGGCCGCCTGGGACGGCTACCGCCGGTTCCTGCAGTCGTGGGCCATGTCGTGCGGCATAGACCGCGACTTCTTCGACGCCATCATGAGCGAGTTCAAGAGCCGCTACGGCATCGAGCGCAAACTCGATTTCACCCCGGAGCACATGCGCGAGATCGCCTTCACGTATCGATACCGCGCTCGCGAGGGCGGGGTAGCCTTCATCGACGACCCCTTCCGGCAGGTCGTGGCGTGCGTGCTCAAGGTGCTGGACTCCTGGGATTCCCCTCAGGCCCGCATCTATCGCCAGTACATCGGCGTGGCTGAGGAGTGGGGCACCGCGGTGGTCGTTCAGCGCATGGTCTTCGGCAACCTGAGCCGCGAGTCGGGGTCAGGGGTCACCTTCACTCACAACCCCCTCGAGCCGTACGGCAGGCAGGTGCGTCTGTTCGGCGACTTCGCGGTCCGCAGCCAGGGCGAAGACCTGGTGGGCGGGCTGGTGTTCCCGCTGCCCATCTCCGAGGCGCAGCGGCTGGGCAGCAAGACCTACCGCGGCACCGAGCACTCCCTGGAGCGGGACTATCCGGAGGTATACAACGAGCTGCTCTCGGTGGCGCGCGACCTGGTGAGCGAACGCGAGTACGACCCGCAGGAGATCGAGTTCACCTTCGAGTCGCCGGCCGCCGAAGACCTGTACGTGCTGCAGAAGCGGGCCGTGGTGCAGGAACAGGCCCGCGGCGCCGACTACTTCGACACGTCGTCGCCCAACTACGGCCCGCCCGTGGCCATCGGCATGGGCGTGTCCGGAGGGGCGTATTCGGGCCGCGCGGCATTGAACGCCGAGCAGATCGACCGGCTCCTGGCGGACTCGCCCACTGAGAACATCGTGCTCCTACGGCCAGACACCGTGCCGGAGGACATCGGCATGATCACCAGGGTGAGCGGCATCCTCACGGCGCGCGGCGGAGCCACGTCGCACGCGGCGGTCACGGCCAAGCGCCTCGGCAAGACCGCTGTGGTGGACTGCGTCGACCTCGAGGTGGTCGAGCACGAGGGCACCGCGCGGCTGGCCGGCAACGAGGTGCGCCCGGGCGACTGGCTGTCCATCGACGGCCGCACCGGCAACATCTTCCTCGGCCGTATCCCCACGCAGCCCACCCCGGCGATCATGGAGCCGGGCTGAGCCAACGCCGCCGGCATCGATCCGGTGATCCGCTCGCGGAGCCGGACCGAGCCCGAAGCCGACGCTTCCGGCTCGCGGAGCCGTACGGAGCCCGGCGACACGGTCGCGCCGGACCTCCCACTGCAGCAACCGGCCGAAGCGAGCCGCGGCCCTGCCACGGCACGGGATGCACCGGACCGTCGTCATGAAGGAAGATAGGGCGTACGACCGGCGGAGAGGACCCCATGACGTGGCCTCCACCAAGCCGGGAACCGACAGAGGAGGGTACCGCATACCATGACTACGCAACGGACGCTGGGAATCAACGGCCTTGGCCGCATAGGCAAGCTGATGGTCTGGTATCAACTCGGGCACGACGACTTCGATCGCCTCGTCGTGAACACGGGCCGGCAGGTGGGGACATCGCTGGACTCGATCGTCCAGTACCTCTCCAAGGACAGCACCTACGGCCCCCTTCATCGGTACCTGTTCGGGCAGAAGGGCGTACGCGACATGCAGGTGGTCGACGAGGCCGCCGGCATCATCCGCGCCTACGGCAAGGAGATCGTGCTGCTGCGCGAGGCCAGGAACCCGAAGGACATCCCCTGGCGCGACAACGGCGTGTCGCTGGTGGCGGAGTGCACCGGCACGTTCCGCGATCCGCACGCCGAAGCCGACGCCGGCAAGGGCTCCATCCGCGGTCACCTGGCCGCCGGCGCGCGCGCAGTGGTGAACAGCTCGCCGTTCAAGAGCAAACAGAAGGGGCTGCCGCTGCCCGAAGACGCGGCGATCTTCATCAACGGCATCAACCAGTTCCAGTTCGAGCCGGGCAAGCACAAGGTCATCTCGGCCGCGTCCTGCACCACCACCGCGCTGGCGCACATGATGCGACCCCTCCTGGACCGCGACCTCACGCGGAACATGATCACCGCCGGCATGAGCACGGTGCACGCCGCCACGAACTCGCAGCCGGTGCTGGACGCCGTGCCGGCGGCCGGCGCCACCGACCTTCGCAAGAAGCGCGGCGCCCTGGGCAACGTGGTGCTCACCTCCACCAATGCCGCCGCCGCCCTCGAGCAGGTGATGCCGGAGATCGCCCGCATCGGCTTCATGGCCGACTCCGTGCGCATCCCGACCACCACCGTGAGCCTCATCATCCTCAACGTCACGTTCCAGAGCGAAGCGCTGCCGGACGGCACCGTGTCGCTGAGCCGCGAGGCCATCAACGACATCTACAAAGAGGCCTCGGAGGGCGAGGCGAGAGGCCTGCTGAAGTACACAGACGAGCAGAACGTGTCGGTCGACATGGTCGGTGAGGACGCGGCCGTGGTCATCGAGGGCGCCGAGACGCACACCCGCACGGGGTTCGTCGACCTCATGCTCCCCGGCCAGTCGGGCGGACCGGCCGGCGCGCCCCAGCCGGTCCGCGTGCCGCTCACGCACGTGAAGATCTTCGGCTGGTACGACAACGAGATGGGAAGCTACACG
>CAZIGT010000195.1:0-6290 GCA_964538465.1 uncultured Thermoleophilia bacterium | reverse complement strand
ACGAACGGCGCGTCCGCGAGCTCCGGTTCGGGCGGCAGCATGACGACGTCGCCGCCCGCGGCCTCGATGGCCGCGGCCCCGCCGGCGTGCTGCCGCCGCGCCTCCTGGACGTCGATGAGGTGGCCCAGCGGATGCTTCGAGAGAGCGTGCACGAAGGCGTCGCTCGGCGGGCGCATGATGTACTTCACGTTCGTCCTCCGGTCGTGTGGGTGGTCCGTCGGCGGCGGCGGGGCCCGCGGCGCGCGGCCGCGCGCCCCGGCCGCGCCCGGCGCCGCCGCTCATTCGTCGGCGTAGGGCTCCGGCGGAGTCGCCAGCACAGCCGCGGCGACGTGGTCGCAGCGCAGGAACGCCACGTCGCCGCACGACTTGCCGAACTCGATGAACCGCTCTATGGTCCGCACCCTGCTCGGCCGCCCGCTCAGCAGCGGATGGCACGTGAGCACGCAGAGCGAGTGCGTGGCTCGCATGGCGTCGAGCTCGGCCGTCCAGAGCTCCAGCACCTTCGCCGGGGTCTCGATCTGCTCGGTGAGACCCGGCGGCTCGGGGATGTAGGCGTACTGCTCCCAGTCGTCGAGCAGCCAGTGCGGCGGCAGCTCCGCCAGGCGACCCCAGGGCGTCTGCAGAGTGTAGGGCCGGTCGTCGTCCATGAGCGAGGAGTCGTAGGTGAGGCCGTGCTCGGTCATGAGCTGGATCGTGGTCAGACTCGTCGACCACGACGGGGCGCGGTAGCCGGCGGGGCGCACCCCGAGGCGCTCGAGGGCCGCCACGCCGCGCTCCATCTCCTCGCGCTGGGCGGCCGGCGTCTGATCGGTCGGCGTGAGGTGGCGATAGCCGTGCACGCCGACCTCGTGGCCGGCCGCCGCAATGCGCTCGACGGCTCCCGGCCAGCGTTCCGCCGTGAGGCCGGGCACGAAGAACGTCGCCGGCACCTCCTGCCGCGCCAGCATCTCCAGGATGCGCGGCAGCCCGATGCGCGGCCCGTACTGCTGGTGCGAGATGGTGGAGAGGTGCTCCAGGTACTGGTCGCCCCGGGACAGCACGTTCGTCTCCGCATCCACGTCGAAGGTGAGGCAGACCGCGGCCGCGCCTTCGCCGAGCCAGGCCGCAGGCGCGACTCCCGTGCGGATCAGGTCCGGATGGAGCTGCATGCGCGCCTCCCGTTCTGGCGATCACCGTGTCGGCCGGCGGCTGCGCGCAGCGCGCGCCGATCCGGGCGGGTGCGTCGTGCGACGACGCACGGAAGGATAGGCGCGCGGGGCCGGCGCGGGCAAGCGCAGGCGCGCGAGGCGGCCGCCTCGCCCACTGGTGCGCTCTGGCGCCGGTTCGGACGCCCCGGTAGGGTTCTGGCGCAGCACGCACGCATGTACCGACGCCTCGATCCGTGAAGCGACTCGCGCGCCGACGGGCGCGCGGACCTGTCTGCCGGGCAACGCCTCCGCGATGCCGCCGGCGACCAGGCACAGGAGGACACTCATGGCAGACCAGCCTACGGCTCACGACCCGCAGCAGCTCAGGAGGGACTTCAGCGAGCATCTGTGGCCGCCGTTCACCCAGATGCAGGGTCTCGATCCCGTCATCATCGAGCGCGGTGAAGGGGCGCTCGTCTGGGACATCGACGGCAACGAGTACATCGATGCTTTCGCCAGTCTCTGGACCGTCAATGTGGGGCACGGCCGGCAGGAGATCATCGATGCCGTCGCCGCCCAGGCGCAGCAGCTCGCCTGCTATCACATGTTCTCCGGTGCCGCCAACGCACCGTCGATAGAGCTGGCGGCAAAGGTCGCCGAGAAGCTGCCCGGCGACCTAGACCACGTGTTCCTCTGTCTCGGCGGCGGCGAGGCCGGCGAGACCGCGCTCAAGATGGCCCGCCAGTACTGGCGCAACCTGGGCAAGGGCTCCAAGTACATGGTGCTCTTCCGCGACCGTGCCTACCATGGCACCACCTTCGGCGTCACCAGCATCCAGGGGCTGGCGGCCAACCGGCAGAAGTTCGAGCCGCTGCTGCCCGGCTTCATCAAGATCGGCGCCCCGTACTGCTATCAGTGCGCCTGGAGCCAGGAGTACGGCAGCTGCAAGATGGAGTGTGCGCGGGCCGTAGAGAAGGAGATCCTCTTCTACGGCCCCGAGAACGTCGGCACCATGATCGGCGAAACGATGATCGGCACCGGCGGGGTCATTCCGCCACCCCCCGAGTACTGGCCCATGGTCCGCGAGATCTGCGACGCCTACGCCATCCTCATCGTCAACGACGAGGTCATCACCGGGTTCGGCCGCGCCGGCGCCTGGTTCGCCACCGAGATCTTCGGGTCCAGGCCGGACTTCATCACCATGGCCAAGGGACTATCGTCCGGCTACTTGCCGCTCGGCGCCGTGGGCGCCAGCGACAGGGTCTTTCAGGCGTTCCTGAGCGCGCCGCTCGAGGGCAAGCAGTTCATGAGCGGCGCCACGTATCAGGGCCACCCCCTGTGCTCCGCCGCCGGGGTGGCCAACCTGGCGATCATCGAACGCGAGGGCCTCGTGCAGCGCTGCGCCGACCTCGGCCCCTACATGCAGGAGGGCCTGCGCTCACTGCTCAGCCACCCGATCGTCGGCGACGTGCGCGGCGTCGGCCTGGTCTCCGGCATCGAGTACGTGCAGGACAAGGAGACCAGGGAGTGGTTCCCGGCCGCGGTAGGAGCCGCCGGCAAGGTCTTCGCCGAGGCGCTCAAGCGTGGCGTGTTCGTACGCCTTCTCGGCGGCGGCAACGTGCACGCCGTGGCGCCGCCGTTCGTCATCAGCAAGGAGCAGATAGACACCGTCGTAAGCGTGCTCGACGAGAGCATCACCGTCGTCGAGAAGCAGCTCGGCTACAGCTGACCCGGCGCGGACCGGCGCCGATCAGCGCAAGCGCCCACCGGACGCGGGCCGACTGCACGGCCGCGTGGGTCGGGGCTGCCGGGCGGGAAGTGATGGTCTCGCGCTCGCCGGCTGCACGGGGTCCGGCTGCGCGGCCGCGACCGGATCAGTCGGCGAAGAACAGCGGTTCGATGTGGCGCTCGAAGATGTTCGCGGTGACGTTGGCGGCGATGGTCGCCTTGTTGGCTTGAAGCAGCTCGATGTAGCGGCTGCCCATGCCTGCGGCGACCTTGTAGCCCACGTGCACGAGCTGGCGGACGTTGCGGTCGTAGAGCGGATCGGCCGGATCGTGGCGCAGGGCGGCGGCGAACCGCTCGGCGCTCCAGGCGCGGACTTCGTCCGGTGACGGCAGGCGCACCGCGTCGATGTCGATGACGCTGGCGTACGGTGAGCAGAGCTCTTCGCGGCGCTTGTAGGCAGCCTGGTAGACATCCTTGACGAGTGCCAGGCCGTCGCCGCCGGCCTCAGCGAGGCCGATCGCCTCCTCGAGCCACGTCGTGCCGGAGGTCTTCACGTGCACGCCGGCGCCCAGGTCCCGGAGCGCCCGGTTGACGGCCGGGAAGATGGCGAACTTGTCGCTGCCGGAGTGCACGCTGAGCTTGAGGTCGGCGGGGAGGCCGTACGTCGAGACGGCGTGGGCCAGCACGCAGACGTCGTCTCTGAACTCGGCTTCGAAGCGGGTCACGTCGCCGAGGTAGTCGACACCCTTGTTGAAGCGCCCCGAGAAGCGGGGCGCGATGGTCTGGACGGGGATGCCTTCGTCGGCTACGGCGGCCAGGATGACCAGCAGCTCGGCCGGCGTCTGCGGCGCGTCGGTCTCGTCGACCGAGATCTCGGTGATGAACGAGGCCGGCTCTTTCGCGGCCGCGATGCGGCGGTAGATGCGTCCGGCCTCGGCTACGGCGGCGAGGTAGAGCTCGGCGATCTGGGCCGCGACCGCGGCCGGCAGCTCCACGGCGGCCGGCATACCTGGCACCTCGGTGCGCCCCACGAGCTCGGGGTGCCGGTCGAGGAAGGCCGCCGCCGCGCCCTCCTCCGGCGGCCGCCCGATCTGCCCGGCAACGTCCAGAGTGAAGAAGTCGCACGGCTCCAGGTAGCGATCCAGCGTCGCCAGGCCGATGTGATCGGCGTCGACGAAGTAGCCGCCCTTCCAGCCGAGCGACCGCACGGCGACGTCTGCCGCCCGGCGCACGTCCGCCGGCTCTGAACCCACCGTGAGGTGCTCGCGGTCCGACTTGTTCCACACGGGGGTGGCCACGACCCCCTGGTCGGCGGCCTGCATGAAGGCGCGCAGCTGCGCGGTGGCCTGGTGCGCGAAGCGGTCGCCGACACCGAGCGAGAACCGGCCGAGCGTTGCTTTGAGGTGCTTCATCGGCGATCTCCTCGCGCCGTTCCGGGTGTCCCGGCGTACGGGCGCCGGATGGTCTCCGCCCAACCCTACCGTGACGACGGTTCACCGCATAGCGGTCCGATTTCCCGATATCATAACCGCCAGATGGAACTGGCCGGCCAGCGACCTGGGCTCCCGGGCCGTGGGCCCGAGCGCCCGCAACGTCCCAACGGAAGAGTGAGTAGCCAATGGCAGACATCCTGAGAATAGACCTCACGACCGGGACCACCAGCAGGGAGACGGTCCCGGCCGGGATCGAGCGCGAGTACATAGGCCCCAAGGGCATCGGCTCGCACTATCTGCTCCAGGAAGTGCCGCCGGAGGCCGACCCGCTGGGGCCGCAGAACAAGCTCATCTTCTCCTGCGGCCCGCTCTCGGGAAGCACCATGCCGGGCACGAACCGTCACGCCGTCTACTACGCTTCGCCGCTCACCGGGGGCTACGGCGAAAGCTACTCCGGCGGTCGGCTCGCCACTCAGTTCGCTCGCACCGGCTGGCGCATGGTGATCGTCGAAGGCAGGTCACCCCGTCCGGTCTTCCTCGAGATCTCGGAACAGGGTGCCACCATCCATCCTGCCGATGACCTCTGGGGTCTGGACGTCTTCGCCGCCGAGGACGCCCTGCTCGCGCGTGTCGGCGTCGAGAACGCCCGCGCGGTCGTCATAGGTCCGTCCGGGGAGAAGCTGGTGCGCTTCGCCTGCATGATCAACGACCACACCCACGCTCTCGGCCGCGGCGGCTGCGGCGCCGTGGCGGGTTCCAAGAACCTCAAGGGGCTCGTCTTCCATGGGAAGCAGAAGCCGGAGGTCGCCCGACCTGAAGAGATGAAGGCGCTCGTCAAAGAAATGATCGCGAGCGCCGAGGACCATCCGGCCGTGGCCGCCTACAAGCTCATGGGCACCGTGCAGATGGTGCGTGCCACCAACGACCTCGACATGTTCCCCACGCGCTACTGGCAGAAGGGCCGGCTGGAGGGTTGGGAAGAGGGCATCGGCCCGGATGTCATGGTTGAGAAGTACAAGGTCAAGAACACGACCTGCCCGCCGTGCCTCATCCAGTGCGGCAATCTCTGCCGCGTGCCGGACGGTCCCCTGGAGGGTCTCGAGAGCGAGCCCGAGTTCGAGACCATCTACTCGTTCGCGGGACTGTGCGAGATCAACGACCTCGGTCAGGTGTGTCGCATGAACGAGATCTGCGACCGTCTGGGCGTGGACACGATCACAGCTGGGAACCTCTGCGCCCTGGCGATCGAAGCCGGCAAGCAGGGCAAGCTGGACATCGACCTTGACTACGGCGACGCCGACGGGGTGGCCGAGCTGCTGCAGAAGATCGCGCTGCGCGAGGGCGAGCTGGGGGACCTGCTCGCCGAGGGTGCACGCATCGTTGAGAAGGAGCTCGGCCTCGAAGGGCTCGCCGTGCACGTCAAGGGCATGGAGCCGGCCGGCTACGACCCGCGGCGCAGCAAGGGCATGGGCCTGGGCTACATGATGACCGAGCGCGGCGCCTGCCACATGCGCGCCACGTTCATGAAGGCGGAGCTCAGCGGCCTCATCGACATCGACCAGATCGGCGGCAAGGCCGCCATGTACGTGGAGTGGGAGGACCGCTTCGTGCTCATGGACTGCATGATCTTCTGCCGCTTCTACCGCGACCTGCTGCCGAAGGACTTCATAACGCGCATCTGCAACGCGGCGGTGGGCCTCGACGACACGCCTGAGCAGATCTTCGCTAAGGCGGCGCGCATCGTCACCGAGACGCACGAGTTCAACCGGCTGCGCGGCTTCGTCGGCAAGCACGAGCGGCTGCCGCGCTGGATCACAGACAACCCGATCATCGCCAGGAACGGCGACGAATTGCGCTTCCGCGCCGACGACGCCGAGATCATGCGCCGGGAGTACTACGAGGCGCGCGGCTGGGGCGAGCCGGCCGCCTGACGGAGCTGCCCCACGACTGGGTCCGGCTCGCTGCCACGACGTACGCGCGGCGACGCCGGCGGGGCCACAGG
>CAZIGT010000194.1:0-6297 GCA_964538465.1 uncultured Thermoleophilia bacterium | reverse complement strand
GCCGGAATGTCCGCCCCGCGGGGACTCTCATCCTCCCGGAATACGTCCCACAGGGCACCTACCACGCCGACCCCCATGCCGGGAATCTCTTCTCGCTGCCCGACGGCCGCGTGGGGTTCGTGGACTTCGGCCGCGTGGCCAACATCTCGCATCAGCATCGCCAGGCCGTGTTCGACATGCTGATGGCGGTCATGGACGACGACCCGGTCGACGCTACGGAGGCGTTGCTTTCCATCTGCTCCTCGGACCCGTCGCTCGACGTGGCCGCCCTGCAGCGGGATCTCACGCAGGTGGTCACGCTGTACCGCGAGAGCCAGGGCCGGCCGGACGTCCTGCAGCTGACCCTCCAGGAAACGCTGGCGGCGATCCGCAGGCACCGTCTCGCGCTTCCGGGCGACATCGCGGTGTTGCTGACCACGCTGGGCGTGCTGGAGGGTGTGGCGAGCCAGATCGCCCCCGCGTTCAACATCATCGAGGCGGCCAAGCCGTTCGCCCAGCGGGTGCTGGTGAAGTCGCTGGGGCCGCAGGCTTGGCCGCATGAGATCATGCGCGCCCTGAGGCGCTACCGGAAGCTCGCCGAGGACCTGCCGGTGGCGCTGACGCGAGCGCTCCGCAGGGCCAGCGAGGGCGAGTTCCGGCTGGCGGTGCGGCCAGAGCACTACGAAGACGCCATGCGCGGCCTGCAGGACATGGTCAACCGGCTGGCGTTCGCGCTCCTGCTGGCCGCCTTCGTGCTGGCCTTCGCGTACATCTCCGCCCAGGAGCAGCTGGCCGACTGGATCCAGTGGGTGGCCGGCGCCGTGCTCTGTCTTTCGGCTCTGGCCGCCCTTACGCTGCTGTTCTCGATAGTCGCCGCTATGATGCGTCGGCGGCGGCCTTAGCAGCCGATGGCGACCGGCCGGCGAGCAGACGGCCGCTGAGCCGCCCAGTAGGGACGACGACCGGCAGGCAGGCCGGCGCTCAGCCGCCCAGCAGTCCCCGCCGGGTGCGCGCGAGCACCTCTTCCAGCGTGCTGCGCGGACAACCGAAGTTGAGCCTCAGGCAACCGGGGGCCGCGAAGTCGCGGCCGTCTGAGAGGGCCACGCCGGCCGCCAAGCAAGCCGCGGCCGGATCGTCCAGGCCGAGTTCGCGGCAATCCAGCCAGGCCAGGTACGTGGCCTCCACGTGCGTCGTCGAGACGCCGGGAAGCTCGCGGGCCACGAACCGCTCGACCAGCGCCGCGTTGCCGCGCAGGTAGTCCAGCAGGTCGGCGAGCCAGGCGCCGCCGTGCCGGTAGGCGGCCTCGGCGGCGGCCAGCCCCATCACATTGGGCATGTCCATCTCTATGAGCCCGTCGCCGGCGGCGCGGAAGCGCCGCCGCAATCCCTCGTCCGGGATCACCGCGAACGCGAACTGGAGGCCCGGCAGATTGTAGGTCTTGCTCGGCGCCATGAATGCGACGGTCACGTCGCGGGCGCCGTCGACGGTCAGGCTGGGCACGTGCATCACGGGGTCCAGACGCAGGTCGCAGTGGATCTCGTCTGAGCACAAGATGATGTCGTGGCGGCGGCAGAAGTGGACCACGGCCGCGATCTCGTCTTCGTCGAAGGCGCGTCCGAGCGGGTTGTGCGGGCTGCTGAAGAGCAGGACCCGCGTGGCGGCGGCGACGGCCGCCTCCATCTCCTCCAGCGGCAGCCGCCAACGGCCGTCGCGGAGCACGGCCGGCACCAGGTCCAGCCGCCGACCCTGCGCCTTGACGACGTCCAGGAACGGCGGGTAGATGGGCGTCACGATCATGACACCGTCGCCGGGCTTGCTGAACGCGCTCACGGTGAGCCCAAGGCCCGGCCACACGCCGGGCAGGAACACGAGCCATTCGGGGTCGATCGTCCAGCCGTACCGCGTCTGCAGGTACCAGTAGACGGTCTCAAGGAGGGAATCCGGCACCTTGGCGTAGCCGTACACGCCGTGCTCCGCGCGTTCGTGCAGCGCGGCGATCACCGCCGGCGGCGAGGCGAAGTCCATGTCGGCCACGAAGGCCGGCAGCACGGGTGCCGGATACAGGTCCCACTTGTAGCTGGCCGTGTCGCGCCGCGCGATGACGCGATCGAAGTCCGTGCTCACGTTCGTCCCTCCGTTGACCGGCCCCGGCTCCTGATGCCGACCGTGCCAGCCTACACGGCCGCGCCGCCGGCTGCCGCCCGATGGGCTCGCGCACCGGTGTGCCGTTCCATACCATGTACACCACGGCCGAGCCGGACGGGCCCGGCACGAGAGGAGGCGCAGTGAAACCAGTCCCCAAGTGCAGGGTCGACCACCCCGAGCGAGCGCAGAACATCCCCACATGCACGCTGAACACCGGCGCACAGATGCCGATGCTCGGGCTCGGCATGCTCAACATGATCTCCGGCCAATCCAGCTACCTCTCGCTGATCTGGGCGCTGCAGCTGGGCTATCGCCTCTTCGACACGGCCTACATCTACGACAACGAGGCGGACGTGGGCGCGGTCCTGCGCAAGAGCGGCCTCCCACGCGAGGAGCTGTTCGTGACCACCAAGCTCTGGAACTCCGACCACGGTTACCGTGAGGCTCGCGAGGCCTTCGACTACAGCCTGCGCAAGCTGGGCCTCGACTACATCGACCTGTACCTCGTCCAGTGGCCCGTCACGGGCAAGCGCGCAGACACCTGGCGCCGCCTCGAGGAGATCCACGCGGAAGGACGAGCCAAGGCCATCGGCGTGAGCAACTACACGGTCCGTCACCTGGAAGAGCTCCTGGAGCATGCCGAGGTGGTCCCGGCCGTGAACCAGGTGGAGTTCTCCCCGTTCCTCTACCAGCGCGAGCTGCTCGAGTACTGCCGAGAGCGCGGCATCCAGCTGCAGGCGTTCTGCCCGCTGACGCGCAAGCGGAAGCTCAATGACCGGCGGGTCGCCGAGATCGCCGCACGTCTCGAGCGCGAACCGGCGCAGGTCCTGCTCCGCTGGCAGTTCCAACATGACGTGGCCGCGGTCTTCAAATCGGTGCACCAGGGGCACATCCGCCGCAACGCGCTCGCGTTCGACTTCGAGCTGTCGGACGAAGACATGGCGGCGCTCGACGCGCTCGACGAGGGATTCCGCGTCTGCCCGGACCCGACAGCGACCAAATAGCCGGGCGGCGGCTTGCACCGCCGCGTCAGGAGCGAGAGACTCGCGCGCATGCGCGCCGTCATCCAGACAGCCGGCCTGACCAAGTACTACGGCAGGAAGCATGGGCTGGTCGACCTCGACCTCGAGGTCGCAGCCGGCGAGGTCTTCGGCTTCCTCGGCCCCAACGGCGCCGGCAAGACGACCACCATCCGGCTGCTGCTCGACCTGCTGCGGCCGACGAAGGGCTCCGCTCACGTGCTCGGCCGCGACGTGCGCCGTGCCGGCGTGGAGGTGCGCCGCCAGGTCGGCTTCACACCGGGTGAGCTGGCCCTCTTCCCCAAGCTCACCGGCCGCGAGACCCTTCTCTTCCTGGCCGGCCTGCGCGGCGGTGTGGAGTGGGCGTACCTGGACGAGTTGGTCGAGCGGCTCGACGCCGAACTCGACCAGAAGGTCCGCGAGCTCTCCACGGGCAACAGCCGAAAGCTGTCGCTCATCCAGCCGTTCTGGCACAGGCCAGACCTGCTCATCCTCGAGGCGCCCACGACCGGCCTCGACCCGCTCATGCAGAACGAGTTCAACCGCCTCATCGACGAGGCTCGCGATCGCGGACAGACGGTGTTCCTCTCCTCGCACGTCCTGCCGGAGGTGCGCCAGCTCTGCGACCGCGTGGGCTTCGTACGCCGTGGCGAACTCATCGCCGTGGAGGATGTGGCGTCGCTGCTGCGCCGTCAGGTGCGCGAGCTCGATCTCGTGCTGAGCGCGCCGGCGCCGGCGGGGCTGTTCGAAGGCATCTCCGGCGTTCAAGAGACGCGCGTGGACGGCGTGCACGCGCACCTACGCGTCGCCGGATCGTTCGACGAGGTCTTCAGGCGTGCTCTCACCGTGGGGATCGCCGACGTGAGCAGCCGCGAGATGGAGCTCGACGAGGTGTTCCTAGCCTTCTACGGCGAGAGCGCAGCCGACGCGGACGCTCCGGCGGAGGCCTCCTGATGCTGCGCAACCTCTTCACGAAAGAGCTGCGCGATCAGCGCTGGAGCCTCCTCCTGTGGAGCGTCTCGCTGATCGCCTACGTGGTCATCATGTGCGCCGTCTATCCCACCATGGCCGAGAACCAGGCCCAGTTCAGGTCGCTCATCGACTCCATGCCGGCGGTGTTCAGGGACTACGTCATGGGTCAGGCCGGAGACTTCTTCACGCCGAACGGCTACCTGGGCATGCGCCTCTTCGCCATGATGAGCCCGCTCGTGCTGCTCATCTTCGGCGTGGGCGCCGGCAGCCGCGCCGTAGCCGGCGAAGAGGACGCCGGCACGCTCGGCCTCATGCTGGGCTACCCGCTCTCGCGACGTACGGCGCTCACGCACAAGTACCTCGCCCTGGTCGCCGCCGTGACCGTGGTCAACCTGGCTCACCTGCTCGGCCTGCTGATCGGCGTCCTCGGGGTGAGCATCGACGCCGACCTCAGCCACATGCTGCTGGCCAGCTTCAGCCTCTGGGTGCTCACCCTCATGGGGGCATCGCTGGCGTTCGCCGCCGGCAGCCTCGGCGGCCGCCGCGGCACCGCCACGGCCGCCGCCGCCGGCCTCCTGCTGGTGACGTACCTGCTCGACACCATCGGTCTGCTTGTGAGCAGCCTCGACTGGCTGCGCAAGCTCTCGTTCTTCTACTACTACGAGGGCGGCCAGGTGATGACCCGCGGCCTCAGCGGCACGCACCTGGCCGTGCTTCTGGCCACCATCGCCGTCTGCCTACTCGCGTCGTATCGCATCTTCCTGCGCCGCGACATCCGCCAGTAGTCGCCCACTGCGTCCCCCAGGAGCCGCCCGCCACATCCGCCAGGAGCCGCCGGGCGCCAGCGGACATCCGGGGCCTGCCCTGACCCGGACGTCCGCCACATCCGCGAGTGGCCCTGCCCCGTCCATCCGCCCACCTGCGGCGACCGATCCCAGACCGTTGTGACCCTCGGCAACGGTCGAAGCGTGAGTCGCACGGAATCAGTACCGTTTGCATCCATGAGGGCTACACTCGGAGCATTCGACAGGGAACGCGCGAGGACGCGTCATCCGCCTCACCGCCCCGTGCAGAGACAGGCTCTGCGCATGTGGCGATGACCGTCGCGGTGGCTGTCCATATCACGGGGAGGGGATACTCATGACCAGGCGTCATCAGGCCGCCATCACCGCGGCGACACTCATGGCCACGGCGCTGTTGCTCGCGCCTCTGTGCGCCGCCGCCGGAGCGGTGACCCCGGTCATCGCCGGCGGCGGCCTGCACACCGTCGTGCTGTGCAGCGACGGCAGCCTCTGGGCCACGGGGCAGAACGCCGCCGGCCAGCTCGGCCTGGGCGACACGACAAACCACAGTACCTACGCGCAGGTCGGCGCGGACAAGGACTGGCATCTCGTGAGCTGTGGCTACATGCACACGGTGGCCATCAAACAGAACGGCACGCTCTGGGCCTGGGGCTACAACGGCAATGGCCAGCTCGGCACAGGCGACGTGGCCCAACGGACCAGCCCGGTGCAGATCGGTTCCTCCGCGAACTGGACGACCGTGTCGTGTGGCTACCTGCACACGATGGCCGTGAACTCCGCCGGCGAGCTCTGGGCAGCCGGGTACAACACGACCGGTCAACTGGGAGACGGGACCAACGTCGACAAGCATGTCTTCACCAAGATCGGCACCGACACCGACTGGGCCGGCGCGTCTTGTGGCTGGTTCCACACCCTCGCCTGGAAGCAGGACGGCACGCTGTGGGCTTTCGGCGGCAACGCGCACGGCGAGCTGGGCGACAACACGACGACTGCCAGCAACGTCCCGGTCCCGGTCGACAGCGCCAGCGACTGGAGCGTGCCGGCCGCCAGCTATTGGTTCAGCATCGCAGTCAAGGCGAACGGTCGGATCTGGTCCTGGGGCTACAACGCCGCTGGCGAACTCGGCTTGGGCGACACCGTCGATCGCCTGCGCCCCACTCCCGTGGGCACGGCGATCGAGTGGAACGACGTTGCCCTTGGCCAGGGCCATGCGATAGCCCAGCGACAGAACGGCACAATCTGGTCTTGGGGCTACAACAACGCCGGCCAGCTCGGCAACGGTACGACGGCATATACCGACACCCCTGCTCAGGTGGGCACCGCCACCGACTGGTTGCTGGCTTCTGCCGGCTACTGGACAAGCTACGCGGCCGGTAGCA
>CAZIGT010000193.1:0-6325 GCA_964538465.1 uncultured Thermoleophilia bacterium | reverse complement strand
GTCCCGCCGCCCCCTTCACCTCTTACAGCTGGTCCAGCGTGGCCGCCGCCTTCGTGAAGGCCGCGCCCACCTCCTGAGCCGAAGTCGTGACGAAGCCGTAGATGGCGTCGCGCTTGGTCTTGAGGCTGGCCAACACCTCGGCGGCAGTCATGCCGCCGGTGGTGTACCTGCCCTTAAGGCTCATGTACTCACGATGCACGTCTGTGAGCTGCGGGATGAACCCGTAGCCCCAGAGCAGATGCGGGTTGTAGGCGATGTGCTCCAAGATCAGCTTGTAGGCGTCGTCGCCGACGTACCGACCCCAACCCATCGTCGTCACGTTCGCCAGGCACGCGGCGCACTTCTGCTTCTTGCCGGCCTTGAGCGCAGCGATGGCCTTGTTCATCGCCGCGAGGTCGTTCGAGTACGTGTCGAACACGAAGAGACCCGTCCAGCCGGGAATGCCGCTGGAGTCCCAGTCGAACAGGTGCGGCAGCAGGTCCTTGGCGGCGGCCATCTGTACGGTGTTGACCCGCGCCGCTTCGGCGGAGGAGACGCCCTTCTTCTTGAGCACGCCGGCCTTGGCCTTCAACGCTGCCTTGTACTGCTTGATGCCGGTGCGCAGCGTGGTGATGTCGGCGTGGCCCGCCTTGTACACTGACGGGTCGGCGGCCCTCAGAGTGGCCATGCCGCCGGTGGCCACGTTGAGGTTCTCCTGCAGGTCGTACCTGATGATGCCCATGTTGTCGAAGCGCAGGAGGCCGAGCAGGTTGAAGCGCATGTTGGCGCGGATCGACTTCCTCGAGAGGACGGCCGGGACGTCGCCGGTGGTGTGATACAGGACGTCGTAGGCCGGGCCCCAGAAGGCGATCTGCATGCAGGGCACGCCGGCCATGTAGAACTGCCAGTCGTCATAGCTCGACGGCGGCCAGTACACATACGTCTCGCCGACGCTCGTGAGGCCGGAGTCTCTGGCGCACCTGGCGAAGAAGGACGTCACGTCTGGCGTGCTCTCCACGTAGACGACGGCGTTCTTCACGCCGATCACGTCCATGTTGAGCATGGCCACGATGCGGCCGGCGCGCTCGCCGCGCAGCGCCGGCAGGAGCTGCGTGTCGTTCCAGGCCTTGTAGGCCGGCGAGGCGGGGTCCGAGCTGCCGGGCAGCTGCCCCACGATGTGCGAGAACGAGCCCAGGCACCAGTCGTACCAAGTGTCCTTGGGGCCGCCCAGCTCTTCGCTGTCGAAGGCGGCGAACACGATCGTGCGCTGGGGGTGCCAGCCCTTGGCCTCCATGGCCTTGAGCGCCTTGGCGATGGCGAACATGGAGCCCACGCCGGCGCCGTCGTCTGCTGCCGAGGTGATCCAGTGGTCGAAATGGCAGCCGATGTAGATGTATTCATCGGGGTACACGGAGCCGGGGATGACGCCCACGACGTTGTGCGCCATGGGATAGTCACCGACCTCGTTGTCCACGACCAGCTTGACCTTGAGCTCCTTGCCCGAGCGCAGGTCGGCCGCGAGCTTCTTCCACTCCGCGGAGCGGATGTACAACGTGGGGATGAACTCGGCGATCTCGTCTGTCTTGAGGATCGTCTCGGCCGCGAGCGGATAGTCCATCAGCGCGCCCACCGCGCCGCGGGCCTTGGCCTCTGCCAGCGAAGGCCCGCCGTAGAACATGGGATCGGCCCGGTGCAGTAGGACGATCTTGCCGCTGATGTCGCCGGCCTTCTCGAAGTCTGCCCAGCGGCCGTAGCCCACATCGACGAGGGGAGCGGTGATGCCCCCCGGGCCCGTGCCCGCGCCCTTGTACGCCTGCTTGCTCGGCTCTATGGTCCAGGTGTACGGGCTCACGACCTTGGCGGATGAGCCCAGGTCCTCCCAGCCGTCGATGGGGAAGTCCTCCACGTAGGTGCCGTTCGCGGCACCGGGCTGCAGCCCGATCTTCACCATCTCGGCGACCAGGCCGTCGATGGTCTCGTGGGACGCCGCGGTGCCTCCGACCGTCTCGTTGAACCAGAGGTCGTAGTTGGGCACGCCCCAGCCGTAGACCTGCTTGAGCATGATGCTCCACGCGTAGCTACCGTCCAGCTTGGACAGCGCCTGCTTCTCAGCTTTGGTGAGCGACGCCTCGGCGCGCGCCACGAACACCGCTCCGCAGAGCGCCACGGCCATGATGACGGTCGCCCCCAGGATCAGGGCGCGTCGCACGAGCGGCGCGCGCCCTCCGACCGAACAAGTCATAGATTCCTCCCTGTTGCCCCTTGCCGCGGCACGCGCAGACGGCCGTGACCAGTCTTGTAGCAGCGATGCGGAGACTGCAGGACGCATGATTCGTTGTCAATAGAAGCCTGGGCGACGAATACCGTGTGCGATCGTGGTCATACGTCATCATCTCGCACGGCCGGCGAGTCGGGTCCGAACGAATTGCGGAGTCATGTGGTGGACAATACCGGCGCACCGGATTCGTGCACTGATAGCGTCCGGTGACGAATACCGTTGACGGAATGCGGCAGGCTACGTGGATTTCGTACTTGACGTTACGCAATGTGGTTGTAGCATGTGTGTTCATCGTCGGCGTCCACATCCTGTCCGGCCGGCCTCGAACAGAGGCGCCGGCCTCGGCGTCCACCAGAAGGAGAAGCCCATGAAGGCCCTCATCGTAGGATCAGGCGGCGTAGGCGAGTCCATCGCCGCCATCGCCAAGCGCCGCGACCCCAAGGGCGAGTGGCTCGAGAAGATGGTCATGGCCGACTACAGCCTGCCGCGCGCGCAGGCGGTCTCGGCCAAGCTGAAGGACCCCCGCTTCCCGGCCGAGCAGGTGGATGCGGGCAAGCCGGACGAGGTGGCGGCGCTCGCCAAGAAGCACGGCGCCGACATCATCATGAACCTGTGCGCGCCGAACTTTAACCCGCCGCTTCTGCAGGCCGCGCTCAAGGCCGGCACGCACTACCTCGACACGGCCATGACGCTCAGCGAGCCTCACCCCACCGACCCGTTCCACAAGCCGGGCAAGAAGCTGGGCGACGACGAGTATGCGCTCGACCCGGACTTCAAGAAGATCGGCAAGTACGCGCTCGCCGGCTACGGCGTGGAACCCGGCATGGCGGACTACTTCGCCCGCTACGCGGCCGATCACTTCTTCGACGAGGTCGAGGAGATCGGCATCCGCGACGGCGCCAACCTGGACATCCCCGGCTGGAAGGGCATCGCCTTCGGCTTCTCCATCTGGACGACGATCGAGGAGTGCACCAACCCGGCGATCATCTGGGAGAACGGCCAGTTCCGCACCATTGAGCCGTTCGCCGAGCTCGAGCCGTTCTGGCTGCCGGAAGGCATCGGCACGGTCGAAGTCGGCCACGTGGAGCACGAGGAAGTCCTGCAGATCGCGCACAACGCGCACCTGCTCAAGGGCGTCAAGCGGGCCACCTTCAAGTACGCGCTGGGCGACGAGTTCATGGAGGCCATCGAGGTCTTCAAGTCGATCAACATGCACAAGACCGACAAGATCAAGGTGGGCGACGTGGAGGTCGCGCCGCGCGACGTGCTCGCCGCCGCCGCACCCGACCCCAACGAGATCGGCAAGAAGTACGTGGGCAAGACGGCCGCCGGTACCTGGGTGCGGGGCAAGAAGGACGGCATGGTCCGCGAGGTCTACCTCTACCAGGTCGCCGACAACGAGGAGTGCGTCCAGAAGTACGACAACCAGGTCGTTCAGGCACAGACCGCGTTCACGCCGGTCATCACGCTCGAGCTACTGGCCAGTGGCAAGCTCGGCAGCCATCCGGGCGATCCCGAGGCCGGAGTATGCAACCCGGAGGCCTTCTGCGCCGACGACTACGTTGCGCTCATGGAAGCCTATGAGTTCCCGGGCGGGCTGCTCGAGATGCCGTCCGAGTACAAGAGCCGCAAGGACATCGACGCACTCGTGGCGCCCACGAAGTAAGAGAGCGACGCGGGGCGGGAAGGGCGGCAGCGCGCGGCCGCTCATACGGGCCGCAGTGTGACGCGGCCGCGGTTCGAAGCAGTCCACGGTACGCGATGGAACGAGGGGCGGGAGCGCCCTCGGGCACTCCCGCCCCTCTCGCGTTCCGGTCTGTCGATGCGCGGGCTGCGGGGTGCCGGGAGGCCGAAGGAGACAGGCAGCCCCCGCAGTCGGTGCCGGACGACCTCAGGTCATGGCGTGCGCGCCTGCGTCCACATGCACGATCTCGCCGGTGACGGCGCGCGCCAGGTCGCTCAGCAGGAACACCGTGACGTCGGCCACTTCGGCGGCGGTCACGTTGCGGCGCAGCGGCGTGTGCTTCTCCAGCAGCTCCAGCATGCTGCCGAAGTCCTTGATGGTGCGTGCGGCGACCGTGTGGATGGGGCCGGCCGAGACAGCGTTCACGCGCACGCCGCCCGGCCCCAGGTCCGCCGCCAGGTAGCGCACGCAGGCCTCGAGCGACGCCTTGGCCGGACCCATGACGTTGTAGTTCGGGATGACACGCTCGGAGCCGGCGTAGGTCATGGTGACGAGCGAGGACCCGGGCGCCAAGAGAGCCTGCGCCTCGCGCGCCACGGCGACCAGGGAGTAAGCACTCACGTCGTTCGCGGCCGCGAAGCCCGACCGTGTGGTGGTGACGAAGCTGCCCTGAAGATCCTCAGCGGGCGCCCAGGCGATGCTGTGGACCAAGCCGTGCACGACCGGCGCCAGAGTCGCTATCTGAGCGAAAGCGGCGCGCACGGCCTCGTCGTCGGTGACGTCGCACTCTATGAAGGGGACGTCTGCCGCCGATCCCCCTTTTCCGGGCGCGGCGCCGGGCGACTCAGTGAGGGTGCTCGTGAGTCGGCGCAGCCGGCCCAGCAGGCGCTCGCCCTGGTACGTGAGAATGAGCCGGCCGCCCTGCGCGACTATCGCCTGGCTCACCGCCCACGCGATGCTGCGCTCGTTGGCTACGCCCATGACCACGATGGTCTTGCCGTCGAGAAGGCCCTTCATGCCGCTCCAGTGTCGTACGCCGGTGTCGGCACGACTCTATCGGAACCGGGACCGATGGCGGGCACGGGGTGAGGCCCCGCGCTACTCGATGCGCACATCGTTCGCGTCCACGCCCTCCGGCAGGGTGACCACGCCGGCCACGGCGCCGTCGTACAGGTACATGGGGACCAGCGTGGCCTCGGCTGTCGCCGCCTCGCCGCTCGTGGGGGAAGCGCCGGAAGCCGTGTCCCCGCCGTTGCCGACCTCCTCGCCGTTCGCGTCCAGCACCTGCGGGGCGGAGCCATCGTAGGTCTCTTCCAGCGGGTCGAGGAACAGCACCGCCAGCGACCCGCTCGCGACGCCCCCGTCCACCTCGATGTCAAGCGTGACCGTTCCCGGCGCGCTTCCTTTGAGCGTGCGCACCACCGAGAAGCTTTGAGTGCCGTCCGATGCCTCTCCGGCCTCGGCGATCACGACCGTTCCGTAGGCGGCCGCTCCCTCGATTGCGAGGGTGCGGGTAGCGCCCGACGGCGCGGCGGCTCCCCCGGCCGCATCGACGCTCTTGTCGAGCTCCATGGCGGCTTCGTCCGAGCCGCCCGTCTCGAGCGAGTTCAGGCCGCCGCTGCTCACGACCGCGCCGATCACGACCGCGCCGATCACGATGACGGCGGCGGTGGGGGCCAGGGCGGGCCAGCGCCGCCACCAGGGCATATGGACGGGCCGACGCGAAGCGGGGGACGCCGTCTGCTCCGTGCTCACGTAGGGCTGAAGGGCCGACCAGCGGTCGCTGGAGAGGTCGGCCCAGGCTTCCGGCTCTTCGGGCACGGCTCGCTGCAGGCCGTCTTCGACGGCGGCGAGCTGGCCACGCACACGCTCCAGGCGCGCGCGCAGCTCGGGCGACGCCGCCAGCTGCGCGCGCAGGACCTGCGTCTCCTTCAGCAGCAGCTCGTATTTCCGCTCGAGCTTCTCGCTCGCCTCGCTGAACTGCCGGAAGGCAAGTTCCAGGTGGCCCTGCGTGCCGCCGCTCTCAACCTGCCGTGCCACAGTCGCGCTGGTCATCACTTCTCCTCCGCGGCGCCGTCTTGACGGCGCCAGTGGTACTCCTCCGCCGCGGCGTTCAGCAGTGAAAGCCAGGCATCGGAGGGCGGATATTTCTTCACGGCGCTTTCCTGAATGCGCGAGACTTCGTCCGGATCATTCTTGTCGGCGGCAATCTGCAGTTGAGCCTACACCACCCAGCTGTCGAGACACACTTCGGGATAGTCGTGCTGCCCGCGCGACAGCCAGAACGCCGCCTGATCATACTTCCTTTCCGCCAGGGCGAGCTCCGCCAGGCGCCGCATGGCCAGCGGGGTGTATTCGGTCTCCAGCGGGATGCTCTCGAAGCT
>CAZIGT010000192.1:0-6353 GCA_964538465.1 uncultured Thermoleophilia bacterium | reverse complement strand
CCTCAGGTAGCCGGGGCTCAGGAGCCCCAGGCTTCCTTGGCTGCCTCTGCGAAGACGCCGCAGGCGAAGTCGATCTCGTCGTCCGAGATGTTGAGCGCGGGCAGCATGCGGGCCACGTTGTCGAACATGCCGCAGGTGAGGATGAGGACCTTGCGCTTGTTGACGGCGGCGAAGAACGCCTTGGTGGCCGCCGGGTCCGGCTCCTTGGTGCCGGGCTTGACAATCTCGATGGCGTTCATGAGGCCCATGCCGCGCACGTCGCCGATGCAGGGGTAGGTCTCCTGTAGCTTGGTGAAGAAGCCGCGGAGCTTCTCGCCCTGCTTGACGGCGTTGGCCATCATGTCCTCTTCCTTGATGGCGTCGATGGTGGCAATGGCGGCCGCGCAGGCGACCGCGTTGCCGCCGTAGGTGCCGCCCATGGTGCCGGGCTTGCACTTGTCGAAGTACTCGCTCTTGGTGACGATGGCGCTCAGCGGGAAGCCGGAGGCGATGCCCTTGGCCACCGTGACGATGTCTGCCGTGACGCCGTAATACTCGTGGCAGAACCACTTGCCGGTGCGGCCGAAGCCCGCCTGGATCTCGTCGATGATCAGCAGGGCGCCGATCTCGTCCGCCACCTTGCGGACTTCCTTGAAGTACTCGACCGGCGGCACGATGAAGCCACCCTCGCCCTGGATGGGCTCGATGATGATCGAGGCCACGTCGTCCGGCCAGCACTCGGTGGTGACGACCTTGCGCAGGTCGCTGATGGCGAAGTCGATGGGATCCTCGCTGGCCGGCGTGCGATACGGATACGCGTAGCGGGCGTGGTAGACGCCACCCGGCAGGGGTTCGTAGTAGCCGCGATACTGCGCCTTGGAACAGGTGAGCGCCATGGCCATGTGGGTGCGGCCGTGGAAGGCGCCCTTGAAGGCGATCGTGACCGGGCGACGCGTGGCTTGCTTGGCCAGCTTGACGGCGTTCTCGCACGCTTCGGCGCCTGAGTTCACGAACATGACGTTGTCGAATCCGCCGGGCACGATCTCGAGGATCTTGTTGGCGGCAGTGACCACCGTGTCGTTGTAGAACATGTTGGCCTGCGCGTGCACGATCTTGTCGCACTGAGCCTTGGCGGCCTCGATGACCTTGGGATGGGAGTGCCCGGTGTTCACGACGGCGATGCCCATCGCCATGTCGAGCCACTTGTCCCCGTCTTCCGTGAAGAACCAGCTGCCCTTGGCGTGTGTACACGTCGTGGGAGTGAAGCGGCCGGTGACGGACGGGACGGCCTTCTTCATTTTGTCGTCGAGCATCTAGATGGACCTCCGCGTAGGTAGGCGCCGACCCGACTTGCAGGCGGCGACGGTAGGCTGAGAACGCGGCAAACCTAGCACACGACTCATCCGCGTGGATGAGATTTGGGACACGAGGAGATGAGGGTCGGCGGCGCTTGGACAAACTGTCCAAGCGGACATCGCGGCCGCTGCGGCGCTTCGGATCACGGTGCGTGCCCACCCGTGCCGGAGCGGGCGCTGCCAGGCTCAGCGCGAGCCTGTTCCCAGCCCGGTGCGAGTATGCGCACGGCTCCCTCGGTGCCAGGCCCGGGTACGGGTCGCCGTTTGTTGACACACGCACGGAAAAGACGTAGATTGTGAATCACTTCACAGCGTTACGCGCGTCACCGCTGCCTACCTGTGCCTTCCCGGCGCACCGGCACGCGGGCGGAACGCGCAGAGAGCGGGTCCCTGGTGGCCCAGAAGGAGCTGGACGAGCGCAGATGGTGTCGCGGAAGACCGTCGGCCGGCTGAGCCTGTATCGCCGCCTCCTTCTCACCCTGCAGGACGCCGGGGCGGATCACGTCTACTCCCACCAGTTGGCGCGCCTCGCCGGGGTGACCGCCGCGCAGGTGCGCCGCGACCTCATGGCGATCGGCTACTCGGGCAGCCCCAACCGCGGCTACGAGGTGGGCAAGTGCCTGGCCAGCGTCGCTCACTTCCTCGACGGGCCGGAGCGGCAGGATGCCGTGCTCGTCGGCGTCGGCCGCCTGGGCCGCGCCCTGCTCGCCCACGTCTCCGGCCGCCGGCCCAAGCTGCACATAGCGGCCTGCTTCGACACAGACCCGGAGCTCATCGGCACCTCGGTGGAAGGCTGCCGCTGCCACGACGTCGTCCACATGGACGAGATCGTGCGCCGGCTTGGGGCTCGCATCGGCATCATCGCCGTGCCGTCGGAGAGGGCACAGGGCGTCGCTGCGAGGCTTGTGGCGGCCGGCGTGCGCAGCATCATCAGCTTCGCGCCGGTGCCGCTGCGCGTGCCGCCGGACGTGTTCGTGGACTACATAGACATCACGTCGGTGCTGGAGTCGGCGGCCTTCTTCGCGCGCGTGGGAGGCGACCGGCCGGCGGCGCAGGCGGTCGCCGAGACGGAGACCGGCTACGAAGACCTCGGCGCCCTGCTCAAGCAACTCGCATCACTCCTCGTGGGGGCACACATGAAGCTCGAAGAACTCGCCGATCGCATCGGCGCCCGCGTCGTCACGCCCGGCAAGCCGGGCGGCACCGAGGTCGCCAACATCTACGCCGGCGACCGCGTCAGCGACCTCCTCAACGAGGCGTCCGACTCCACGTTGCTGGTGAGCAACCTGGCCAGCGTGCAGATGCTGCGCGTCGCCGAGCTCATGGACGTGCCCGGTATCTGCTTCGTCGAGGGCATCCAGCCAGACGCCGAGATCGTGGATCTGGCGCTGGCCAACGGTACGCTCCTCATGGTCTCGCCGGTGGGTGTCTACGAGACCTGCGGACGCATCTACACCGTGCTGACGGCCACCGAACAGGCGGCGGCTCAGGCCTGACAGGGCGGTCATGGAATTCGTCTCCTACGGCATAGAAGGCAACGACTTCTCCCGCGCGGGGGCGGCTTCGCGCGCCATCAAGGAGCATCTCAAGCTCATCGGGGCGGACGCGCAAGCCATACGGCGCACGATGATCGCCGCCTACGAGGCGGAGATGAACGTCGTCATCCACGCCAGGCGCGGTCGCCTGGAGGCTACGCTCAGCGACCGCGCCGTGGACGTCACGGTGGTGGATGAGGGACCCGGCATACCGGACATAGGCCGGGCCATGAAGGAGGGCTTCTCCACCGCCAGCTCAGAGGCCCGTGCCCTGGGTTTCGGCGCCGGCATGGGCCTGCCCAACATCAAGCGCAACAGCGACCGCATGCGGCTCTCGTCGACCGTGGGTGAGGGCACTAAGGTGAGCTTCACCGTCTATCTCGCACCCGAGACGACGACCGCTCCGCCGCTCATCTCCCTGTATGCCTCGGCGGACCGCTGCCGCGACTGCCGCCGCTGCCTGACGGCCTGCCCCACCGGCGCCATGCGGGTGCGCGACGCCCGCCCGATGGTGCTGGAGCACCTCTGCATCGACTGCACACGCTGCATCGCCGCCTGCGCCCCCGGAGCGCTGAGCATAGAAGACGAGCTCACCGGCATCGGCGACGTAGCGGCACCGGAGCGCACCCTGCTGGCCGTGCCGCCGGCGTTCCTGGCCGGATTCGCCGAGCACGCCGATCCGCTGAGCGTGCTCGGAGAGCTCCGGCAGTTGGGCTTCGCCGGCGTGGAGCTCTCGTGGGGATACGAAGAGGCCCTGCGCGAGGCAGCCGGGGCAGCTGCCGCGGCGGCCGACCAGCCGCTGCCGGTCATCGCCCCCCTCTGCCCCGCCGTGGCCGACCTCGTCGAGCTGCGCTTCCCCTCGCTCATCCCGAACCTGCTGCCGCTCGCCTCGCCGTGGGAGGCACTGGCGGCGGCGCACGCCGGCGAGCGCGTGGCCTACGTGGTCTCGTGCCCGAGCCAGCGGACATCCCTGCTGCTGGCGCTGGGCGAGCCGGCCGTGCACGAGGACGACGACGCGCCGCTGGTCGAGCTGCTCACACCGGAGCTGCTGCGGCAGGCGGTGCTGCCGCGGTTGGCGAGCGGGCATCCGATCGCTGCTGTCGCGGGCTCCGAGCGAAGAGCCCTGGTCGTGTCGGCCGCAGGCGCCGGAGAGATGGCCGTGGCTGCGCCAGTCCCAGGCGCCGCCACGCCTTCGCCCGGCAGCGGCTTTGGACGCGCGGAGGCTGCGGCGGCGCCTCCGCGTGGCTTTCTCCGCGTGACCGGCGTGGAACACGTGAAGGCGGTCCTCGAGCAGCTTGAGAACGGCCTGCTGCGCGGTGTGGAGGTCATAGAGCCCTACGTGTGCGACGGCGGCTGCTTCGGCTCGCCGCTGCTGGCCGTCGACCCGTACGTGGCGCGCCACGAGTGGCGGCGCTTCGAAGGCTCCCTCGTGGCGGGCGGCGCGCTCAGCGGAGGATGCACCGCACCGCGTTCCCGGCCCTACGCCGCCCGCCCCGGTATCCGGCTCGCCGACACCATGGCCGAGGCCATCCGCAAGCTCACCGAGCTCGATGCCGTCACCCGTTCGCTTCCCGGCAAGGACTGCGGCGCCTGCGGCGCTCCCGCCTGCGCTTCGTTCGCCGAAGACATCGTCATGGAGCGCGCCACGCGCTCCGGCTGCCCCTACGCTGCCGACCAGGAGGCATCGTCATGAAGCTCAGCGACCTCGCTCAGGCGCTCGCCCTCGAGGAGATAACGCCGCCGATGGCGGCCAACGCCGATGCCGAGATCGTCCAGGGCTACGCATCAGACCTGCTCAGTGACGTGCTCGCTCACGCCCCCGCCGGCGGCCTGCTGGTCACGCTCCAGGTGCATCTCAACGTGATCGCCGTGGCCAGCCACGCGGAGCTGCGCGCCGTCATTTTCGCCTCCGGCCGCCGGCCGGAAGACGAGATCCTGGCCCGCGCCGAGGACGAGGGCATCTCCCTCTTCGTTTCGCCCGAGGACACCTTCCAGGTGGTAGGCCGTCTCTACGAACTCGGAGTGAAGGGGCGCGGTGCCTGATCGCGGCACACAGCCTGCAGCCCACACGGCCGCCCGGCAGGTCGCCAACGGCGACTTGCGCACGGTCGTCGCCGACCTTCATGTGCACACGGCACTCTCGCCGTGCGGCGGCAACGAGATGACGCCGCCGGCCATCGTCGCCACCGCGGTCGAACGCGGCCTCGACATGATCGCCGTCTGCGACCACAACTGCGCCCGAAACACGGCGGCGGTGCAGGAGGCCGCCGGGAACAGCCTGGCGGTGCTGGCCGGCATGGAGGTCACCACGGCCGAGGAGGCGCACGTCGTCGGCCTCTTCCCCTCTGCCGCGGCCGCCATGGCGGCCGGCGAAGAGGTCGCCGTCCTCCTGCCCGAGGTGAACGACTCCTACAGCGCTTTCTTCGGCGAGCAGTGGGTCCTGGACGCCGACGGGCGACTGGTCGGCGACGAGCCGCACGCCCTGGCGCTGGCCACCACGCTGGACATCGACGCGGTGGTGCGGCTCATCCATGCCCACGGAGGCCTCGCGGTGGCGGCGCACGTGGACCGGCGGACGTTCGGCGTGATCTCGCAGCTTGGCTTCTTCCCCTCCGGCGCCGGACTCGACGCTGTGGACGTGTCCCGTCATCTGCCCGACGACTCGCCCCGTCTCGCGGAGCTGGCGGCCTACGGACTGCCGGTCACCAGTTCGTCGGACAGCCACTACCTGGCCGACCTGGGGGCCGCCACCACGGTACTCACCGTGGCGGCCCCCACGTTCGCGGAGGCCGCTCTGGCATTCGGCGGCCGGGAAGGCCGTTCGGCCAGCCGTGGCCCCCGGCTGGTCCCCACGGCGTTCTTCCCCGCCGCGGGAAGCGGCCGCACGCAGGACGGCGCCGATGCATGACCTGTCGCTCTACCTGCTCGAGCTGCTCGAGAACGCCACCCGCGCCGGCGCTACGACGGTGCGTACGACGATCGAGGTCGACCGCCGGGATGACGAACTGCACCTGGTGGTGGAAGATGACGGCCGAGGGTTGAGCGTCTCGCCGGGCGAAGCCCTGGACCCCTTCTTCACGACGAAGAGCGGCAAGAAGACAGGCCTCGGCCTCAGTCTCCTGCGTGCAGAGGCCGAGGCGAGCGGAGGCAGGCTGGAAGTGGACGACTCGCCCACGCTGGGCGGAGTGCGTGTGCGGGCTGTCCTCGGCGCAGGCCACGTGGACCGCCCACCCGTGGGCGACCTGTGGACCACGCTGGCGGTCACGGCGGTGACCAATCCGCAGACGCGATTCATGGTCACCGTGCTGGACGCCGCGCACGGCGTGGCCGTCCGCGACGCGACGTACGAGGAGGCGGCCGCGGCGCTACGCTCCGTGGCCGCCTGCCTGGACGGCGAGGCAGCCCTGCCCCTCGGCGAGCCCGGAGGTGGCGGCGCCGATGCGAACGGCGTGGCGAGTGAGGAGAAGACGACAGGGGGGCGCGC
>CAZIGT010000191.1:0-6379 GCA_964538465.1 uncultured Thermoleophilia bacterium | reverse complement strand
GGCGCATCTCGGCGCCGGGCCGGGTGACGGGGCCGCTCCGCAAGTCGACGGGTCGCCGTGTCATCCCTTGCCCTCCCCGCCCCTGGATCACTCGGGCAGCCTCATGTGTGCTCGTGGCCGGCGCCGGACGGTGGACGCCTGCCTGGGGCGGCCCACCTCCGGCGCCGCGCTACCGGCGCCGCACCTGCGGCGACCCTCTTCCGGCGCCGCACCGCTCGCGCCGTCGCGCCCGCACCACGCAGGCCTCTAGACGGCCAGCCGGCCGTCGACCATCAGCGGCCGTTCGTCGACGGTGACGGTAGGCCGCATCACCAACAGGTCCCAGTGCAGACTGGAGTCGTTGACGCCGCCGAGCATGGCGTTGTCGCCGACCGCGATGTGCACGGTCCCCAGGATCTTCTCGTCGGTGAGCATGTAGCCACACGGCTCGCCGACCTCCGGGTTGAGGCCTATCCCCAATTCTCCTATCACATCGCCGGCCCCGGTGGCGTTGGCCAGCACGCCGGTGAACGTCGAGAAGCCCGCGCAGGCGCCGACGGGACGGCAGACGCCCGCCTCGAAGACGACCTCGAGGTCTTCGATGCGCACGCCGTTCCAGAAGGCGAGGTCGAAGACGACCCTGCCCTCGGCGCTGTCTTCCAGCGGCGCCAGGCACACCTCACCGGCCGGCAGGTTGCTCAGCGGCGCCTCGGCCGTCACCACGCCGATGTCCTTGTCGAGCGGCCGGCCGGTGATGCACATCGCCACGTCCGTCCCCTTGGGCGAGGTGATGCGCACCACGTCGGCACCGTCGAGCACAGCCGCCACGACGTCGGCCCGCCGGCGCAGCTCACGGTAGTCCAGCAGCAGTGACCGCCAGAACATGTCGGTGAACGCGGCGAAGTCGAGGTTGAACGCTTCGGCCTGTTGCGGCGTGGGCAAGTCGGTGCCTATCCAGCGCCGGCTCCCGTCGTAAATCACGTCGGCAAGGTGCTTGCGGCCGCGCAGGGCGGCGCCGGCCTTGTCGTCCGGAATACCCTCGAAGAGCTGCGGCTTGCCGTCTTCCATGCGCACGGAGAACACGATGTCCGCCTTCCGCGCCGCCTCCACCCAGCCGTCGTTCATGGTCGCCAGCTGCTCCGTCGGGAGTTCCAGCAGTCGCGCCCGGCGATACTCGTCACTGGGCGCGAAGACCACAGGCCGGGCGCCGACCAGCTCGCTCTCCAGAGCGAGCAGCTCCAGGTAGGCGATGCTGTCCGCCCGGCCTTCGATGTAGACGTTCTCGCCGGCATGCACGTGACCGCAGTCGCGCACTATCGTGCGGGCCACAGCGGCCAGCCGCTCCATGTCGTAGCCGGGCATCGGCGTAAGGCCGTACGGCCGGGCGTCGCCGCGGGAGGATCCCATCTGTTCCCCTTGCGTTCGGACGGTCGTCGGATGCGCGGGCGCGACGGCCGGCGGGCCGTCGCCGAACGCCGTCAAGCTACACCCGGCCGCCCGGCGCGGCCACCCGGCCGGCGTGAAGTCGGCGGCGCGCCGGTCTCGGCGCAGTGGTCAGCGAGCGCCGGAGCGCTGCGCAGCCGGCGCGCACCCTGGTGCGCCGCGCCGGCGGCGACGCCTGTCCGGCCGCGGCACCGGGACGACCGGCGCGCCGAGCCACCAGCCTGTCAGCAGGAGCCATGCGTTCCAGCCGAGAGCCAGGAGGCATCCGGCGAAGAGCAGCGCCTTGCGGGCCGCCGGCATGGGCGTCCAGAAGATGGCGACCTGGTCGACGAACTCCTCGACCGGGTCGAAGTCGGCCGGCCAGTGGAACACGAAGCGTCCGTCCTGCTGGTCGGCCAGGGCCAGCGCATCGTTCTCCCACGGGTTGTCCTGCTTGCCGGGATAGTCGACCCAGATGTGGTCGAAGGACATCCGCAAACGGTGCGGTATGCCCTTGGCATCGAGGATGCTGGCCAGGACGAGGGCGCGGCTCTCGCAGTCGCCGCGCCCCGCCTGCAGCGCTTGGGCTGTCGTAGGGAAGTACCAGGGAACGCCGCTCACCTGCCAGTCGTAGCTGTACGGCACGATGCGGTCGAGGACGATACGCTCGATCTTCCGCGGATCGTCGGGCAACCGCCGGGCCAGCCCGGCGACCGCGGCTGCGTCCACCGGCGGTTGCCGCACGTTCCGCACGCTGGCGGCCAGCATCCGCGGATCCGGATAGAGCACCACGAAGAGCCACAGGAAGAGCAGGACGAGACGCGCGAAGAGCGGCAGACGGACGCCCGGCGGCACGGCGAGCTGTGATCGCGGTCCCATGGCTCAAGTGTAGCGGCTGGGGCGGGGCGCGCGAGCCGGCGCGTGTTCACGGCGCGCCGCGGCGAGCGCACCCTAGAAGCTGAACGGCAGCCGCACGGCCGGTTCGGCAAGGCGCCGGACACTCTCGGAAAGCGCCTCGCGCCCCTTCCTCCAGATCTGCCCCAGACGGTAGCGCAGCCGTGACTGCCAGCTGGCCACCGGGATTTCCCGCTCGGCCAGCAGGTCCCGCTCCGCCCACTCTTTGCCGTCCACCTTGTAGACCACGCGCCCCAGCTTCTGCCCGCCGGTCACCGGCGGCCTGGCCGCACTCGGCGCCCGTACGCCGTGGGTCACCTTGGCGCCGGGCGGCAGCGAGACCTTGTACGGGTTGGAGAGCACGATGTCCAGCGACGTGTTGCTATAGGGCACCGAGGCCGTGGCATAGACGTAGCCGGCGTCCGGCGAGGTCCATGTGTGGTACAGGCCGGCCGCGTACTTGAACAGCTTCTCGATGTCCTGGTTGCGGGTCTCGGGATCGGGGGCGCCGAGCAGGGTGACGATCATGCGGTGCCCCTTGTACTCCCCCGAGGCCACAAGGCAGGAGCCCGCGTCGTCCGTGTACCCCGTCTTGACGCCGTCCACCCAGCTATTGGACAACATGAGCGTGTTCGTCGTGGGGAAGCGGGCGGGTTCGCGCTTCCCCTCCTGCGGCACCAGGCACGACTTCATCTTCACGTAGGTGGCGAACCGGGAGTCCTGCATCTCGACCCACGACAGCTTGGTGAGGTCCGCCGCGGTGGTGTAGTGACCCTCGGCATCCATCCCGTCGCTGTTGACGTAGTGGGTGCCCGTGAGCCCCAGCTTGGCCGCCTCGTCGTTCATGCGACCCACGAACGCCTTCTCGCTGCCGGCGACTGCCACCGCCAGCGTGCGCGCGGCGTCGCCGGCGCTGGCCACCAGAAGCGCCTGCAGGAGCTGGTCCGTGGTGAGCACCTGTCCGGCCTGCAGGCCCACGTCCATCTCGTCCCACTGCAGGTCGAGCGGCGGCACGGTGATCTCCTGCTCGAGCGAAAGGCCGCTCTGCAACGTGACGCGAGCCGTCATGACCTTGGTGGTCGACGCCATCGCCAGCTTCCTTTCTGCGTCGACCTTGTAGATGAAGCGCCCCGTGGGGATGTCCATGACGGCCACGGCGGCGGCCTTCACGACCGGCGGCTTCTTCGCCGCCCCGGCCGCCCCGGCCGCCGGCATGGCGGCGGCAGGAACGAGCGTCAGGAGCGCGGCCGCCGCGACCGGCAGAAGAGCCCTGCGCGCGCTGGCGACGATGCCCGTGAGCAGGCAGAATGTATGAGTGGACACGGGAGTCACGGTCGCCCCAGTGTATACTCGCCTGCCATGGAGGTGAACAGGCAGAGACTGGCCGCGCGCATCTCCGCCACCCTTCGCGCCAAGCAGTTCCTTGTCTTCTATGCCATCGTGCTGCTGGGCATCGACTTCGCGGTTCCCCTGCTGGCGATCTGGGCCTATCGGCCGCGCGCCTTCGCTGACCTCTTCGCGAACGGCGGGCCAGCGTTCTCCGTCTTCGTCGACGCGCCCGGCGCCCTCAGCATCGCCATCGTTCTGGGCGCCACGGTCCTGGTCGCCTGGCTGCGTTGTGGCTACATCCGCTCCATAGTGGGCCGCATGCACTACGGGCCTGCGAGCGTCTTCCAGTTCTTGAGCATGTTCGGGGTCCTGCTGATCACCGGCATCGCGTTCCTCGGCCTGGATATGCTCGCGCGGGCCCTGGACGGCACCGTCTGGGCCGGTCTGGTCGTCGGCTTCGTGCAGCTGGCGCTCTCCCTGGTGCTGCTGTACGCCGACTACTCGGTGGTCATCAGCGGCATCGATCCCGTCACCGCGTTGCGCCGCTCGGTACGGGTGGTGCAGGCAAACGTGATCACATCACTGGCCATCATGCTTGCCGTGACGCTGCTCTCGATGCTCATCTACCGGCTCATCGATCCGGAGATCACCGGCACGCTGCCCGGCTCGCTGGGCCTGGTCGTACTGCGCGTGGTGACGCTGGGCATGGTGACTTTCATCGCCGATGTCGCCCTCATCATGGTGTACATCGACAGCGTGGAGCGCGGCGCGCTGGCACTCTCCGACTCGGGCGGTTGACGTCCGCGGGCCGGTGTGAGAGGACGGCGGCAGGTGCCCCCCGGGCGCCCCGCCGACGCCGCGCCTTCCCGCCCGCGAGCAGACCGCTGCGCGCTCCCTCACGCTGACAGTCGGCCGCGGCTCGCCCGCGCCTACTCCCACTCGATGGTGCTCGGCGGCTTGCTGCTGATGTCGAGCACCACGCGGTTCACCTCCGGCACCTCGTTGATCACGCGACTGGAGATGCGCTCCAGCACCTCGTAGGGGAGCTTCGCCCAGTCTGCCGTCATGGCGTCCTGGCTGGTGACGGCGCGCACCACGATGGGATACCCGTAGGTGCGCTCGTCACCCTGGACGCCCACGCTGCGGATGACCGGCAGGATGGCGAAGCTCTGCCAGAGCTCGCGGTAGAGGCCGGCCGCGCGGATCTCCTCCAGCACGATCGCGTCGGCGCGCTGCAGCACGTCGACGCGCTCGCGGGTGATCTCGCCGATGATGCGGATACCCAGGCCGGGACCGGGGAACGGCTGCCGCCAGACGATGTGCTCCGGCAGCCCCATCTCCTCGCCCACAGCCCGAACCTCGTCCTTGAACAGCTCGCGCAGCGGCTCGATGAGCTCGAAGCCCATCTTCTCCGGCAGCCCGCCCACGTTGTGGTGGCTCTTGATCTTGGCCGCCTGCCGGGTGCCGCTCTCGATGACGTCGCTGTAGAGCGTGCCCTGCACCAGGTACTTGGCGCCCTCTATCTTGCGTGCCTCTTCCTCGAAGCAGCGGATGAACTCCTCGCCGATGATCTTGCGCTTGCGCTCCGGGTCGGTGACCATGACGAGCTTGTCGAGGAAGCGGTCCTTGGCATCGACGGCGATGAGCGGCACGTGGAAATGCTCGGTGAACATCTCGATGACCTGCTCTGCCTCATTGAGGCGCATCATGCCCTGGTCGACGAAGACGCACGTGAGCCGGTCGCCGATAGCCTTGTGGACGAGGAGGGCGGCGACCGACGAGTCCACGCCGCCCGAAAGTCCCAGGATGGCCCTGCCGTCGCCGACCTGCTCGCGCACGCGCCGTACCTGCTCCTCGATGATGCTGGCGGGCGTCCATGTCGGCGAGCAGCCGCAGGCCGCGAACAGGAAGTTGCCGAGCACGTCCATGCCGCGCGGCGTGTGCACCACCTCCGGGTGGAACTGCACGCCGTAGAAGCCGCGTGCCCTGTCTTCCATGGCGGCCACCGGCGCGCCGTCGCTGGCCGCCAGCAGCTCGAAGCCCTGCGGCGCCTCGGTAACGCAGTCGCGATGGCTCATCCAGGACTGCTCCTCGTCCTCGAGCCCGTCGAGGATGCAGCCGTTCTTCTGCACGCGGAGGACGGTCTTGCCGAACTCGCTCGTGCCGGTGCGGGCCACGGTGCCGCCGAGCTCGCGCGCGAGGTACTGGTGGCCGTAACAGATGCCCAACACCGGCACGCCGAGACGGAAGAGTTCCGGATCCACGCGCGGCGCGTCTTCGACGTAGACGCTCATGGGGCCACCGGACAGGATGATGCCCGCCGGACGCAGGGCGCGCAGCTTCTCGACCGGCGTGTCGTGGGCGATGAGCTGGGAGTGGACGTGCAGCTCGCGCACGCGGCGGGCGATGAGCTGGCCGTACTGCGCCCCGAAATCGATGACGAGGACGGTATCGAACCCGGCTGTCTCGGCCGCCGGTGTGACGGCGGCCTGCTTCCCGGTGCCCGGCGTCTGCGCTGACTGTGCCACGTCTCTCCTCTCGTTCAACGGCGGCGGGCCGCCCGGAAGGCGGCCCGTCGATGGTCTGTTCACCGAGCGGCCGGCGCCATGGTCGGCTCTCGCTCCACAGTCGGGCGGGCCTCAGCCCATGCCGACATCCTGCTCCTTCTGCAGCTTCTTGCCCTCGGTCATGAGAGACGGAGCCACCATGACCTCGGCCTTCTGGAACGCCTGCAGGCTCTCGTAGCCGCAGGTGG
>CAZIGT010000190.1:0-6453 GCA_964538465.1 uncultured Thermoleophilia bacterium | reverse complement strand
GGCTCTCGCGCCGCTCTTCATGAACCTGCTCCGGCTCGAACCCGGCCAGGGGCTGCAGCCGCGGCGCCAGCTCGATGTGCCAGTGGAACACGCCGGTCAGCTCGGCAGGCGCCGTGTGCAGCCAGAAGTTCAGCGGGGCCCCATCCGTGACGGCGTCGACGGCGGCCAGGCTGCGGCCCAGCGCGAGAGCCACGGTGGCGGGATCTGACTCTCTTAGGTCGGCCGCATGCGCGGCCGGTGCCAGCCACATGCCGTACGGCCAGGGCGTGGCCGCCGGCATCCAAGCGTTCATGGGGCCGTCGAGCACCATCCGGCCGTCCCCTTCCGCCTGCGCCATCTCCTCGCAGATCAGGCAAGCCCCGTAGCGGTTGCGGAAGCGTGCGCAGTTGTCGAGCTCGTCGAGGAGTCGTGAGGGCACCACGGGCGTGGCGAACAGCTGCGAATGCGGGTGCAGCAGGGAGGCTCCGGCGCGCGGGCCGCGATTGCAGATGATGGTGACGGCCCGCGCGCCTGCGGCGAGCTGGGCGGTGATGCGGCGGCCGTACATCTCGATCACGGCGGTGACCTGGTCGACATCCAGGTCCTGCAGGTCGCGCTCGTGAGAGGAGGAGTGCACGATCACTTCGTGCGCGCCGGGCAGGGCGGGGTACTTGTTGGGGACCACCCGTACCCGCCAGCCGGGACCGTCGGGGCGGCTACCCGCCTCGCGCAGCGCGTCGACCTCCGGCGGCGTGAGATGCTCGTTGCCGGGACAGAAAGGACAGTCGGCCGTCGTCTCTCCCTGGGCCTCACGCGGGCGCTCCAGACGCTCGGTGGCCAGGATCGTCCAGATGCCGCTGACCGGGTCGCGCAGCAACCGCCCGTGCGTGCCGTCGGGGCGGCCCGCGAACGTCTCGATCGAGCCCATATGGCCTCCTTGCAGCGGTCCGCGAGCGCCGTCGCAGGGGCGGCGCGTGTCGTGTCGGCGAGGCGCGTGAGCGCCGCGCGCTCCAGGCCGCGGCGTGCATGCCGGGCTGCCGGCTTCGCACCTACCCGTGGCGGGATCCGTCTGTGCGAGCGTGGCAGATGGGGGGGCGCCGCGCAAGGTGAGCGGCGCTGCCGAGGTCGGCTGCCCGTCAGTCGTGACGGTCGCCGTCAGACCCGTTGCCGGAGACGGACCAGCCGGTGCCGCCCTCGGTCATCGTCTCCAGGACGGGGCGTTCGTCCGACTTGCGCGAGCGATACAGGTTGCGCGCGTCGCGGAGGAGCTCGTGCTGCTCGTCAAGCAGTGCCGCCAGGTCGCGCCAGAGACAGTGATCCGCCTTGAGGTACTTGGCGCGGATCTCCTCGTTGCAGTCGGCCTCCGCCGGGCAGATGTAGCAGACCTCGTTCTCGATGGCCTTGCGCACCTTACGGGCGGTCTGCCCCTCGTCGATGCGCCGGTAGGCGTCCAGCAGGAGTTCCTGTACGTTGCCCTGTAGCTTGACCGTGAACGTCGGCATCTCCTCAGGTTCGTCGTAGAGGAACATGCCGTTCTGCCAGTGGGCCAGCTCGAAGACCTGGTCGGTCGTCTGGCGGGCCATGATGTTGTGCACGTCCTGTTCCTTGAGATAGCCGCGTTCCACGAGCAACTGCCCCAGAGGGACCTTCTTCTTCTCCTCGCGGCTCATGGAGGCGTGTTCCAGCAGGCCCTGGCCGAGCTTCTCTTCGGTGATGAGCCCGGCGCGCACCAGCCGGCTGCCCAGCTTCTCGTCCGTTATGGGCAGGGAGATACCCTCCACGTTGCCGTCGACCAGGTAGATGTAGCCGTATTCCTCGAAGTCGCGGATCTCGAGCACGCCGGTGGCCTCCTCGGCGGCGAGGAACTGCAGCAGGTCCGCCAGGCGGAACCGACGTATGGATCCCTGAAGCATCATCGTGCTTCACGTTATCGGCTGTCGCCGGCCGGATATTAGAGTATCCGCGTTGGGCAACGCGCCGTCCGGCGCCTCGCGGGAGCGCCGGCGGCGGGCGGCAGGGCGCCGCGTGGCCGCGTCGCGTTGCGGTGTCCGCGCGCCATGGCTATACTTCTCCGTCTGAATCCACGACTCCGTGCATGCAAGCTGGGGGCGAGGCTGCGGACTGCATCGTGAATGCTTCGCCCCTAGATCCACATCGTCGCCTAGTGAGGCTGCTGTGAAGAGGACCTATCAACCCAACACCCGCAAGCGCGCCAAGACACATGGCTTCCGCAAGCGCATGAGTACGCGTGCCGGGCGGGCGGTGATCAAGAACCGCCGCAGGAAGGGGCGCGCGCGCCTCTCCGCGTAGCGGGCGCATGGTGAGCAAACGCTCGCGCCTTTCCCGGTCCTCAGAGTTCCAGCGGGTCTACCGTCAGGGCAAGTCGGCAGCGTCTCGCTTCCTTGTCCTCTACTACTTTGAGCATCCGCCCGGAGCCGTTTCGGAAGAGCCCCGGCTCGGTCTGTCAGTGTCGAAGAAGGTTGGTGGGGCCGTCGTCCGCAATCGGATCAAGCGTCTCCTTCGGGAGGCGTTCCAGGAATCGGCGCCGTGCCTACCGCACGGCTACGACTACGTGGTGATCGCCCGCCCAGCGCTGGTCGAGCTCAGCGAGCGCCAGGCGCAGGGGGAGAAGGACCTCGTGTCGGCGGCATTCGTCGACGTCCTTCAGCGTGCCCGGCTCCTACCGGCTCCGGATGGTGATCACGTCGAAGCCACGTCGAAACCATGAGCAGGGTCCTTCTGGCACTCATCCGTGTCTACCAGCGGTTCATCTCGCCGCTGCTCCCGCCGCGCTGCAGGTACTACCCGACGTGCTCCAACTACGCCGTGGAGGCCATCAAGGTACATGGCCCCTGGCGTGGTCTGGCACTGGCCGGGTGGCGCCTGCTGCGCTGCAATCCGTTGAGCGACGGTGGCCTGGACCCCGTCCCACCCAAGCGAGCGTGACGTGAACGACATCCTGCCGCCCGACTTCCTCCACCACCTGCTGAGCGCCGTCATCCCGGTCGCCAACGTCTTCGGCGACCTGCGCGACTACATGCGCGACTTCCTCGCCTGGATAGAGTCGTGGACGGGCAACTGGGGCGTGGCGATCATCATCCTCACCATCATCGTGCGGATCGTCATCTTCCCACTCACCTGGAAGCAGATCCGCTCGCAGATGGCCATGCAGAGCCTTACTCCCAAGATCAAGGAGATCCAGGCCAAGCACAAGGGCGACAAGCAGCGCATCCAGCAAGAGACCATGAAGCTCTACCAGCAGTACCGCATCAACCCGCTGGCGTCCTGCTTCCCCCTCCTGCTGCAGTTGCCCATCTTCATGCTCCTGTACTACGCGATCAGGGGCTACGCACCGCTCGAAGATGCCCAGTTCCTCTGGCTCACGCTGGGCCAGCCGGACCCGTACTACATCCTGCTCGTCGTCTACGTGGTGTCTCAGCTCATCTCCACGGAGCTCATGCTCACGCCGGAGACGCAGACTCAGCAGAAGTGGATCATGCGCGCCATGCCGTTGATCTTCGTGGCCTTCCTCTGGAAATTCCCGTCCGGCCTGTTCGTCTACTGGATCACGACCAACCTCTGGACCATCGGGCAGACCATGATCGTGCGCTACGTGCGTACTCACCATCCCGTCGAACTCAAAGAGGTAGACACCTCGAAGCCGCAGAAGCGCAGTCGCTTCATGGAGGCCATGCAGGCCGCCCAGGATCAGCGTGAGTCGGGGGGCGCCTCGCCGGGAGGGCGCTCACGCGGCAAGCAAGGTCAGCGGCCGGCCGGGAAGCAAGGTCAGCGGCCGGCCGGGAAGCAAGGCCAGCGGCCGGCGGGGAAGTCCGGGCAGCGATCCCCGGGCAAGCAGGGCGAGCGGCCGTCTGGCCAACGGCCACCGGTCAAGCTCGGCCCAGACGGCAAGCCGATCCGCCGCGCGCCGGTCAAGCTCGGCCCAGACGGCAAGCCGATCCGCCGCGCGCCGGTCAAGCTCGGCCCAGACGGCAAGCCGATCCGCCGGCCGGCCGGCAGCGGGCCGCGCCCGGCGCCCGCGGCCCCAGACGCACAGTCGTCCAGAAGCGCCGGCGGGCCTTCTGGCGGCGCTTCGCGATCGCCCGGAGAAGGCACAGGCGGCCAGCGTCGCGTGAAGAAGAAGCGCCCGCCGGACCAGCCCATGCAGACATCCAAGACGGGCAAGCGACCCGTGAAGCCAAAGGGTCCCAAGCCCGACTCGACCGACGGATCCTGATATGGCGTCTCTCGAGCACGACAACGAGTGGGCTGACCAGGAGGGTGCGACCTACGCCGATAGGCCGGTCGAAGATGAGGCCGCGTTCGACGACGATCAGGTCGAGAACGACCACGAGGCGGTCGACCCGGACGACGACCTGGACTACGAGGACGCGGAAGACGACCAGGACGATGACGGCCTCGCCGACGACGCGGACGACGACCTCGATGACGACGCGGACGACGACCTCGACGACGAAGAAGGATTCGAGGCCGACGACGATCTGATCGACGAGGACCTGGACGACGCGTACGAGGACGACGAAGACGACGACGGATCCCGCGCGGAAGACGAGGAAGCCCGCGAGGAGGCGCTCGATGAGGGCGAAGAGACCGAGTTCGCCACCGTGGCCACCGGCGTGGACATCAACGAGGCGAAGCGCACGGCCTTGGCCCAGCTGCGCAAGATCGTGCCGTGGGTCACCGAAGCGGACGTGGAGTACGAGGTCGTCGAAGAGGGCGCGCGTGGAGGCTTCTTCGGCCGTGGGCGCAAGGGCGCCGAAGTGGAGGCGCGCGTGCGGCCCAGCGCCAAGCCTGCCGACGTGGAGCTGGAACCGCTGGCCGAGGATCTGCGGGAGTTCCTCAGCGAAGTGGTGGAACGTATGGGCCTTGACGCCCAGGTCGACGTCCACGACGACGGAGAGGCGGTGGTCGCCGACCTCAGCGGCCCGGACCTGGGCATCCTGATCGGGCGTCACGGCCAGACCATAGACGCTCTCCAGTACATCTGCGCCATTGCGGTCAACCGGCGGCGCAAGAGCCGTCGCCGTGTGGTCGTGGACGCGGAGGGATACCGCGACCGTCGCGCGTCGTCGCTGCACGCCATGGCCGACCGGGTGGCGCAGCGGGTGAGCCGCGAACGCGAGGCCATCATGCTCAAGCCGATGAGCGCCGCCGAACGAAAGGTCATCCACCTGCGTCTCAAAGACGACCCCAGAGTGGAGACGAGCTCAGAAGGCCAGGAGCCCAATCGAGCGGTCGTGGTCTCGCCGAAGTCCACACGCTAAGTGCGATGTGGAGCAGCACGGCCGCTCCGGCCGGTCCGGCGCTCGAGCCGGCACGGGGGAGAGGGAAGGCACAGGTGCAGGTGGTGGCTTCTCAGGGAAGAAACAGTCTGTTCGTCAGCAAAGGCGTGGGTCCACGCGCAAGTGGGCGATTCGCTTAGTACCTTCTCGAAAGGGGTCTTGTATGCGTAAGTGGCTGAGCATCATTGTGGCCGTGGTGACCATCGCCGCGCTGGCAGCCGTCGGCTGCGGCGGCGACGACAAGAAGGCAACCGACGACGGGGGCGGCGGAGCGGCGGCGGAGCTGACCGCCAAGCAGATCGTCAAAAAGAGCAGCACGACCATGGAGGGCGTCAACTCCGCCACCATGGGCCTGGACATGACTCTCGGCGTCACGGGCGATGCCTCGAAGGTCACCGACGAGCAGATGAAGGCGCTCCTCTCGAGCCCCATCACCGTAGCGATGGACGGCAAGGTCGGCAACGACCCGCAGAAGCTCGATGTGACGCTCACTGCCGAGCTAATGAGTAAGAAGTACGACGTCGGCCTGCGCATGGCAGACAAGGTCGTGTACGTGCAGTGGGACGGCACCTGGTACTCGATCTCCGAGGACATGGTGCAGGGCATGACGGGTAGCACCGCCTCTCCTAGCGCCGCTGAGGAGGCAAAGCTCACCGACCTCATCAAGCAGCTCGGCATCGATCCGAATACGTGGGCCAGCAACTACACCATCGAAGGCGAGGAAGATGTCGCCGGCGTGACCACCTATCACATCAGCGAAGCCATCGACATCGAGAAAGTCGCCACCGACATGAGCACTCTGCTGGGCTCGGCGTCCGGTCTCGGGTCCATCCTGGGCAGCACCGCTGAGGGCGCGGATCCCGAGGACCTGCAGAAGAGCGTCGAGATGCTCAAGACGGCCGTCAAGGACGTCCAGGTCGACTACTGGATCGGCAAGGACGACTTCTACATGTACAAGACGACGGCCAGCGCGAAGATCGACTTCATGGCGCTGCCGGAGGCCGATCGTCAGGGCGCCGAGGGCCTGGAGTCCATGGACTTCTCCATGGAGTTCACCATGGCCGACTTCAACAAGGACTTCACCGTCGAGGTCCCCAGCGGCGCCAAGTCGTTCGAGGAACTCATGAACACTCTCATGCAGAGCGGGGGCCTCAGTCTCTGAGCTGCAGCCGGC
>CAZIGT010000189.1:6054-6468 GCA_964538465.1 uncultured Thermoleophilia bacterium | reverse complement strand
TCGACTTCGTGCTCGTGGCCGCTGTGCTGTTCCACGCGTTCAACGGCCTGCGCATCATCTTCATGGACCTCGGGATCGGCATCCGCCATCACAAGGCGATGTTCTGGGTGAGCATGGTGATCGCCGCGGCGATCGCCTGGGGGTTCGCCTTCAAGGCCGCCCCCCTCATCTTCTAGGCGCGGAGGACGAACGTGAGAACCGAAACGCTCGATCGCAGTCGCGGGGGGATGTGGCCCTGGCTCACCCAGCGCGTCACCGCCGTCATCGTGATCGTCACTATCCTGATCCATCTCGTGCTCACCCACTATCTGGCCATCGGCGAGGTGGACTTCGACAACATCGCCGAGAGGCTCGCCGGCGGCGCGGTGCTGGTCAACGACATCGTGCTGCTGCTTGCCGTCGTCTACCACGCTA
>CAZIGT010000189.1:0-6044 GCA_964538465.1 uncultured Thermoleophilia bacterium | reverse complement strand
GGGCGGCGGCGGGCGCGCCGGGCTCCGCGGCGCCGCCGCCGCCGAGGCGGCCGGCGTCGACGTGGCGATCCTCAGCCAGGTCCATCCCGGCCGCAGCCACTCCGGCGCCGCGCAAGGCGGCATCAACGCGGCGCTCGCCAACAACCCGGACGGCCACGACGACACACCCGAGAAGCACGCCTTCGACACCGTCAAGGGCAGCGACTACCTCGCCGATCAGGACGCCGCCATCCAGATGTGCAGGGACGCGCCCGGCGTGATCTACGAGATGGACCACTGGGGCTGCCCGTTCAGCCGCTACGACGACGGGCGCATCGCCCAGCGGCCGTTCGGCGGCGCCGGCTTTCCGCGCACCTGCTACGGCGCCGACAAGACCGGCCACTACCTGCTCCACACGCTGGTCGAGCGCAGCTACATGCTCGGCATCAAGCTCTACGTGGAGTGGTTCGTCACCCGCCTGATCGTCGAAGACGGCCGCTGCATAGGCGTGGTGGCCTACGACATGACCGGCGGCCAGTTCCACGCCTTCCTCGGCGAGGCCGTCGTCATGGCCACCGGCGGCGCCGGCCGCATCTACTCCAACACCACCAACGCCATCATCTCCACGGGCGGCGGAGCAGCCGTCGCCTACCAGGCCGGCGTGCCGCTCAAGGACATGGAGTTCATCCAGTTCCATCCCACCGGCCTGCGCACCACCAACATCCTCATGACAGAGGGCTGCCGCGGCGAGGGCGGCTACCTGCTCAACAACGACGGCGAGCGCTTCATGGCGCGCTACGCGCCCAAGGCCATGGAGCTCGCCCCGCGCGACATCACCTCGCGGGCCATCTGGACGGAGATCCTGGAGGGCCGCGGCATCAACGGGCAGGCGTACGTCTATCTCGACCTGCGCCATCTGGGCGAAGCCAAGATCGCCGAGCGGCTGCCCGGCATCCGCGACCTGTCCATCCACTTCGAGAACGTGGACCCGGTCAAGGAGCCTATCCCCATCGTGCCCAGCCAGCACTACACGATGGGCGGCATCGACACAGACGTGGACGGCGCCACGCCGCTGCCGGGCTTCTACGCCGCCGGCGAGTGCGCCTGCGTCAGCGTGCACGGCGCCAACCGGCTGGGCGGCAACTCGCTGCTCGAGACGATCGTGTTCGGTAAGCGAGCCGGGGCCAGGGTCGTCGAGGAGCTCATGGGCGAAGACGAGCCGGGGCCGGCGCATGAGGCGCGCAACGCAGTGGAGCGCGCCGAGAAGAACGGTCGTGGGGAGAAGGCGGTCGACGAGATGACCGCCTACGTGGCCGAGCTGGCCGGCCGCGCGGATGGGGAAGACCCCTACGCCATCCGCGCCGGCATGACCGTCACCATGAAAGAGAAGTTTGGGATCTTCCGCGACCAGGCGACCATGCAGGAGGGCGTCGACGCCCTGGTCGATCTGCGCGAGCGGGCCCGCAACGTGCGCCTCGCCTACACCGGCGGCCCGTTCAACCTCGACATGATGCGCACCGTCGAGCTCGAGGGCATGCTGGACGTGGCGCTCGCCGTGGGCGCCGGCGCGCTGGCGCGCACCGAGTCGCGCGGCTCGCACTCGCGCACGGACTTCACGGAGCGCAACGACGCCGACTGGCTGCGCCACACCATGGCCACCTACCGGCCGGGCGAGGCGTTGCCCAGCCTCGACTACCGCCCCGTCGAGCTGGGGCTGTTCGAGCCACAGGAGCGCAAGTACTGATGCGCGCGCGGCTTCAGCGGCCTGCCGCCGCCTCGCGCGCCCATCGCGCCGTGCGCTCCGGCGCTCTCGCCACGCCCCACCGCGCCCATCGCGTCATGGAGCAGCGCTGATGCCCGAGGTCAAGCTGCGCATCAACCGCTATGACCCGGCCGCCGACGGCCCGCTCTCCGGCGGCCGGCGCACCGACCGCTGGGACGAGTTCACCGTGCCGTACCAGGGCACCCTCACCGTGCTCGAGGCCCTGTTCGCCATCCAGGAATCCCAGGACGGCTCCCTCGCCTTCCGCTACTGCTGCCGCGCCAGCATCTGCGGCTCCTGCGCCATGTACATCGGCGGCCGCTACCGCCTGGCCTGCCAGACCAACGTGCTCCACTTCGAGGGCAAGACCATCACCGTGGAGCCCATGCCGCACCTGCCGCTGGTCAAGGACCTGGTCGTGGACATGACCAGCTTCTTCGCCAAGTACGAACTCATCAAGCCGTGGCTCATCCGCGAGTCGGCCGATCCCGAGCTCGAGATCTCCCAGAGCCCCCAGGACCGCAAGAAGCTCGACATGCCCATCGACTGCATCCTCTGCGGCTGCTGCTATAGCTCGTGCCCGTCGGTCTGGTACGAGGACGACTACATCGGGCCGGCGGCCCTGCTCAAGGCCTACCGCTTCGAGGTGGACTCGCGCGACGAGGCGCGCAAGCAGCGCCTGCCCTACTTCGACAACGAGCGCGGGGCGTATCGCTGCCACACGATCACCAACTGCATCGAGGCCTGTCCCAAGGAGCTGAACCCCACCGAGGGTATCCAGTGGTTGAAGCGCGCCGCCGTGCGGCGGCGTCTGTTCGGCCGCTGGAAGTAGGCGCGGCATGCCTGCCGGCAACAATACCTTGACGGCCGTCGACGGCCTGCTCGTCGGGCACTGGACCGACCTCGATGCCGCCACCGGGTGTACGGCCGTTCTGTGCCCGCGGGGCGCCGCGGCTGGGGTGGCGGTGGTCGGCGGGGCTCCCGGCACGCGCGAGACGGATGCTGTCCAGCCCACGACGCTGGTCGACCGCGTGCATGGGGTGGTGTTGAGCGGCGGCAGCGCCTACGGTCTCGCCGTTGCCGACGGCGTCATGCGCTGGCTGGAGGAAGAGGGCCACGGGGTCGATGTGGGCGTGGCCCGAGTGCCGATAGTGCCGGCCGCCGTGATTTTCGATCTGGCGGTGGGCCGGCCGGACGTGCGGCCGGGCTCGGAGGCCGGGTACTCGGCCGCGGCCGCTGCTTCGGCGGCGCCCGTCGCTCGCGGCTGCGTGGGCGCCGGCACAGGCGCGGCTGTGGGGCACGCGCTCGGCCGCGAGTGGGTCACCAAGAGCGGCCTGGGCAGCGCCGCGGTGCGCGTGCCGGGCGGGCCCGTGGTGGCGGCCATCGCGGTCGTGAACGCGTACGGCGACGTGATCGACCCGGCCTCGCGTTCGGTGGTGGCGGGGGCGCGGGTCGCGAGCGCGCAGGCGTCGGCGGGTACGGGGGTCGCGGCGGGCGGCTTCGCCGACACCGCGGCCCTCCTGCGCTCGGGCGCCCTCTCGCAGATAGCGGGCGCCCTGGCCGCCGGTCCCCCGCACAGCGAGGCCACCTCGCGCGGGGCCGACGCTCGGCCCGCCGAGACAGCCCGCTCGGCTTCCGTGGACGCCCCCGGGGCCTCGCACACGGTCATCGGCGTAGTCGCCACCGATGCGCGCCTGGGCAAGGCCGACAGCTCGCGCGTCGCGCTCATGGCGCACGACGGGCTGGCGCGCGTCGTCAGCCCGGCCCACACGATGGTCGATGGCGATACCATCTTCGCGCTGGCGACCGGCACGACCGGCGCGCAGCATGACGTCAGCGTCATCGGCGCCCTGGCCGCCGAAGCGTTCGCCGCGGCTGTTCTTGACGCGGTGCGCTCGGCCACGTCGCTGGCCGGCCTGCCGAGTGCCGCCGACTGGCTCGGCCGCGTTTAGCCGCGCGCGGCTACAGCCGGTCGATGGTCGCCAGGAACACGCCGCAGAGCGTGACCGCGGCGGCGAACAACAGCTTGGCGCTCGGCCGCTCCCTCAGGAACAGGATACCGGCCAGGATGGTGAACACCGGCGACGCGGCCACCGTGATGGTGGTGAGCACCGCGCCCACGGCATCGATCACGAAGTAGAAGAGGATGCTGAACAGCGCCTCGAGCAGGCCGGATACCAGCAGCAGCCAGCCGAGGATCCGGCGCTCTCGCGGCGTGACCGGACGTATGGTGATGCGGCCGCGCCGCCGCCACACCAGCGGCGCCAGGAACAGGGCGCCCAGGCCTTGGCTCAGCATGAGCATCCAGAGGCTGGGACCGCCGACCTGGTCCATGGCCGCCTGGATGATGATGGGCGCCAGGCCCCAGGCGGCCGCGCACAGCAGGGCGAGCCCCACGATCTGCACGTTGCCCATCGTGGGGCGCACGCCGTCGGTGGCCGGACCCGCCACCACCTGAGCGCCCGTCTCCGGGACGCCGTCGGCGGGCGCGGCCAGCGCGCCGGGTGGGCCCGCCGCTGTGCCAGTGAGTACCGGCGCACCCGCCGCCTCGGCACCTGCGGGCTGCGCCGTCGCCTGGGCGCCTGCGGCCTGCGCCGCCATCTGGGTGCCTGCGCTCCGCAACGGCCTCGCCGTCTCGGTCCCGGTCGGCTGGGCCGGCAGCACCAGCTCGGAGCCGGCCGGCTCCTCCACGTCGCCGGTCTCCGACCCCCTCCATCGTGCTATGAGCCGCACGCCGGCCACCGTGAGCACCCGCCCCGCGATCATCAAACCGCCGAAAGAGGCTCCCCCCACCACCCACGAGAAGAGCGCCGTGAACACCGGGTCGCTCGAGCTGATCGGCCCCACCACGCTCACCTGCCCGTGACGCAGCGAGTAGTAATAGGCGTTGAAGGCGATGATCCAGGTGACGAAGGCCATCAGCGACATGTAGCCGAAGACGGCCCACGTGAGGTCGAAATCCAGGCTCCACGAGTGCGTCGCGGTCAGCGGCACGCCGATGACCACCATGAACGTGAGCGCCAGCACGCGCACCACGAAGTTGAGGACCACGGGGTCTATGACACGCAGCAGCCGCTTGCTGATGACCACGATGGCCGCCCAGATCGCGGCATCGAGCAGGCCCATGCAGACCCAGATGATGCGGGTGGCGGAGATGGGGCACCCCCTGCAGAGAACAACCGCTGCCCTCGTCGAGGATGGTATCAGCCGCGCCCGCTCGCGCGCTCGCGGCGTGACGCGCGTGCGCCGGCTCGCGCGCGCGGTGGCTGGCGCGCGCTCCGCGCGGCAGCGTCCGCATCCGCTCGCGGCGTATCCTAGCCGCTGGATGGGTGCCGAACCGGACCGGTACCGGGACCGGCGCCTGACCGGATCGGCGCAAGAACCTTCGTCGGCGACTGCCGGCCCACAATGGCGCCGGTCAGGCCGGCCCGGCGGGGGAGAGGAGGCGGCATGCGCATCGGGGATGTGGAGTTCACGGTGGCCGACGGCGACATCGCGGCGCTGGACGTCGACGCTGTCGTGAATGCGGCGAACGACCACCTCTGGATGGGCGCCGGCGTGGCCGGCGCGCTCAGGCGGGGCGGCGGGCCTGAGGTCGAGCGCGAAGCGGTGGCGAAGGGGCCGATCGCGATCGGCTCGGCGGTCGCCACCACGGCTGGGCATCTGCCGGCCCGCTGGGTGATCCACGCCGCCGTGATGGGGCAGGATCTGCGCACGTCGGCGGACATCATCAGCCGGTCCACGGCGAGCGCGCTGCAGGTGGCGGAGGAGCTGGGCGCGCGCTCGGTGGGCCTGCCGGCGTTCGGCACCGGCGTGGGCGGCTTTCCCTTGGACGAGTGCGCCGGCCTCATGGTGACCGCCGCCGCGGAGTGGGTGCGTGCCCGCGGTGGCGGCACGGTGGAGCGGGTCGTGTTCAGCACGTTCGGGAGCGCGGCGACGGCGGCGTTCGAGCGGGCGATGGCCCAGGCGGGGGCTAGCAGCGGGCGCAGGCCGCGGCGGAAGGGTGGGCCGGCCTCCTGGATCTGAGCGCCGGCCGCGGTCGCAGGGCAGCGCCCGCGCAACGCCCTAGACGGTCCCCACGGTCACCTTGCTGCGTCGCCGGTGAACCTGATCTCGTAGCGATCGGCGCCCTCGGCGTAGCCCGCCGATTCCAGAGCCCTGCGGCCGCCGACGGCGCAGTGGCGCTGGTTGTCGAAGATCACCCCGCCGGCGCTGCCGCTCACCTTCATGAGCTCCGTGTTCATGGCCCGGGTGCTCATGTCGGGCTGGATGCAGAGCGTCGCCAGGTACAACCCGGTCGAGT
>CAZIGT010000188.1:0-6483 GCA_964538465.1 uncultured Thermoleophilia bacterium | reverse complement strand
GGCCGGCGAAGTCTACGAGCCCCCCCCGCGCGCGGGGGGGCCGGCCATCATCGAGGGGCGGGTCGAGCAGGTGCTCGGCGAGTTCAACGGGGCGCGGGCGGCGGCCGCCTCCGCGGCCGCACTGGGTGCGAAGGCGGCGATGGCCTCGGGCGGCGTCGACGTATCCCGTATCACGGCGACGGCGCAGCGCGCCGCCGAGCGCTATGCAGCCGGGGCGCGCGAGAGCGGCGTGAGAGTCGCCGGCCGCGCGCCTGAGGTGAGCAAGGCGGACGGCGGCAAGCCCAATGAGGTCGGCGTCACCGCCATGGTCCTCGCCGGGCAGCTCGTCTTCTTCATCCTGTTCGGTGCTTCGGTAGCGGCCCGTACCATCCTGGTGGAGCAGCAGCAGGGTACGCTCGCGCGTCTGTTCACCACGCCCACTCCGCACTCGCAGATCCTGGGCGGCAAGTACGTTCTCGCGTTCCTCACGGTGCTGGTCCAGTCCATCATCATCCTTCTCGCCGGATGGCTCCTCTTCCGCATCGACTGGGGGTCGGCGCCGACCACCGTCGTACTCTGTCTGGCCGGCTGTCTGGTGGCCAGCTCGCTGGCCATGCTCATCGGGTCGCTCACGCACACTTTGGCTCAGGAGGGTGCCATCGGTTCCGGCATCTACCTGGTCCTCGCGCTGCTCGGTGGTAACTTCACCGGGTCGGTGGACACCGGCGGCGTGGCGGACGTGCTCCGCATGTTCACGCCGAACGGCTGGCTGCTCCTGGGCTGGGATGCGGCGATGCGGGGCGGCACGCTCGGCGACATCGCCCTCGGCGTGGCGGTCGTGCTCGCTTTCACCATCGTGTTCTTCGTGGCGTCGGTGGTCATCCTGCGGAGGCGGTTCGCATGAGGCGGGTGTGGGCGCTGGCCTCCAAGGATCTGCTCGAGACGCGCCGCGACAAGCTGGCCGGCCTCTTCACGCTGGCCATGCCGCTGGCCTTCACGCTCTTCCTGGGCCTGTTGTTCAGCGACCCCGAGAGCCGCTATCCCCTGGCCGTGGCCAATGTCGACAAGGGCGGCGACGCGGCGCGGGAGCTCGTCGTCGAGCTGCGGAAGTCGAAGGTCGTGGAGGTCGAGCTCGCCGGCGCCAAGCAGGTCGAACTGCGCGTGGCCGATCAGAAGGTAGCCGCCGGCCTGATCGTCCCGGCCGGGTACTCGGACGCCATCGCCGGCGGCGGGTCCGTGCGGCTGGTGCTGGTGCGAGAGGCGGGGTCGAGCGTCGCACAGTCGATCCAGCAGGAGGTGCTCTCGCTGGCCGGTGAGCAGGCATCAGCGGCGCGGGCTGCGCAGGCCGCCGTGGAGGCCGTGGACCATGAGTACCCGGACGCTGGCGGCTTCGCCGGCATCAGCGGGGAAGCGCAGACCACGGCAGAGGCGAGCCTGGACGACCCGGCGCTCACCGTGCAGACGGTCCGCTCCGGCTCCAAGGAAGGCGAGGTGCCTACGGGCTTCGATCTCACGTCGCCCGGCATGATCATCAACTTCATCCTGTTCAGCATCTCGACGTCCGGTGTCGCCCTCATCATGGAGCGGCGCAGTGGCACGCTGCAGCGCCTGCTCACCACGCGGGCCACCAAGACGCAGCTCATCGGCGGCAAGATCCTCGGCATGTTCATCCTCACCTTCATACAGCAGGTCCTGCTCATCGTGATCGGCGCGCTGGTCTTCGGCGTGGACTACTTCGCCGCACCCGTCGCGCTTCTCATGGTGATGATCGGCCTCTCGGTGCTGGTCTCGTGTCTGGGCCTGCTCCTGGCCACGCTGTTCGGGTCAGAACCTGCGCTCGTCAGCGCTTCGGTGCTCATCTCCATGGCATGGGCCGCCATGTCCGGCGGGTGGTTCCCGCTGGAGATCACCGGTCCCACGTTCTCCGCTATCGGCCATGTGTTGCCCACGGCGTGGACCCTCGACGCCTTCCGTGGCATAAGCTTGCGCGGATGGGGCATAGCCGAGGTGCTGCCCGCAGTGGGCATCGCTGTCGCGTGGGCGGCCGGGTTCTTCGTGATCGGCGTGTGGCGCTTCCGCACGACCGAATGAACGGGCGGCGCTCCGCCGCGAGGGCGGTGTCCCGAGCGGAAGGAGTCGCGTGGATGTCGGGATGAACGCATGCAGAGGATGATGGATGGTCGGTGACGGTGACCGTCGGCGGCGGATGCCGACGAGGTATGTCGAAGATCCGCGCGTGGTGCTGACCCTGGATGCCGGCGGCACGAACTTGGTGTTCTGCGCCGTGCAGAGCGAGCGCGAGATCGTGCCGCCGGTCACCTTGCCGGCCAAGACAGACACACTCGACGAGTTCTTGGAGCCCCTCATCACCGGCTTCCGCCGCGTGCACGACCAGGTGCTGATACGGGCCGGCGCCCGTGGTGCCACTCTCGTGTTCGCCGAGCCGGTCGCCATCAGCTTCGCGTTCCCGGGGCCGGCCGACTACCTGCGCGGCATCATCGGCGACCTCGTCAACCTTCCGATCTTCCGCGGCGGGGTGGCGCTCGGCCCGGCCCTGGAGGAGGCGTTCGGCATCCCGGTGTTCACCAGCAACGATGGTGATCTGTTCGCCCTGGGTGAGTCGATCGCCGGCTTCTTGCCCTACGTGAACGGCCTGCTGGAGCAGGCGGAGAGTCCGCGTCGCTATCGCAACTTGCTCGGAGCCACGTTCGGCACCGGGTTCGGCGCCGGCGTGGTCGTCGACGGCCGTCTCTACGAAGGCGACAACTCCGCCTCCGGCGAGATCAACCGCCTGCGCAACCGCCTGGTGCCCGCCTGGACCGTCGAGGAGAGCGTCTCCATCAGGGGCGTCCAGCGCGTGTACGCGCGGGAGAGCGGCGTCGACCCGGGCGAATGCCCGAGCCCGCAGGAAATCAACGAGATCGGGCTCGGCAGGGCGGAGGGCGACCGCGCCGCGGCCCGGCGCGCGTACGAGGAGCTGGCTGTGGTCGCGGGCGACGCGCTGGCCTCCGCCGTCTCCTTGATCGACGGGCTCGTGGTGGTGGGCGGCGGCTTGTCCGGCGCACACCGCCTATTCCTGAAGCGCATGGTGCGCGAGATGAACGCCGCCTTCGACGCGCCGTTCGGTAGCCCGATACCGCGCACCGAGAGCCGCGTCTACAACCTGGAGAGCGTCGAAGACCGCGCGCTGTTCCTGCGCGGCGACGTGCGCGAGCTGCAGGTGCCCGGGTCCTCGCGCACGGTCGTCTACGACGCCGCCAAGGCCATCGGCGTGGGCATCTCCCGTCTCGGCACCGCCCGAGCGATCTCGATCGGCGCCTACACCCTCGCCCTCACGCGCATAGACGGAGGGTGATCACTGGGAGGGCGCCGGGGGGACTGGCGCCCGAGTAGTCTGGACTGGCAACGCTAGACGCACGGCGGCCTAAGCCGTGTATCCGTTTCGGCCGATTCCTGAAACAGGGCGCTTGGTGTGAAGCGCGGAACTCAGGGAGGTCGTCTGTGGAACCCAGACGCGTGTCGGGCTGCCGCGTGCGGTCCCGTCCGGATCCGCTGCTTGTGGCGTCGGCCTTTCTCTGCGTGCTCCTGCTCTCGGTTCTGATGATGTGCTTCATCGCGGCGCAAAGCCGGGCAGCGACGGCCGCTGCGGCCGGATCGGCGCGGCAGCTCAGGATGACCGTGCTTGAGTCCCCATACGGGTATACGCAGTCGCCATTCATGCGACCGGCCAGTACCACAGCCAACGCCAAGAGCCTCGCGCAGGGCCTCGACTCGCTCGATACGCTGCCGGCCTCGTACGACCTGCGCTCCCTGGATAGGGTGAGTGCCATCCGCAACCAGAACCCCTACGGGACCTGCTGGAGCTTCGCAGCCATGGCCTCGCTGGAGTCGGGTTTGTTGAGCAGCCTTCCGTACGACTTCTCCGAAGACAACATGGTCCTGAACTCGGGGTATGGGTTCGCGGATCCGTACAACAACGGCGGCAATGACTATATGGCCACGGCCTACCTCACACGCTGGGCAGGGCCCGTGACCGAGGCGCAGGACGCCTACGGCGACGGGATCACGCCACCCGGGCTCACGCCGGGACGGCACGTGCAGGAGGTACGCTGGATACCCGCGGCCAGCGGGACCAGCAACGACGCGCTCAAGCAAGCGGTCATGGACACCGGCGCGGTGTCCGTGAGCATCTACTGGAGCTCGACGTACTACAACTCCGCGCACACGGCGTTCTACATGCCGTCCGGCGCGTCATCGCGGACCAATCATGCCGTCGCCATCATCGGCTGGGATGACGCCTATCCGGCCTCGAACTTCAACTCGACTCCGGCGGGCGATGGGGCCTGGCTCGTCCGCAACAGCTGGGGCACTGGCTGGGGCTCTTCCGGGTACTTCTGGGTCTCCTACTACGACGGTCTCATCGGCGCCGAGCCTTGGGCATACGTGAACGCCGAGGCCGCCAGCAACTACGACAACGTCTATCAGTACGACACGCTGGGCCTGGTCGACTGCTTCGGCTATGGCGGCCAGACGGCCTGGGGCGCGAACCACTTCGTGGCGGATTCCGGCGAGCAGTTGGCCGCCGTCTCGTTCTGGACCATGAAACCGGGCTCCTCGTACGAAGTGTGGTACGGCAGCAACCTGTCCTCACCTGACCTGACGAACATGACCAGGCTCGCGAGCGGCACAGAGACGTATGCGGGCTACCACACGGTCAGCCTTGCCGGCGGGCCGGTCGTGGCGAATGGCCAGCACTACGTGATCGCCGTGAAGTTCACTACGCCCGGGTGGACGTACCCGATCCCCATCGAGATGTGGTACTCGGGCTACTCGGAGCAGTCGACCGGCAGTCCGGGGGAGAGCTTCATCTCATCGGGCGGGTCGACCTGGACCGACTTCGACTCCACCGGGCTTGAGGGCAACGTCTGCCTCAAGGCCTTCACGAACGAGACGTCCGCGCCGCCCACAGAGGATCCTGACGACCCGACCATTCCTCCGGTCGGCGATACGACGCCGCCTTTGACCACGGACGACGCCGACGCCGACTGGTACAACGAGGAGGTCCTCGTGACGCTGGAGGCAGACGACGGGGAGACCGGAGCGGGCGTGGCGCGGACCGAGTACAGCGTGGACGGCGGCGCCTGGGTCGTTGCGGAGGACGCGGGTCTTGCCGAGGTCACAGTCGCCGCTCCGGCCGATCACAGCGGCGACGGGGTGCACACCATCTCGTACCGCTCGGTGGATGAAGCCGGCAACGTAGAGCCGACGCGCACGTGCAGCGTGAAGATCGACACCCGACGGCCCACGACGGCCGTGTCGCGGAAGGTCCTGGTGCGCCGCAACAGGACGGCGGCAGTACGCTACGTCGCCAAAGACCAGGCACCATCGCGCGGTTCGGTGAAGGCGACCATCGTCGTGAAGCGTAAGGACGGCGTGGTCGTCCTGCGGTATAGGGTGCGGGGATGGGTGACCACAGGCACGGCACACACGGCACGGTTCACGTGCAAGCTGCCCCGAGGCAAGTACACGGTGCGCGCAGTGGCGGTCGACGCTGCCGGCAACAAGTCAACGAACACGGCGTCGCGGCGGTTCATCGTCCGCTGATCCGCCGCGCGTGTGCGGGAGCCAGCGTTGCGCTCCCGCGTCCGTCAGTCGCGCGCCAGCGCGATCAGGTAGAGCAGTTGGAGCACGGCTCCCACGGCCGCCGCGAGGTAGGTGAGGGCGGCCGCAGTGAGCACGGCCTTCGAACCCTGCGCGTCCGAATCTGTCTTGAGGAGCCCGGCCTGCCGTAGCATCGCGATGCCTCGCCGGCTCGCGTTGATCTCCACTGGGACCGTGAGAATGGAGAACAGGACGAGCAGGGCGAAGAAGATGACCCCGATCCAGAGCGCCGCCGGAGCCCAGGACGCGTTGGCGAAGATGAGTCCGGCGAAGATCGCGATGTAGCTGATCATGGGGCTGAACCGCACCGCCGGCACCAGGAAGTTGCGGGCGCCCATGAGCGCCGACTTCTGCTGATACTGCTGGACATGGCCGAGCTCGTGCGCCACGACCGCCATGGCCGCGACGGACGGCGTGCCGGCGACCGGGTCCGAGAGGTTGACGACCTGGGCCCGCGGATCGAAGTTGTCCGTGAGCGACCCGTGCGTGCGCTGCAAGGGGATCTCCTTGAGGTCCGTGCGAGCGAAGAGTGCCTGGCCGGTGCTGACACCGTCGAGACCGGAGCTGTTGCGCACGCGGCTCCACCTTCCGAACGTGCTCTTGAGGTAGATCTGCACCCCCAGCGAGAGGGCGAGGATGGGCAGGAAGATGAACAGCAGGTAGGTCGTGTCGAAGTAGAACATGCAGACTCCTCATCGGCCTGGTCGCGGTTGCCGCGGTGGGGCACTCCGGTATGGGCGGAGCACAGATACCAGTTGCAGAGGATTCCCGCGAATGGTGGAAGACGTAACCTTGGGTATGGCAGAAGGCGCGACTCGAGGCGCGGCGGAAGGGCGAGGCGGC